>NZ_ANOH01000332.1 GCF_000346505.1 Aporhodopirellula sallentina SM41
TTCAGTCCAAATTTGTCTGTGGAAAATTCGTGAACGGTCAAATCCTCGTTTCCAGAAAAATCATATCGCATGTGATGCACTGGGAACCCTCCTGAAGCAGGTTCCAACTTCGGTGCGGAACCCGTTGGGAATAGCTTTGCGATTTCTTGTTCCAGAGCCTGGGCGTCGTAGTAGTGCGGCTGGTTGGCCCAGATTGCCCAAGCAGTCCATAGCACGAATAGTGACGCAGCAAGGACGAGGCGAAAGCGTTTCGACGAGTTTGACATTAGCGACATCTCCATCGGCAGAATGTTGGTGGTCACACGGCCATGAACCAGAATGAGGTGATCGCGAATAGTCGACGTCGCCGCTCGCGTGCACCACGCGGGTTACTCGCGAGCGGAATTGAATTCGTGATGGCAAACGCTACTGGAGCGATTCGCCGCCGGCTGGAATCTCGATGCGCGGCAAGAGAATCTCGTCGCCAGCTTTCACATCTGCGGAATCGGCCCCAGGAAATGTGAACGTTTCAACGGCAACCAGACGATGGTATCCATCTTCGGATGCAGGAAGTTTCGCGAAAAAGTCTTGGGGAAGTGAAATGCTGGGCGTATCCGGAATTTGCGATGAAGTGGCAGCAGTTGAATTACCGTTCGCAATGAAATAGCCAGCGGGGGCGCCCGTGACGAAACCAAGTAGGACGAGTGAGGTAATCTTTGCCAGGCGTTTCATGGTTGGACTCCGTTCAGGCGGTGCGAAAGACACCATCGTAGGCGATGCATGCGATTTGCAGAACCGTGATTTCTGTCGGGTGAGATCTGGCGGTTCCGTGTCGGGAAGGTTGATTATCC
>NZ_ANOH01000333.1 GCF_000346505.1 Aporhodopirellula sallentina SM41
ATCCGCGTTGCCACTCGCTACCGCTCCTCGCCGACGAGTCGTCACCCTGATCGGAATCGGGGTCGTGATTGCGCTGTGGGCATGGCCCCCGTGTGCCTCCTCGGTCGCGGAAGAGATCTCAGTCGAAAACGAGATTTGGTCGGTGCAGGAGTTCCCGATTCAGCCGGAACAACCGGTGCCGGAACAGTTGCCGTTGACGATCACCTCCTCCGATTGGAATCAAAACACGTTGGTCGTGGACAACACGATCATCATGTCGCCCACCCCCGCATGGTCAGCGGTCTTGCAGGGCGTCGTCATGCACCGCGACGACGATATTGATTTGCGATGGGATGACGGTGGTAACCAACGCGTGTCGACCGTCGAATCCGAACTCAACGGTGGCTTTGAGCTACGCGTTTCACACCAGACTCCTTTTGGTGTTTCACGTCCGGGAAAATTTGCCGAGTTCTCTTTGTTGAGCCTTCGTGGTGAAGGCGAGACAACCTTTCATCCGGGCGAGTATTACGCCAACGAAGGCGAACTGCTGACGACGCGTGCGGCGTACGGATGGACCAATCTGTTGCTCCGCGGCCGCAGCGAAACAGCGTTCGGGGTTCGCTACAGCCACATCCAAGACGCGATCGACCACGTGTCGCTCGAAAACGTGGCGGTCGGCGAGAACCACGTGATCACCTTCGACGCGTCCGCAACCGGATATTGGGATTGGCGTGTGTTGGTGTTTTCCGCTGGATTGTCGGCGGGCATCGGCGGCAGCCTGATCGATCAAAGCGGGGTGCGAACGGACGGAACGTTGGCGACCTTCCACGCCGAGCGAGCTGAATTCGCCGCCTCCTACACGGCCAACGCCGACGTGCTGTGGAAACTCACCGAGAAATCGTTTCTTTCGGTCGGGGCACGCGGGTTCATGGTTCACGGCGTCGCTCAGGCTCGCGACACCTGGGGCTATGCCGACGAATCATCGACGGCTCGATGGGTCGGCATGTCGCTCGGCGTTTGGAGAGACTTTTAAGCGTGTTGAACGTCCATCATCTTTCTCTCGTCTTGCTCCTGACGTGGCTGCCATGGCTCGCGGGTTGCCACGTGCTCTCGCCTCAACCGATCGCGATGCATCCTCGCAACGTCGCGCCGGAATTGATCCTCGAAGACGAACCTGAGATCGAAGCCGGCCGACCGATCTGGTGGCTCGACTGCGCAGGATGGGTGTGGGGCATTCCCGGTAAACTGTTGCTGTGGGATCGCCGCATCGACAACCACCGGATCACTGAACCGACCATCGAAGCGGCGACCGACTACATGCAAGACGCGCATCTCGCTCACATCAAAGTGCGGCTGAACCAATACGCGCCGTTGAAAGACTTTCACCGTCTGAGAAAGAACCGCACGGTAGGTTGGCCGTATCGTTACACCCTCGGTTTGCTATCGGTGGGCGGCGAAGCGATCTTCCCTGGTCGTTTGATCGGTGGCGATCACTTCAACCCGTACACGCAAACCGTGCACCTTTACAGCGACGTGCCTGCGATCGCGCTGCACGAACTCGCGCACGCGAAAGACTTTGCTCGCCGAAAGTATCCGGGCACCTACGGGTTGCTGTATCTGTGGACGCCATTGTTTCACGAAACGCTCGCGTCGCGTGATGTGATGGACTACCTGTATGCCCGCAGCGATCGGGCAGGCATCATCGAAGCCAACCGGGTTCTCTATCCGGCGTACGGAACCTACGTGGGCAGTTCCTTGGGAATGTTCGCACCTGCGGTAGCGACGCCGTTGTACTACGGCACCGTCCTCGGCGGACACCTCAACGGTCGGATGCTCTCTCGTGAGGTCGATGCTCATCTTCACGAGTATCAAACGTTATTCGCTTCTCGTCCGCGATAGCTCTGCGTTGGACTGCTCAGACGTGCTCTCGCTGAGCAACGCAACGCAGTCGTTTCGAAAACGAATGTAGCCCATTCCGATCGTCACCAAACAAAACGTGATGATCGACAACGGATGAGCTCCTGCGGCAAGAAGTCGCGGAGTGTCGAGAAACCGATCCCCGCTGATCCATGAAAGCGCTAAATAGCTACCATTGGCGAGCACGCAGAAGTCCGCAATGAACCACATCCATGGCCGTCGCAGTAGCAACGCAACCGCCAACGGCACCACAACCCCCAAGACAGGCCCCGCCCACAACGTCAGCAACGGATAGGGGTCAGGCGAATGGAGAGAATAAGGCAGACGCCAGGGTGCGAGATCACAATCCACCAGCGTGGCTCCTCCCGCAAAACCACCAATGAGATGCCCAACCTCATGACTCATCGTCATCGCGACCCACCCGGCGGCCAACAACGCCACCAACCAAACGATCCGCGTTTGCCAAACCATCTCCCCGGGTCCTTTGGTAGCTCGTTTGCTGCTCTCGTTGCGTGTCACAGCGGCGTGTCCGCACGCAACCTGTCCATTCTATCGAGAGGGGACGACTACGCGGGAACCACGACCAACTCACCATATCGGTGTTCTCCGCTGAAGGCGAACCGAAACGAATGGTTCGTCCCTGGCAACACTGCCTCTGCGGCATGGCACAGCAGTTGCCCCATAAAATCGTGGATAATCGAATTGTGACGAATTGTGATCGATCGCTCGATTCAAACAAAAATCCGGCAGGACATCGGCTGCCGACAGTGAACACGGACAATGCTATGCAACTTCCTATCGCCAACCCAATCGTCGGTGACGAAAATCCTGACTCGAAAGCGATCGACCCTGTTTGTGGAATGCGGGTCGATCGGTCGACGAATTTGCACAGCGACTATCAGGGCACCACTTACTACTTTTGCCATCCGGGTTGCCAGGAAAAGTTCGAAAAGAACCCAGATACCGTCTTGGCCGAACGGGCAGCCAAAGATGCTGCGAAAGGCAAAGGCTCCTCGGACGGAGGTTGCTGCGGAGGACAGAGTGGTTCAGGAGGACAGAGTGGTTCGTCGAACGGGCAGCCCGCCGATCCCAACGCGATCTACACCTGCCCGATGGACCCCGAGATCGAACAGGTCGGGCCAGGCGACTGTCCGATTTGTGGCATGGACCTGGAACCGAAATTCGTCGACCCGTCGTCGTCAGGCGATGATCAGCAGTACCTCAACATGCGTCGACGGTTTTGGATCGGGGCGGCGTTGTCGATCCCGTTGTTGGTGCTGGCGATGGGACCGATGGTCGGCATTCGTTTGACGGACAACCTCTCAACAACAACCACGGGTTGGCTGCAATTGTTGCTGGCCACTCCCGTGGTCTTCGGCTGCGGTTGGCCACTGCTCGTGAGGGGCGTCAAATCGTTTCGAACGATGAACCTGAACATGTTCTCGCTAATCGCCGTGGGAACGATGGCCGCCTACCTGTTCAGCCTCGTCGTGGTTCTGCTGCCGGGCGTGATCCCTCAGGCCTTCTACGAAGACGGTACACCACCGCTGTATTTCGAGGCGGCTGCGGTGATCATCACACTCGTGTTGCTCGGACAGGTTCTCGAATTGCGGGCGCGACATCAAACCGGTGGTGCCATTCGCGAGCTGCTGCGACTGACTCCCGATACCGCTCACCGCGTTGCGGGCGACTCGGAAGAAGACGTCCCCCTGGACGAAGTAAAAAAAGGCGATCGCCTCCGCGTTCGACCGGGCGAGAAGATCCCCGTCGATGGAACAATTGTCAGCGGAAACAGTCGTGTCGACGAGTCGATGCTAACCGGAGAACCAATGCCTGTCCCCAAGGTTCGAGATGACATCGTCACCGGCGGCACACTGAACCAGACCGGCGCATTTGTGATGGAGGCGACCGGCGTCGGTTCCGAAACCGTGCTCAGCCGGATCGTCCAAATGGTCGCCGACGCACAGCGCAGTCGGGCACCGATCCAAAAGCTCGCCGATGTCGTCGCCCAGTATTTTGTCCCGACCGTGATCGTTGCTTCCATTACCGCCTTCATCGGATGGGCGTTCTTCGGTCCCGAACCCCAGCTCGCCCACGCACTCGTTGCGGCGGTTGCGGTTCTGATTATCGCGTGCCCCTGCGCCCTCGGCTTGGCGACGCCAATGTCAGTGATGGTTGGAGTCGGACGCGGTGCGAAAGACGGTGTGCTGGTGAAGAACGCAGAAATGTTAGAAATTATGGAACGCGTCGACACGATCGTGGTCGATAAGACCGGCACGCTGACTCAAGGACGTCCCGAGATCATTGCCGTCGAAACGGTTGGCAAGTGGAACGAGGATGAAGTGTTATCGTTTGCCGCGGCGCTCGAAAATCACAGCGAACACCCGCTCGCTCATGCGATCGTTCGTCGGGCGGGGGAAACAAACCGTTCCGTCTCTGACTTCGATAGCATCACCGGCCAAGGCATTCGCGGAAACGTGGACACACACAATGTTTTGGTCGGCAACTCAACTTTGATTGACGAACAGACCAAAGGCTCGACCGAGCGGTCACAAATCGACGCCAAAGCCCGTGAGTATCAGAAACGAAACGCCACGGTGGTCTATGTGGCAATCGATGGTGAACTCGCTGGAATCCTGGCGATTGCGGATCCGATCAAAGAATCCACACCGGCGGCGCTCGCAACGCTACATGACCTCGGACTGCGTGTCGTGATGCTTACCGGCGACGCTCAGGGGACCGCACAATCGGTTGCCGAAGAACTCGGCATCGATGAGTTCCATGCGGGCGTGTCCCCGGATGAGAAACTGAACTTTATTCGCGAGTTAAAGAATCAGGGGAAAGTGGTTGCGATGGCTGGCGACGGCATCAACGATGCTCCCGCCCTTGCCGAAGCCAACGTTGGCATTGCGATGGGAACGGGCACCGGTGTGGCCATCGAGTCTGCGGGAATCACGTTGGTCGGAGGGGATCTGCGTGGAATCGCGGCCGCAACCAACCTCAGTCGCAAGACGATGCGAAACATTCGGCAGAACCTGTTCTTCGCGTTTGTCTACAACGCGATCGGCATCCCGCTGGCGGCCGGGTTACTCTATCCGGTGTTTGGCCTCCTGCTCAGCCCCATGGTGGCCGCCGCTGCGATGAGCCTGAGCAGCGTGTCCGTCATCGGAAACGCGTTAAGGCTTCGAACGGCTCGCCTAGCGTGAAGTCATCCGCTTGGCGTGCACGATTAGAGCGTCTTCAAAAATGGCGTAGCCGATGGCGTCAGAGTTGGGTGGCCTGAATTCTGGCGAATCCAGCTAGAAGGATCGGACGCGTCAAAAGTTCCAAGCGTTCTAGGATTTCGACGCAGCTTATTTCTCGGGTGAGTTGTAGTGGATTTTGTGAAAGATCCTGCAGCATGAGGGTCTTTCACAAGTTCCACTACTCGAGAATGGAGGCGACATTAACGACTAATCTTCGGCAAGCCGTTGGGCTGATTCGCGGGCGATGGCGAGTTCTTCATTGGTTGCCACGATCAACGTTCGCACGCTCGCCGAAGGATCACTGATGTCAGCGATACCATCTTCGAGTTTGGGTGACTCGTTCGCCGCTTGATCGATCACAATTCCCAAGTGAGCAAGAGGTCCGGTTACCAACTCTCGGATCTTCGTCGCGTGCTCGCCAACTCCGGCGGTGAAGATCAACGCGTCGAGGCCACCGAGAATTGCCAGGTAACCACCGATTACTTTTTGAATTCGCCGGACGTAGATATCGATCGCCAACTTCGCGGAACGATCATCGGCTTCGCGACGGGATAGAATCGCTCGCATGTCGGCTTCGCCACACAACCCGACGAGCCCGCTTTCTTTGTTCATCAGTCGGTCGACATCATCGGCCGACATTCCCGCCGAACGAATCAAATGCAACGGCACCGATGGATCGATGTCACCGCAACGCGTCGCCATGACCAATCCTTCGAGCGGCGTCATCCCCATCGACGTATCGACAGCTTTTCCGTCGAGCGATGCGGTCACACTCGCGCCGCCGCCGAGATGCAGCGAGATGATCCGAACCGGTGAATCATGCTTAAGATGCTGAATCGCTTGGGCCGTCACGAAACGATGCGACGTTCCGTGAAAACCATACTTCCGTACGCGGTGGGCGCGGTAGATCGGTTCGGGGATCGCGTACCGATACGCCGCCGGTTCGAGGGTACTGAAGTATGCCGTGTCGAACACCAAAACCTGCGGCAACGGAATTTTCAAACTGTCGATGGCGACGACCACCGAACGAGCCGAGGGGTTGTGCAGCGGAGCGAGCGTGTCGAGAGTCTTTAGCTGTGCGAGGACGTCTGCGTTGACGATCGCCGGTTTCGGATAGCTGTCCCCACCCTGCACGATTCGGTGAGCGATCGCAGAGAGTTCCGGCATGTCGTCGCGAGCGGACGCTTCCGCGCCGGGCAGCAATCCGAACTTTTCAAGGACACAGCGGGCTGCCGAAAGGTGGTCCGGCGCGTCACCGCCGACCTGGCCGATGCGATCGACCAAGCCTTCATAAAGCCGTTCGCCGGATTCGACTTCGATGCACGCGTACTTAAGAGTTGTCGATCCGACGTTGAAAACAAGGATATTCATGAGACGGCTTCTTCGTCGATGATTTCGGCAGGTACCGGGTCGAGTTCAATGGACTGGGACGCCTGCGCCTGCACCGCAGTTATCGCAACCGTGTTCACAATGTCAGCAACGGTGCAACCACGCGAAAGATCGTTGACCGGTCGTCGCAGTCCCTGCAGGACCGGGCCGATTGCGAGGGCGTTGGCGGATCGCTGCACCGCTTTGTAGGTGTTGTTGCCGGTGTTGAGATCGGGGAAGACAAACACCGTTGCCCGTCCGGCGACTTTGCTGCCGGGCAGTTTCTTCGCGGCGACGCTCGGGTCGATCGCGGCGTCGTATTGCAGCGGACCTTCGACCAAAATTTCAGGACGGGCTGACTTCAGCATCGCAGTCGCAGAACGAACGCGGTCCACGTCCTCACCCTGGCCGCTCTCGCCGGTGGAGTAAGACAACATCGCGACGCGTGGTTCGATTCCGAATTGGCTCGCGGTGTCGGCACTGCAACTGGCGATCTCGGCGAGCTGTTCGGCGGTCGGGTTGGGAACGACGGCGCAATCGCCGTAAACCAGCACGCCGTTCTTCAGACACATCAAGAACACGCTGCTGACGCAACCGATCCCCGGCTTGGTTTTGATGAATTCGAATGCAGGACGAATCGTGGCGGCCGTTGTGTGCATCGCTCCGGAGACCATCCCCGCGGCGAGCCCTCGACGAACCATCATCGTTCCAAAGTAACTCACCTCTTGCATCCGATCGTGAGCAACATCGCGAGTGAGTCCCTTGTGTCGGCGCAGTCGGTAGTATTCGTCCACAAACGATTCCAACAGCGGACTCGACGGTGGGTGGATGATCTCGACGGTGGGCGTGTGATCGTCGGGATCCCGCACAACAACGTTCCCCGATTGGATCGCATCGAGTTCAGGCAGCATGACACCGACCTGGCTGGCGGCGCTGCGGATTTTCTCGGGGTCACCCAACAAAACAATGTCCGCAACGTCACGCCGGCGGAGCACATCCACCGCCTGCAAAATACGCGGATCATGGCCTTCGGGCAGAACAATCCGCACACGTTTCTCGCGGGCACGTTGGATCAATGAGTGCTCGAATAACATCGGCGTGACCCGGTGCAGCCCGGGGGCCTCGAGGCGTTTGGCGAGATCCTCCATATCGATATTTCGCTCAAACAGCCCGAGTGCCGATTCGACTTTTCGCGGCGAGTGTTCTCCGATCTCCGCGCGCACTTTCGATGCCATCGTTGCGGCGGTGAAGGTATCCACGTTCGTCGTCAGAATCGGCAACCCGCTCGTCGGATTCACCATCCGTCGCACCGCGAGCGGAGGCAACAAACCGCCGGTCAAAACCAACCCGGCCGGCGACGGACTGGCTGAATCCAAACTCGCCAGCGCGCACCCGATAATGATGTCACTGCGGTCGCCGGGCGTGATCACCAAACTGCCCGCTTTCATCCGTTCGAGGAAATCAGGCAGCAACATCGCGGCCACCTTCAATCGAGCGACCTCACGATCGAACGTCGATTCATCACCACCGAGGACCGACGCGCCGAGTCCGACTTGGATCTCGCGAACCGTTGGTTGACGCAGCAGCACCTCTTCGGGCAGCGTATAAATCGGCGCGGTGTCGGCGAGCCCCGCGGCCGAATACGCCTGGCTGAGTGCGCCACGTTGTTCCGGCGGGACTTGGTTAACCACGGTCGCGAGCAAATGCCCACCGTGATCGGTCAACGAATCGTTACCGATCCGAATCGACTGCACACTTTCCTCAACCGATTGACTCGCCGCCGAATAGACCGACATGATCGCGCAGCCAAGGTTGACGGCGATGTCCGCGTTGAGTTCGAACTCGATCTCCGTCGCGAGCCCCTGAAAGCTGGTCCCTTCAACCACCGCAAAGTCCGCGGTCTCTTGCAAACTCTTGAACTTCTGTTGGATGCGTTGAATCAGGGCATCGTACCGATCCTCCGCGAGCATCTGCCGGGCTTCCTTCCGGGTGACACCAAACATTTGTTCGGGTGCGGCTGGCAATTGATAGCGAGACCGCATCAACCGAATGCTTTGGTCATCGACGGCCGAATCCCGCACGACGGGTCGGAAGAAGACGACACGGCCGAACCGCCGCATCGCCAACTCCATCACCCCGAGGGCGATCATGCGTTTGCCCGTGGCGTTCTCGTTGGTGGCCAAATAAAGACTGTCGGGCATGTTGCGATTCGGTGTTGAAGGACTTTAGAAATTCACGTTACTTCGTACACGCTCCGGCGACGGCACAGGAGGCACAACCGCCCCCCGATGAACACCCGCCTCCCGCTTCGGTCCCGCAATCAGGACCACAGCCGTGCGTCATCAATTCAGCCAACCGAATCGATTGCACCCGCGATTCGTATTCGGCCACGATCCGATCGGTGATCTCTCGTCCGAGCGCATCCACCGGACCGAGGAAGTGCAACACGAGTGTATTGCCGTCGAATAACTGATCGACGTCAAGGAGGACGGCGTCGGATTCACTGTTTGCTAACACTTCTTGGCACTTGCGAACCGCGTCGCGTTTGTACCGCCGCAACCGTTCGACCAACAAACGGTCTTCATCGGTCAGTGAGCGCAAAATCCGCAGCGGCGGGGATTCACCTCTCGACGGTTCGCTTCCCTCCGGCTCGACGGGTGGCCGCTCGACTGTTTTCTCGACCAACGACTCGCCGCGTACCTCACTGAGCACCTCGCCCAGTTCGATCCCGCGGGGTGTTTGCACCAACACCTGACACCCCCGCGAGTAAGTCGCCAATTCCACAACGGGAACCGCGACGAAACAATCGCCTGCGAAACCGATTCGAACGAGGTAAGCAGTCACCGCTACTGGAGAATCCGGCTGCGAATTTCGTCGACGACGTCGTCGATCTTGATGCGGGTTTGTTCGAGCGAGTCGCGGTCACGAATGGTGACCGTTTTGTCCGTCAGTGAATCGCCGTCAACGGTAATGCAGTATGGTGTGCCGGCTTCGTCTTGGCGACGATAGCGACGACCGACCGCACCCTTGGCGTCGTAAAACACGTTGAAGTGTTGCTTCAATCCGGCGTAGATCTCTTGGGCGATCTCGGGCATTCCGTCCTTCTTGACCAACGGGAAGACCGCGGCTTTGATCGGTGCGAGCCGTGGATGCAGCTTCATCACCGTTCGCGTTTGCAGCTTGCCCTTTTCATCGGGAGCCTCGTCTTCGGTGTACGCTTCGCAGAGGAACGCCAGCGCACCACGGTCGGCACCGGCGGACGGTTCGATCACGTGTGGAACGTATTTCTCGTTCGTGATGTCGTCACGGTAAGTCAGATCCTTCCCGCTGCCGCGATACTTGGGCTTGCCGTCTTCACCGAGCTGCACGGTCATCGGGTTAGTCGCCGGATCGAGTTTGCCTTCCATGTGGCTGCGCAGATCAAAGTCACCGCGGTGTGCGATTCCCTCGAGTTCACCGTACTCGCCTTCAGGCAAGAACGGGAAGGCGTATTCGATGTCCGCCGTCCCGACGCTGTAGTGAGCCAACTCGGATTGCTCGTGCTCGCGCATGATCAGCGACTCGCCCGACAAGCCCATCTCGGTGTACCACGCCATGCGCCGATCGCGCCAATAGCGATACCATTCCTGCGATTGATCGGGATGACAGAAGAACTCGATTTCCATTTGCTCGAATTCACGTGACCGGAACGTGAAGTTACGCGGCGTGATTTCGTTGCGGAAACTCTTTCCGACCTGACCGATCCCGAACGGAACCCGGACCCGCGAACTGTCGAGCACGTTCTTGAAATTGACAAAGATCCCCTGTGCCGTTTCGGGCCGCAGGAACGTGGTGTCGTCCGCCCCGCCGAGTGCGCCGAGCGTGGTCTTGAACATCAGGTTGAATTCGCGCGGTTCGGTCAGCGTCCCGAGCGATTTCGCGTCTGGACCGAGGACGTCGTCGTGGGAATCGAGCTTGTCGAGCGTGATCGACTCGTCACCGATCGTGATGTCGTCCGCGTTCTTGGCTCGCAATTTGAAAAACTTCAGCGCCCGGCGGCGGATCTCATCGACTTCGTGCTCGATCTCCGCGAGTGTCGTCACAAAGACTTTCTGATCTTGATACTCGACGTAGCGGCCCCGCACTTGATCGTGCCGGTAGCGTTTCTTTGACTCGCGGCAGTCGACCATGTAATCGTGGAACAAATCGTAGTGGCCGCTGCACTTCCAAACCTGCGGGTGCATCAGAATCGTGCAGTCCAAACCGACCATTTCGAAGGGGCTCGGGGCACCTGCGGGGGCGGTCAACTCATTGTGGCCGCTGATCATGTCTTGCCACCACGCATCCTTGAGATTGCGTTTGAGCTCGACGCCCAACGGGCCGTAATCCCAAAAGCCCTGAACCCCACCGTAAATTTCGCTGGATTGAAACAAAAAACCACGTCGTTTGCACAACGACACGAGGGCGTCCATGGATTTCATGTGAAATTGGGGGCTCAGAGAGGGGAAATTCAGTGTTTGAAGCACGTCGAGCGAGCATTGTCGGCGAAAAGCTGCGCAACGCAAGCATCCGCACCCCACACGCCCGCACACCCGGCTCACGTGTGCGCGGTATCGCTCTCGGGACCGTCCGTATTCGATCAAGCGAGAAAAAACGTGCGAAAGAGCACGTTTCCTGTGTGCACTTGATGTTGAATTAAACCGGTCAGGTCAGATTGCGCAGATCGTTTTTCGAAACACGATTGATACAGATGTGCAGCCCGATACGGCTACCAGTCCTTTAACGGTTTCACTCCAACTCAATGACGATCATGAGTATCCACTATCGAATCGCGACGATTCTCGCCGTGATCGCACTCACATCCGGCCTCAACACGCCCCACGGTCAGGCACAAAGCCAATACACCACGAACGCTCAACTGGCGTCGTGCGGAACCCCGGCGTGCGGTGCCCCGAATTGTGGCGGCACGAACTGTGGCGGCACGACATACAGCTCCACGCCTTATCAAACCAGCTACGGCAGTTACGCCGCCGAAGGGTACAGCACGATGCCCTACGGCGGTGGCACGTCCTGCTATGGAGCGACCGGCGACACCTCGAGCCTGTACGAATCCGGCTACACGGCACAGGCGATGGCGGGAGGAACAGCCACATCGGGAACAGGCATTACCTATTCGGACGGATACTCGGTCGCCGGCCCGTCATCCGCAGGCATGTATTCATCGTCGGCCGGGGCATGCGGAAACGGAGGCATGATGGCCGGCGGTGGAAGTATTGGCGGCGGAGGCATGGGCGGCGCGGTGATCGGCGGCGGGTATGCCACCGGCGGCGGTGCGGTCTACGGCGACCCTTGCGGCAACGCGCAAGTTGCGACCATGCCGACATTCGGATCGGGAACGTTTGGAAACTTCGCCCCCGGCTTCTACGGCGGGTTCGAATTTTTGTGGTTGCGTGCGAACTTTGGTCAGAACGTCGCGTTGATCATCGACCCACCGGTCGGTAACACGCTCGTCCCGTTCGAATACGACAACGACCTCAGTCCGCGGGCTTGGTTGGGATGGCAATCGTGCCGGGGTACCGGTTTCCGTTTCACGTACTTCTCCTTTGACAACGAACCGGATCCAGTTTCCGTCACCGCCGTTACCGGTGCGACTCCAGTCTTCGTGCATGTCTTCGGCGCGGGTGCCAACCTGACTCGCAACGCCAACGCGAACGTAGGCAGCACCCTGACGTCACATCACGAACTCAAGATGCAAGCGTACGATATCGAGGCGACGCAGCAGTTCTGCTTCGCATCGACCCAAGCCATGTTCGGCCTTGGCGTTCGCATCGCAGAAATCGAACAATTGCTGCGAGGCGACGTCTACGACGGTGGTGGTGTCTACGAAGAAGCCGTCCGCAATGACCTCAAATTCCAAGGTGCCGGTCCGACCGCATCGCTCTGGTTGACCCGCCAGATCATGTGCAGTCGTTTCTCGTTCTACAGCAATCTTCGCGGGGCGTTTCTGATCGGCGACACCGATCAACGCATCTACGAAATGAAAGGTGCCTACACGACGGAACTGGAAGACCGCGCCATTCACCGCGAAATCCTGACCAACGCCGAATGCTCCGTCGGACTGCAGTTCGGTCAATCGTTGACGCCACGTTGCGGTTGCTTCCTGCGGGTCGGTTACGAAGCCCAGATCTGGCTCGACGCCGGTGGCCCGGTGAACTCGGACTCGTCAATCGGACTCGACGGGGTCACGTTCGCGACCGGACTGGCGCTGTAGCGTGAATGCCACGACTTGTTTCGGGTAGGTTGTAGTGGATCTTGTGAAAGATCCTCATGCAGCAGGATCTTTCACAAGATCCACTACCCGAAAATTGAGCCGTCCAAAACGACTAGAGATTCATCAGAATCTCGAGCATCTCCGACGCCGTTGAGATCACCCGCGAGGATGCCTGAAACGCCCGCTGGTAAGAGATCAACTTGATCGACTCTTCATCAATGTTGACGCCCGTGATGGCCAAGTGCTGACTCTGCAACGTCGCATAGAAATCGTTCAGTCCCTCGGTCGCACTCGTCTGGAGGCTGACTTCGCGACCGATCGTCGAGAGCATCTGTTCGTGCAGACCGCGGATCGATCTTCCGTCGAGGTCGTCGACGGGTTGATCAATCAGATCCAACAGCGCGTAAAGAGTGTCGGTGTCCTGGTTGACCCCGCCCGCCGATACCGCCAACAGATCGAGGTCATCCTGAATCACTTGATTGACCGCGATGTCCTTCGCCGAGGTTCCGGTAAAGAACGTGTTGAGCCCCGCTGCGGCGAGGAAGCCGCTGGTGTCCTCGCCAAAGGTGAACTGTGACGTCGGCGAGTCGCTCTCGATTCTCAATCGGCCGTCGCTCGATAACGACGCCGTGACGCCGGTGATATCGTTCAACTGGGCAGCGATCGAATCCAATGTCGAGTCACCGAACTGGCCCAGATTACGGACCTCGATACGGGTCGTCGAAAGCAGTTCGCCGGAGTTGTCCACGAGATGGAAATCAAAACTGCCGTTCTTCGGTTCGAAAGACAGTCCCGCGTCTCCGATCGGCGTGCCCGTCGCCCCGGGATAGGCGGCTTCGATCGAATCAAAACCAGTTCGTCCCTGTCCCTGAGAGTGCACCTCGTTCACACCGCGAATCAGAGCTTCGGCCATGTAGTCGAGATTGTCGATGTAGCTTCCAAACACACCGCTGCGAACCTCGATAGCCGCACCGAGCTGGCCACCTTTGACTTGCAACGGAGCATCCGTCTCGACGATCCGCACTTCAAGACCGTCCGCGGACTCATCGAACGCCGCATACACCTCGCGGTAATTCCGGTTACTGACGAGGTAGTCACCACCGACGAAGACATTGACGGTCCCGTTTTCTTCCTCTTGAAAGTTGATGTCGATGTACCCGGCGAGTTCTTCGAGATCGCGATACCGTTGATCGCGAAGACCGGTCGCGTCACTGCCGAGCTGGCCGCCTCCTTCGATCGTTGCGATCTCCGTGTTCAGCCGCGCGATCCGTTCGGTCAAACGGTTGATCTGCGTCGCCATGTCGGACATGTCGCCGTTCCACTGTTCGGCGAGTTCACCGGCTTTGGTGCGAGCGGTTTGCAAACTGCTCGCGAGACTTTCACCCTGGATCACAACGAACTCTCGCATCGCTGCGTCGTTGGGTTGGGTCGACAAATCATGCAGCGCGTTGTTGAACAACGAGAACTGTTCGCTCAAACCACCGCCGTCGAGGTCGGACACGAGTTCCTCGAGTTGGTTGTACGCCGATTGCAACGCTTCGCTGCCCGCGACGGCCGTTTTCGCGTTGAACATCCGCTCGGCGAGAGCTTGGTCGATGACTTGTTTGACCCCGGTCGCCCGAACCCCGGTACCGAGAATCAACCCGCCCTCGCGCACCGCCACCGCAGGAGTCTGCTCGAGACGTTGGCGGATGAATCCGTCTGTGTTGGCGTTGGCGATGTTGTTGCCGACCACCTGCAGACCGACCTGCGCGGTGTTGAGCGCACCGGCGGATTGCTGAATCGTTCCGAATAGTCCCATGGCGGCCAGCCCTCACGAAGAACGGAAAGACCCTCGGCGGAGAGCCCACGCATCGAAAGTCTTATCGACCGTCACAACCGTCAAACTTGATTAAATCCGATCCAAGTGCCCACCTGTGTGACGAGGCCTCGATGCTCGCCGAGCATCGAGGCGGCGCGAGACGGCATCCCACACGGTCGGAATCCGCCGTTTTGGGTCAATAGTCGATCTTGGTCGCATGCCGTAGGATGTTGAGTTCCAATTTGCGAGTCTTTGCCACACCTTCTAGCGTTTTCGCGGCCCATCGATGTCTTTGTCACCCGAACCGTTGCTAATCGTTTACTGCGTGTTCGTCGTCATGGCTTCATTGACAGGAGGGCGGCTGTCCAAAATTCTCTATATGACGCACCTGCGGACGCAGCTCCTGATGAGTGGCGTCGGCGGTCTGATGCTCGGGATCGCGCTGCTGCACCTGCTGCCTCACGCGACCGAGGTGCTCGGGTCGTCATCCAAAACGGGCGGTGCCGCGCTCGCCGGACTGATCGCGATGTTTCTGCTGATCCGGCTTTTCCACACCCACGATCATGGGGCGAAAGAGCCCGATCACAGGCACAAGCATGCGTCGGAACCGACCGCTGAAACGTTGGACGAGACACATGATCATGAACACGACCATGAACATGAACATGCGCATCACCATGAACAGCACGCGGCAACTGAGTCGGGTCATTCGCATTCTCACTCACATTCCCACGCGGGGCATCATCACGACCACTCACACAAAGGGATCAGTTGGGCGGGGATGTTCTTCGGTCTTGCGTTGCACACGGTGATCGACGGAGTCGCGTTGGCCAGCAGCGTGATCGCGGACGCCCACCATGGTGCATGGTTGGGCTTGGCAGGGCTCGGAACTTTCCTCGCGGTTGCCCTCCACAAACCGCTCGACGCTTTTGCAATCACGTCGGTCATGAATAAACAGGGGTGGTCCGAGACAGCACAGAATACTGCCAATGTGTTTTTCTCGCTGACGTGCCCCGCCGGGGCCTTGTTGATGTATTTCGGTGCCACCCGCTGGACAGAGGGGACAGAAGTACTCGGTTGGGGGCTTGCTGTATCGGCAGGATTCTTCATCTGCATCGCGCTCGCTGATCTGCTGCCCGAAGTCGCGTTCCACGACCACGACCGCGGAAAACTGACTGCGGCGTTGCTTCTCGGAGTGGCTATCGCGGTTGGGATCGAGAATTTGCCAGGACACAAACACAAGTCACACGAGGGGCATGATCACGCGTTTCCGAACATGCGAGAAACGTTCGACATCAGCGAATCCTCGTAAAAAACTCCTATATTCTCAAAAAACACGGATTCATTCTTTCGGTTTTACGCGTAATCTATTACGGCTTTAGTTCTCGGGCGACCGTGAAAGACACGTTACGTCCATACGACAATCTGCACCATTCATTGCACTTCATGCAACGTTTCACCGCTCAAATCGCATTGATCGCTTATGTGGTCGGTGGCTGGCTGATGCCCGCCGCCCACCATCATTTGCATGATCATTCGGCTAGCGGCAATGCATGTACCTGTGTCGTTGCCGCGAATACCGGAGCCCCCTCTCCGGATGCGACGAGCTTTGGTTCGGTTGGCAGCGCGGCATTCATTGGCGATCCTGCAATCACGCAGGGCCTCACGCATTCGCCGATCGAAACCCGGGATGCATCCGCATCAAAGTCTCACGATTGCTGCTGCGACCATGCGGAACCACACGTCGCTCAATCGGACAGTTCCGACGGATTCGACTGCTGCAGTTCGGATCACTCCCCGCTCCTACTCGCCGCCAACTGCAGTCCAGAGAAGAACGTGGGTCTGTGCGCGTTGTGCTGTGCGATCAGCATGGTCGGAAAGGAATGCGTTCAATCTCCCCAGTCGATCGCACCGGCTCCGAGCCCCGAACGGATTCTTCTGAGTGGACTTTCTTGCCCGCTTCCGCCGCTCTGTAGCGGACTCTCTTCTCGCGGGCCGCCGACCGCCTAGCCACCGCGGATTTCGTCACCGCGGATTGGCCCTGCCGCGCCGGATTTGAGCGGACTTTGGTTGTTTCATCCCCATGAAGGGATACCAGCCACGCACTCCCAAAATCCGTGCTCGCGGCGAACAGGCACATACCGGTCTAAGACTGTTTCCGTCGTCGCATGTCAACGCATCGCAACGGAATCCATTTGAGCAGGCGATGTCCCGCTTTCTCAACAGAGCGAGCTGGCATCGCCCGTCGCCACAGTTAGCCCATTTAAATGCCATCCCAGGCCAAAAAGATCATCGGCGGATCATCCCGACATCGGCGTCTCCATGGCGTTTGAACTTCGGTATGTCCGCTGACATTTGATGACCGATTTGTCCTCAACGGTGACCGGTCAACGCGATTTCCCATCGCATACCAGATTCTATTGATTGATCCATTTATCCATACGCACATTCCTCCCTATCGGAGTTTTAAGATGAAGTCTTCGTTCTCGGCGCGGCGCGCCTCCCATGGTTTCACGCTCGTCGAACTGCTGGTCGTGATCGCGATCATCGGCGTACTCGTTGGTCTCTTGTTGCCCGCTGTCCAGGCGGCTCGTGAGGCGGCACGACGGATGAGCTGCAGCAACAACCTCAAACAACTCGGACTCGCCGTCCACAACTACCACTCCGCGTACAACAAAATGCCGATGCACGGCGGGGGAACCTGGCAAGACGGAGCCGCCGTTGGCAGCAACCTGACCAACCGGATGGATCTTTCGATCTGGGTTGGCCTGACCCCGTTCTTCGAACAGCAGGCGTTGTGGGAACAGGTTGTCAATCCGTTGTCCAACGCCGGCGGCACGCCGAACCCATGGCCAGCGATGGGTCCCGAAACCAACGAGGGTGATTACAGCCCATGGTCGACCGAAATCCCTACCCTTCGCTGCCCGAGCGATCCAGGAACGGGGCTGCCCGCACTCGGCCGCACCAACTACGCCGCCAGCCTGGGCGATTCGATTCACTACATGGGTCTCGGCAAACTCGGTATCGACAACACCCCCGGATCGGAGACGATTACGCTGACAAACGCATCGACTCACTCTTCCGAAACTCGCGCCGCATGCCGCGGTGCCTTCGTCGCCCATCAACAAACCAGCTTCCGAGATATTCTCGACGGACTCGCCAACACAATCATCGCCGGTGAGATCGCAACGGACCTCGGCGATCGAAACATTCGCACGATCGCTGCGGTCGGCAATGACAGCGGTGCCGAAACTGTGCGCGATGAACCGGATCTGTGTTTGCACGAGGGCCTGACCGATAACACGCGACCACAATTTTGGGCGACCGGGACTCCGCCGACCCTCGCCGCCTCTAATGAAGGTCGTGGCTACCGTTGGGCGTCAGCCGGTGCTGCATTTTCCGCGATTAATACGATTCTTCCTCCCAACCGCGAACTTTGCTTTGGCGGACCGTCCGCCAATACCTACGGGATAGCGTCGGTGAGCAGCCAGCACCAAGGCGGCGCCCATGTTTTGATGGGTGACGGCGCGGTACGATTCATCACCGACTCTATTGAGGCCGGTGATGTTCACCACGGCAACGTTTGGTCGGGTGGCATCGGCGAAAGCGTGCCAGGCTCCATCAGCCCATACGGATTGTGGGGTGCCCTCGGAACGCGAGCCGGAAAGGAAGTCGCATCCCTCGAATAACACTCGAAAATGAAAGCACTCGTTAAGCGTCACCGAAAACCGGGTTTGTGGCTAGAACAAGTTCCCATGCCCGAGATCGGCATTAACGACGTGCTGATTAAGGTGGACCGAACCGGAATATGCGGCACCGATGTCCACATTTACACATGGGATTCCTGGGCTCAAAAAACGATCCCTGTCCCTATGGTTGTTGGGCACGAGTTCGTCGGCGAAATCGTCGACGTCGGGTCCAACGTTGTCGACTTTTCCGCCGGTGACGTGGTCAGTGGCGAGGGACATGTTGTCTGTGGTCGTTGCCGCAATTGCATGGCCGGACGTCGACATCTTTGCAACGATACCAAAGGCATCGGGGTCAACCGCCCCGGCGCCTTCGCTGAATACATCGCACTGCCCGTCACCAACGTTTGGAAACACGATCAAAACATCGATCGTGACATTGCTGCGATATTTGATCCGTATGGGAACGCCGTCCACACCGCGTTGTCATTCGAGATTCTCGGGGAAGACGTGCTGATCACCGGCGCCGGGCCGATCGGCTGCATGGCCGCCGCGGTCGCCAAACATGCCGGCGCTCGGCACGTGGTTCTCACGGACGTGAACCCATGGCGTCTGGAACTCGGCGCGAAATTGGGAGCAACCCGCACGGTGGATGTTCGTGAGGAAAACCTTTCGGACATTCAACGTGAACTCGGGATGAAAGAAGGTTTCAACGTGGGGCTCGAAATGTCGGGCAACCCGAGCGCGTTTCGAGACATGCTCTCGCAAATGTGTCACGGCGGAAAAATTGCGATGTTGGGAATCCCCAGCGAAGACATGGCGATCGACTGGAACACAGTCGTGTTCAACATGCTGACCATCAAAGGCATCTACGGTCGCGAGATGTATGACACCTGGTATCAAATGACCATGATGCTGCAGTGCGGTTTGGACCTCTCGCCGATCGTGACTCATCGGTTCGATTTCCAGGACTTCGAGAAGGGGTTCGACGTCATGATGTCAGGCCAGTCCGGCAAAGTTATTTTGAATTGGAGCAACTAGATGTACGGCAGCTTTCGCGAACATCTCGCCAGCCAAGTCGATCAAATCCGCGAAGATGGACTCTACAAATCCGAACGGTTAATTCGCTCACCACAGGACATGCACGTCCGCGTCGGCGAGGACCAAACGGTGCTCAACCTTTGCGCGAACAATTACCTCGGGTTGGCCGAACATGAGACGGTTCGCAAGGCAGCTGCCGAAGGTCTGCAGCAGTGGGGATACGGCCTCTCCTCGGTACGATTCATTTGCGGCACGCAAACGATTCACAAAGAACTCGAAGGCCAACTCAGCGAGTTTCTGAAAACCGAAGACACGATTCTTTACACGTCGTGCTTCGATGCCAACGGCGGGCTGTTTGAAACGTTGCTCGGCCCGGAAGACGCCATCATTTCGGATGCCCTCAACCACGCGTCGATCATCGACGGAATTCGCCTGTGCAAGGCTCAAAGGTTCCGGTACCGCAACAATGACCTCGCGGACCTGGAAGCCAAACTCGCCGAAGCCAGCTCGGCCCGTTTCCGCATGATCGCGACCGATGGCGTGTTTTCGATGGACGGGACAATCGCTGACCTACCTGGAATTTGTGATCTCGCGGATCGATACGATGCCTTGGTAATGGTCGACGACTCCCACTCGGTCGGCTTCATGGGTCAACACGGCCGCGGCACCCACGAACATCATGATGTGATGGACCGGATCGATATCATCACCGGAACGCTCGGCAAAGCCCTCGGCGGAGCGAGCGGCGGGTACACCAGCGGCCGCCGTGAGATCGTTGAGCTACTGAGACAACGATCGCGTCCCTACCTGTTCTCCAACTCGGTCGCACCGCCGATCGTCGCCGGATCCATCGCCGCAATCAACTTGCTGAGCGATTCCACCGAACTGCGAGATCGCCTCGAGTCGAACACCGCGTTCTTCCGAAGCGGTTTATCCAAAGCCGGATTCGACATCATCCCGGGAGAGCACCCGATCGTCCCGATCATGCTCGGCGACGCCGTCGTGGCCGCTCGGATGGCCGACAAGATGCTCGAGAAAGGCGTCTATGTGGTCGGCTTCTCCTTCCCGGTCGTCCCGCGTGGACAAGCCAGGATTCGAACCCAGGTGTCGGCCGCCCATACCGAAGACGACCTGCAGTTCGCGATCGATAAATTCGCCGAAGCCAAAGCGGAACTGGGTATCTGAACCGCGGAAGTGGTGACTCGGGGGCGATCTCACTCCTCGAGCCGGCGGGCATATTTCGGGCAAATTTTCCGTGGTACCGCGGAACATTAACCCCCGCAATGCGTTGATAACGTAAGATCATGCGCTCTTGTATGATTTTTGTCCCCCAATGCATCGTTCCCAAGGACCCTAAAATGAGAAGTTTCCTCGCTCTCAGCCTCGTCGCCGCACTCACCATCACGGCAGTCGCCGACGAAAAACCCAATCGCAAAAACAAGGGCGAGCGGGCAGGGAAAAGTAACCCAACGGTCACCCGCCTGATGAAAACGCTTCAGGATGCCGGCCTCTCCGCCGAGCAAATGACGAAGATCCAAGCCGCAGCACAAACGTTTGAAGCCAAGGTGAAAGAGCTCCGCGGAAAAGGGCTCACCCAAGAACTCAAAAAGAAGCAAGCCGAAGCATCCAAAGCTGCCCGTGAAGCAGGACTCAAAGGCAAAGAAGTCGCTGCCAAAGTGAAGGAATCTCTGTCCGAAGAAGAAATGGCGTTGATGGCAGAAATGCGAGCAGCCAGCGTTCAAATGAAGAAATCCATCGCCGCGGTGTTCACCGAAGAACAACTCGCCGCCCTCCCCGAAGCAGCCCGCAAACAACTCACCACACGCGGTGGTAACGCCGGCAAGGATGCGGGGAAACGCAAAGGTCAGGGCAAAGGAAAAGGCAAAAAGAAAGAGGCCGTTTGATTCCTTCGACCTGATGAACGTTCACGGATAAACCCGCTGTAGCCGGATTCCGCCGACCACGGTTGCTGAACTCAACGGAGTTCAGCATCTCGAAGTCTGGCGACTCCGGCTACATTCGTGTTTGCCCCAAAGGACTGTTGAGCGACTCGTCCGACTGCTTGTTTCCCGCGAGTCGACGACTATCTCGAAGCGATCTTCAGCAAGTAGCCGTGGGTTGAGCGCCGCGACCCCCACGGTTGTCAGTACTCAACGAAGATTGACCTCGGAGAGGTCACAGAAACCAAGCCTGAGACGCCGCGACCGCCTACGGGGCGAAATCTCTTTTCTGCAATCTTGTTCCGGTGGTGTTCGCTACGCTCGACCACCGGCTAATTGCTTAAGACGCCTCCGGCGTGAAGAAGCCGTGGGTGAACCACTGCTCGTGCGTGTTCAGACAACCACCCCGGAAAACCGTTTTGATTGATAGCCGTTGCGGATCAATAAACGTCTCGGTGATAGCGACCGCTGCTGGATAGCTCCTTGACGTACGCCGCGGCCTCTTCGTCGCTCATCTTGCCTTGATCGGCGACCACTTCATGTAGCGCCCGGTCAACGTCTTTGGCCATTCGTGATGCGTCACCGCACACATAGAACGCGGCACCTTCCTGCAACCATTGCCACAACTCGGCGGCGTTCTCTCGCATTCGGTCCTGGACGTAAACTTTCTTGTCGCTGTCGCGGCTGAACGCCGTATCCAACCGGGTCAGCAAGCCTGCGGATTGGTAGGCTTCGAGTTCCTCTCGGTACAGGAAGTCAAACGCCTCGTGTTGATCACCGAAGAACAACCAATTCTTTCCGTCGGCTTTGGTTTCGGCGCGTTCTTGAAGGAATGCAACAAACGGTGCGATCCCTGTCCCCGGGCCCACCATGATCATTGGGGTCTTCGGATCCGATGGTACCGTGAACCCGGCATGGTTGGGTTGCACGAAGACTCGGACCGTTTCGCCTTCGGCGACACGCTCGGCCAACATTGTACTGGCAACGCCTTTTCGCACTCGACCTTCGCGCTCATAGACCACTTTCCCGACCGTCAGGTGAACCTGGTCACCGACCTGTTTCATGCTACTAGCGATGGAATACAAACGTGGGTTCAACGGGTCGAGCGTTTCAATCACTTCGGTCCCGGCCACCGTGGCTCCTTTGGCGACCTCAAACACATCGAGAACATCAAACCCATCCGGAACGCCCGCATCAAGCATCGTGCGGAGCGTTTCTTTCGCTGAGTCATCATTGATTCGATCGATCAGCAGCTCAATCAATTCATCGCTGGGGTCTTTCAGACAATAGTCCTCACACAGTGCCTTCAACAGCGACTTCGTTTCCCCAGACGGCGTTGTCACGGTGATGTTCGGATCGGCCGCCATCGCATCGATCACCCGCGTCGCTAAATCACCACAGTTTTGCGGGAACACTCCGAGAGCGTCACCCACGTCGTACTTCAGTCCCGATCCGGACAGATCGATCACGACGTGGCGAGTATCCTTTGCGGAACCTTCCGCGTTCAGTTCCCGTGATTCGAGGAGTTTTGCGGTGAAAGGATTGCTCCGCGACCACTGGGCGGCCTTTCCGTTGCGAGCCGCGGCGGAACCGTTGCCATTGGCGGACGCTGCGGCACCATTGCTGGGTTCAGATGAATCTCGCTCGGCGAGGATCTTCTTGATCATCTGCTTGGTTTCTTTTCCACCTGGGCTACATAGGGTCAGGTTTTTCTCTTCCCCGTTGGCAATTGCCTCACCATAGGTTTGACAGACATAACCGCATGACCCGCAATCCAACTGAGCCATCGCAGCCATCAGCTTGCGTTCGGTCGGTTTCCCTTCGGCCATTTCCATACGATCAACGATCGGCAGAGAAGCGTCATGCCACTCAAAGTCCTCCTCGACTTCCTCCTCCGCAACGGCGACTCCGCCTCCCAGGTTCCCCGCCAGAGCCTGAGTCACCTGCGAGGTATCGGCTCCCGGTTTCATCCCGGTCAAACCGGCGAAAAACCCGTTGAGCCAAGCACGTTGTTCTTCGTTAAATGGTGCTGAATCTGGAATCATGAGATGAAGTGGGGTTAGAGACAAAGGGACACGAATGTTTCTTAACAGCGAGGCGAAATCACCTCGCCATGCGGCGACGACGGCTTACGCGACCGTCGCATGGGTGAGCAACCGAAGCTCCTCGATTGATTTCCGGCGTGCAAAATCAACGAATGACTCATCCACGTTTCGTTCGGCCAAATACCCATCGATCAAATTGGTAATCAACGGCGGCAGATCTTCGAATGGAATCGACTCCAACAAAGGGCGGCCAATCCCGCGACGATCTCCCCAACCACCACCGACCATCACGTGGTAGCCATCGACCATGTCATCACCCTGTTCGACCTGGCAGGCGATCAGCCCGATATCGCCGATATAGTGCTGGGCACAACTGTGATGACAACCGGTCAAATGAATATTGATCGGAACGTCAATTTCAAACTGTGATTCGAGAGACTGAGCCAACGTCATCGCATTAGCTTTCGTGTCGGCACCGGCGAACTTGCACCCCGCGCTTCCGGTGCACGCCACCAAACCGGCCCGGAACGAACTGGCCCGGTAATCCAGACCACACGCCAAGATCGCCGCTTGAACCTCCGCGACATCGCGTTCCCGGATCCCCGGGATGATCAGGTTTTGCCAAACGGTCCACCGAATTTCTCCGTTGCCAAACTCATCCGCGATCTCCGCGAGCGAACGAGCCTGATCGCTGGTCATACGTCCGACCGGCAGCACGACGCCGACGTAGTACCGGCCTTTCTGTTTCTGTTCGTGAAAACCTACGTGCGCCATCCGATCTTCGTTGTCAACGATCGTCAGGCGTGAGTCTTCGACACGGCGAAGAGTCGTTCCGTGTTCCTTTTCGACTTCCTCGATAAACTTATCGAATCCCCAATCGTCCAACACATATTTCAAACGAGCCTTCTTGCGATCAGTGCGGTCGCCGTTTTTGACAAACACACGGACGATCGCTCCGGCAACCGCGACACATTCGTTCGGCTTCAAAAGAACTCCCGTCGGCCGAGCGAAATCTTGGTGACCGGTGATGCCTCCGAGCGTCAACTGAAAATAGACGCCTTCCGGCAAATCATCCGACGCGTTAGCAGCGTCGACACGCACGGCCTTAAAACCGATGTCGTTGGTGTCCTCGAGAGACGCGATCCGTCCTCCGCCATCAAAAGCGATGTTGAATTTGCGAGGCAACCCGTACATCTCTCGGTGATTCAAGATGTAGTGATGCATCCGCTGAGCCAACGGAATCGTTTCGATCAGCTCCTCCGAATCGATCCCTGACAGGCAACTCGCGGTGCAGTTACGGATGTTGTCACCGCCGGACCCCAGACTGATCACATCGAGTTCACGAATGCCGTAAAGCATGTTGGCGGCTTGGTCCGCAGGGATTTCGCGAAACTGCAGGTTGGCTCGCGTCGTCACATCGAGGTACCCGCCTGCCGATTGGTCGGCCAAATCAGCGAGACCGGTCAGTTGGTAGGCTCGCGACAATCCTCCGGGGATTCGCAACCGCATCATGAACGAGTCTTGAGCGGGAGCGACATGGAACAGCCCATGAAACTTCGTCAAGAAAACGTCTGTCCCCTTTGGAAATTCTCCCGCGTCGCTCCGGGAGACGATCTCATCCCACATGTCGAGCGGATTCTTTTCTTGCTTGGCGATTTCCTCTTTACAGAGCTTCTTGCCCGCGGCAACAGTCGCGGCCTGAGCCTCCAATGCGATCCGCTCGGGGCCGACCGGCAATGCAACTCCGTCCACGGTCGCGCCACCATTGCCGATTGACAACGACGCGCCAGCGCCCGCACTGTTGGAGAGCACCGGAAGTCCGCTGACCGCACGGGCAACATCGGCGCCAAACGTGAACCCACATAGGTACTGTTTTTGTTCGTCTGTGAACGCTTTCTCAGGCATGATTTTGTTCGTTCTAGTTGCTCTGTGGAATGATGCGGACGGCGCAGTCTTTGTAGCTCGGCTGTCCGCTATGTGGATCGAAATGCGACAGCGTCAATTGATTGGTCGTGTCATAGTGCATGGGAATGAACGCCTGACCGCGACGGACGGTTGCCGTCACGCATGCGGTGACAATGACCTGCCCGCGTCTTGACTGCACGCGGACCTTCTGACCGTGTTCGATTTCGAGTTCGTCGGCATCGACTGGATTGATCTCGACATACGCTTCGTTGGGATAAAGCAGTCGCAATACAGGACTCTGCCGTGTACGAGTTTGCGTGTGCCATTGGCTGACCGTTCCACGCCCCGTCAGCAAGGTGATCGGGAATGTCGAATCCGGCGGTTCAGGCATCGGCACGACGTCGTCGACAATGAGTCGTGCCTTGCCGTCCTCATGAAAGAAGCGACCGTCGCTGAACAAGCGACGTTGCTGCGGTGGTTCGCCGTACTTCTCCGCATCCGCCTGCGACCATGGCCATTGAATCCCGCCGCACGCGTCGAGTTCGCGATACCCGTCGATGCCGGTCATGTCGCACGGTTGATCGCGGCTGACTCGTTGCAAGATTCGAAAGACCGCTTCTGGATCGGTCCATTCGGCGAACTGTTCCGCGACGCCCCAGTAATGAGCGATCCCGCGGAAGATATGAAAATCCGCAAGTGCTTGCCCGGGTGCCCGCCGGACTTTCTTAATCAAACCGATGCGACGTTCGCTGTTGATGAACGTGCCTTCTTTTTCACCCCATCCTGCCGACGGAAGGATCAGGTCCGCATGCTGCGCCGTTTCGGTATTGTGGTACATGTCTTGGACGGCCATGAACTCCAACTTGCCGAACAGTTCGCGGACGTCGGACTGATCAATCCAGGTGTGAGCCGGATTGGTGGCGATAATCCACAAACCTTTGATCTCGCCGCGACGGACGCCTTCGATGATCCGATCGTATTTCCAACTGCCTTCGGTCGGAATGCAATCGAGATCCATTCCGAGAGCCCCGGCGACCTTGCGACGATCCGTTTCGTCGTCGAATCGGTGGTGGCCGATCAGACTGGTCGTGTTGCTCCACAAACGAGACCCCATGGCGTTGCACTGGCCGGTGATGCTGTTGGCACCTGTTCCTGGACGGCCGATGTTCCCGGTGATCAGAGCGATGTTGATGATCGCCTGAGCGGTGCGGGTCCCTTGGTAGCTTTGGTTAACGCCCATCGTCCACCAAAGAGAGACGGCTGTCCCCTTTCCGATCGTCTCGGCTGCTCGGCGGATCGCCGCAGGCGAGACGCCTGCCTGGGAAGCCACGGCGTCGATGTCGTAGGACGCGACGGTGTCACGGAGTTGCTCAAATCCGGTCGTGTTCGCGGACACGAAATCGTGATCAACGAAATCGTTTTCGATCAAGTAGTTGGTGATCGCGTAGAGCAGTGCGAGATCATTCTTCGGCCGAATCTGCAGATGCTGGCTCGCGGCCATCGCAGTTTCTGTCCGCCGTGGGTCGATGACGATGATCTCGGGTCGCTTTTGATTTCGCAGCACTCGTTCCCACATAATCGGGTGGGCGATGCAGGGATTCGCACCGATGAAAACGAGGCAATCACTCTGTTCGTAATCGTCGTAGGTGTATGGCGGCGCATCAAAACCGAACGATTCCTTGTACGCGGTCGCCGCGGTCGCCATGCACTGGCGGGTGTTCCCGTCACAGTGCTTGATTCCCATGCCGAAGCGAGCCAACGCTCCCAAGAACGCCATTTCCTCCGACGGAATCTGCCCCGTCGAAAGGAAAGCGACCGAGTCCTTTCCATGACGCTCTTGCACGCCGCGGACTTGATCGACGAATGTTTGAAACGCTTCGTCCCAACCGATCGGATGATGCGTGCCGTCGTCTCCCCGCAGCAACGGTGTCGTCGCCCGATCCGGAGAGTCCAAAACTCGCAACGCCTCCCAACCTTTCGGACA
>NZ_ANOH01000334.1 GCF_000346505.1 Aporhodopirellula sallentina SM41
TTCCAATAACCGAGCATCACCTGCGGGCCGCGAACGATCATTTCGCCAACCACGCCGCAGCCTAAATCGTCGAGTCCGCCGTGTTCATCAACGATCCGGCACTGCGTTTCCGGCAGTGGCAATCCGATCGTGCCATAACACGGTTCGTCGAAAAGGTCGCCGACATGAGTCACCGGGGAGGCTTCGGACAATCCGAAACCTTCGACAACTAAGGCGTCACTGTGTTGGGAGAAGGTTTCGGCGATTTGCGCGTCGAGCGGTGCACCGCCGGAGATCACCCATTTGAGCGAACTGAGATCACTCGGATACTCATTGAGACGATCGTTCATCGCCGACAGCATCGCGGGAACGGCGTGGAGCACCGTTGGTCGGTGTTGCACCATCAATGCGATTGCCTGTCGAACATTGAACCGATGGTGCAGGACCAAAGTCGCACCCATTGCGGCACCGCCCATCACCATCGCCGACACGCCGTAGCTGTGAAAGAACGGCAACACCGCGAGCATTGTGTCTTCGGCGAAACGGCGATCCGTCCACATCAATTGTTGCCACGCATTGGCGACCATATTCTCATGGCTCAACGTGACCGCTTTGGGGGCACCCGTCGTGCCTCCGGTGGGCAATATGTAGGCCGCATCGGTTTGAGGTGCGATCGGCACGGATCGCCATTCACGCCGCGTGATCGCGATTTCTTCACGCAACCAATGGTGGGCCGTGTCCGATGGTAGTGACCACGTGCCGACGCGTTGTTGCCGCATCCACAGGTAACCCAACTGTTTGAATGCGGGCAGGTGTTCTCGGATCGAAACGTAGAATGTGTGGTCGAGCTTCTCATGACTCGGCGCTAGCAAGTGCGCCAACATGTCGAGCGTGATGATTACTCGACATTCCGTTTCGTCGACGAGTTTGTCGATCTCGTTCGCGGCCGAAAGAGGGCTCAGCGCGACCACAATCGCGCCGGCCCTCCAGATCGCATTCACGGCTACGATGAACTCAGGAACGTTCGGCAGGAGGACACCGACACGGTCGCCCGGTTGGACGCCATAGCCCTGCAGCATCGCGGCGCAGCGAACGATGTCAAAGTTCAGCTCTTCGTACGTCCAACTCTTCTCGCCATAGACCACCGCCATTCGATGCGGAATGACTTCGGCGGCGTGGCGAACCAACCCGTAGGCGGGCAGACCTTTGTAATGTTCGATCGCGTTGGCGTTGGGTGCCGGTTCCACCGGAATCCCGTTGTCGGTTTGCGAACCGAAACGGATCGATGGTGGCGCGGCTGGACTGCGCAGACCCGATGCGGCAGTCGCATCGTGTGAACCGGTGATCGACGCCCCGTGCGAAGTTGGAGATGTGCTGGAAGCAGGAAGAACCTCACCCATCACTCGACTCCTTGTTGAAGCCAGGCTTAGATTTCCTCCGTGAAGTTATGCGGCCACCCGAGAGCGTCTTATCGATGCCCTGGTCCGCTCCTACGGTGGTGGCCGCAGGTTCGAAAACGGCCTGGTTCAATAGCGGGAAAGATAAAGAGTTCGCGGGCCACTTCGCAAAAAAAAAAGAGTGCGAAATCACCTCGCGGATCAGCAAACCGAACCGGATAAACCGAACCCTGTTGGTTCGATCGGCCGAACACCCAAGTATAGGTCGTGTTGCCTGTAAAGTGAAGTGATGTGCCTGTAAAAACTTTTAAGGGGTGATGGGGTTCCCTTGAGGGGTGTTTCTACTGCCGTTTTGCCAGGCCCGAGTCTTCGAGAGGGAAAGCCCGTTTGCCGGTGGTCATTTCGTCTGCCATCGATCGCGTGGCTCGAGAACGGCCTTCACCGAGTCGCTTTGCAGCCACGCCAACGCCTCTTTGCTCTGGTTCAGATAGGCGTCCCAGAACGCAGTGCTGATCGAAAGGATCGCGACGTGGTGATTCGGATTGCGTGGCAACTGATCCGAGGGAAGGCTCCGGTCACCGAACGCAGAATGTTCCGCTTTGTCGAGAACGAGTTCGTACTTGTCGCCTTCGGGAAGGTTCGGGAAAACCGCCAAACGTGATTCGACGGTTTGTCCGCCGATCGGTGCGCTATCGTGGGTACCCGTCATCAGCATCCACGGGATGGAGACATTCGAGAAGGCGGTTTTGGCGTTTCCGATCCGCGGCGAACTGGGGCTCATCATGAGTGCGGCTTTGATCCGCGTGTCGGTTGCGCGTGAGCGGAACCGGCCGGCCGACTGGCCCGCGACGGATTGCGTCGTGACCGCACCGAACGAGTGCCCTGACATCCCGACACGATCAAGGTCGAACTTTCCCGCGAGGGCGTCTGAGGCCTCTTTGTTGATCTGTTCGAGATGATCGAGAACGGCCCGCACGTCTCCGATGCGACTGAACAGGTTTTTTCCCGAGGCGGCTTCTTGCATCGCGGACATGCGATTGCGGATTGGTTGATCCTTCCATACCCCCGAGTCGCTGCCGGCGTGCTGCAGGAAGACCACCACGTAGCCGCGTGCGGCCCAGTGATTTCCCAAATACGGGTTTCCTTCGCGGTCACCTCCGAGTCCGTGGCTGAACAACACGACGGGTGCGGACGCATTGGAATCGGGTAGGTAGAGCTTGATCGGAATGTCGCGGTCTCGGTCGGAATCGTTGATCTTTCGCAGTATGGTTTTCGCTTTGAATCCATCCGAAACCGCCATCGGGTCGTAGTCGTCCGCACACAAGGGCGAGCCCAACGCGAAACAACAGAGCATCACGCCCGAGAGCAGTACGCGAATCGCCGGGAACGTTGGACGCATCGGAGTCGTTTGACGAGTGTTCATGGTCAACCTTGAAGAGAGCCGTGCGAGAGGAAGAGATTCGTTGGAACCCTGGCGGTCTAGCCAAGTTTCGGTTCGATGATCCCGAAACGCATATCCAATGGCTTTGCCGACCGAGTCAAACGACAGGGCCTAGTTGCACGACTTGGCGGGGACCTTCGAGGATCGCAGCGACTGGGATACATGCGACTGGGATACGTGTGATTGAGACGCCTGCGAAGAGGATGGCGGGCTCTGGATGACGGAATCGTCGAGTTGGTAGCGAAGGTCGGCGAGGCGGTCGGCTTCGTGACCGCTGTGGGTGACGTGCAGCGTCGTCATGCCGGTGATGACTTTGATCGATTGCAGCAGGTCGATCATTTCGTCGCGGGTGTCGTCGTCGAGAGCGCTGAGGGGTTCGTCGAGCAACAGCACCGACGGTTCGACCGCCAAGGCTCGCCCCAACGCAACTCGCTGCGCCTCGCCGCCGCTGAGTCCGGTGACGCCGCGAGCCAGCAAGTGGGTGATCCCGAGCATCTCTGCCGTCTCGTCGCGGCGTTGTTTGATTTGGTGCGGCGTGGCTCGGCGAAGCTTCAATCCGAACTCGAGATGTTCGGACACATTGAACGTCGGGAACAGTGCGACGTCCTGTGGCACGTAACCGATTTGTCTGTCACCGGGGGCGTAGTGCGTGACATCAACATCCTGCACCCAAACGGAACCGGCCGAGGTTTGTCGCAAACCACAGATGGTTTCCAAAATCGAGGTTTTCCCGCAACCGGTTTTTCCCATCAGGACCGCGTACTGTCCCTTCGGTATGAGGATGGAAATATTCGACAACTCGAAATTTCCTGCGCGGATCGAAACGTTGTCCAATCGGATCATCGGTGAAGGTCTCCGTTGAGTGGTCCCCGCTGACCGCGGCCTGTGCCCAACGCTCGCAACGCGAAGAGCACCGCCATCGCGATGGCGACCATGAGCAGCGAAACCGCAACAGCAGAGTTGAGATCGCCTACGCTCATTTCAAGAAAAACGGATGTCGAAAGAACTTCGGTGCGCATCCGTGTCGCACCGGCAAAAACTAAAATAGGGCCGAACTCGCCGAGAGACCGCGCCCATGCGATGGTCAGGGCCGCGATCATGCCACGGCCTGATTGGGGCAGTGCGACATGTAAAAACGCCTGCATCCGTGTGCAGCCGAGCGTCCTCGCGACGTCTTCGGCGCGTGGGTTGATTTGATCAAAGGTAACACCCATTGTTCGGACAGCGAATGCACAGGCGACGATGAATTGGGCGAGCACCACGGCAGGCCAACGATAAGTAACAGGAAAGCCGACATCGTTACTGAGCCAGGCTTCGAGTTCCCACCCGCTCCGGCCGATCGGCAGATGAAACAGGATGAGCAGACTCAGACCCAGCACCAACGGGGGTAAAACGATAGGGATGTCGACCAGCGTGTCAATTAGAAAATGTCCACGAAATCGAAACCGCGACAGCAGGTAGCCCAGCGGGATCGCCACCAACAGCGAAAGGATCGCTGAGACGCTGCACGAGAGCAGTGTCAGGCGGATCGAAGCGCGGATCTCCGGTTTCGATAAAACCTCGCGAAAATCGGCGACAGAAGTGAACGCGACATCGGCGGCGATCAACAGCACGACCAAAAGCAAAAAACACGAGGAAATCCCTCCCATCCAAAGAAAGAATGGGACGTCGCTGCGGCGGCGTGGCACGAGCGGTCGGGAGGACACGTGGCTGACGATTAGGTGTGGGCGAAAAGGGTGGGCGAAAAGGTGAGAGCGAAAAGGTGAGAGCGAAAAGGTACAGAGAAGATAAAATTGCCGAGATAGTGAAACGGCTCTGATCGAAAACCGACAGCGAGGGTAACGGCAGACGACACCGGTGAGATGTCCAGCGGCATCGGTACGTCAATCAATCCTCGGGGTTATTCGATCCTCTCGGTCCGTTGTCCGAGCGGTCCAGAGGGACGTCGAATCCGAACTCGCGATAGCGTTTTCGGCCGTGTTGGTCCGCGGTGAGGTATTCCACGAACCGTGCGGCCGATTGTTTTCGCGGCGAAGTGGAGATGATGCCGATTTCGACATTCGAAACCGCGTCGTCGAGTTCTGGCACGCTGACCGGGTGAAGGTCAGGATAGTCGTGCAGGATCGCATCGTAAACGATGCCCGCGTCGGCGGAACCGACCACGATGTCGTTGGCCACCTCCGTCACGTTGCCCCGGTACGCCGTCGTCGCCCTGTCGACTCGATTCCAGATTCCCAGGGCGTCCAATGCGGACCGCGTCAGGTGACCGATCCCCGCCGCGTCCGAGTTGGCCTGAACGAATCGGATTTGGGGTCGCAGGCAGTCGGCGAGTGAGCGGATGGCTTTCGGGTTGCCCGATGGCACGGCGATGACAGCTCGCATGCGGGCCACAGGGATCGTTTGTGATAACAAACCTTTCGATCGCGCAGCCTCGAGGAAGCTGGCGTCGGCGGGCATGAACAAATCGCCGGTGCGGCTGGCTTCGATTTGCGACAGAAGGCTCTGCGAAGATCCAAAGTTGACATACACCTCGCTGTCAAAATCTCGCCGGTAGTCTTCGACAATCTTCTGCACGACGGCTTGGTTGCTCGCGGCGCAGAACAGTGTGATCGCGCTGCGTCGTTCAGAAGTGGGATCCGTGTCGGCCAAAGAATCCCGCCCGGATTCGACCGAATCGGTTCTCGCGAGTTGGAGGAGCAGGATCGGCAGGGCGACGATCAGTGCAATCAATAAAACGAAAACGCGGTTCATGAACGTGTGCCGATCGGAAGCATTCGTTTGAGAGCGTCGCGGCGAAACGTTGCCGGCGGGCGCGGTGCCGGCGGACGCATCGCTAGTGGCCTGTTCAGTTAGTGGCCAGTTCCGCAAGTTGCCAGTTCCGCTAGTTCCAAGTTTGCTCGCGATGGCAAGTCGACTCACACGGCGAACGCGTGGGCGTAGGCGTAGGCGTAGGCGTAGGCGTAGGCGTAGCCGGGGCCGTGGCCGGGGCCGTGGATTCTAGCACGAATCAGTGTGGCGTCGTTGCCGGGGCAACCGCTTGGTGGACGAGAGCCGAACCTTCCAATGGAGTGAACTCCGCGTACACGGGCAGGTAGCTCGAGACGGCCTGCGCCTGTGCCACGCTGAGGTTGTAGACGCGCAGGAAATCGTACACGCCGCCGCGGCCGATGGCTTCGGCGGTGAGTTCGCGATCGTAGAGCACGTTGCTCGTTTGGTGTCGGCCGAAGATGTCCGTTGGTGTGCTCGTGACGGAGGCTCGCACGTTGGGGCCGGCGATGACGGGCAACAGGTACGCGTCGTCGGCTTGGAACAAACCGGCGAGCACAACGTCGTCCTCTCCACGTCCATCTTCACGCACGGACTTGAGCAATTGTCCGAGCAACGCGACCTCACGCGGGGCACGCGACAAATCGATTCGCACGTTGACCAAACTGAACGTCCACGCTTCGCTGACGGGCGGTTCGGCGGCGCGAAACCACGCCACGAGTGGGTCGTACGTCAATTGGTTATCGGGGTCCGCAACCGTGTAGGTTTGTGTCCGGTCGACACGCACGCGATCCGGATTGAACAGAATCGCCATCTGCTCGCCACGGTCTTCCGGGCCGGTCGGTGGTCCGAGGACGTAGTCATACAGCGGAGCGCCCCCGCCGAGCGAGCTTTCATTGATCGCGTCGACGATCCGCGGGACGAGGTCCATCTGCAACGAGGAGATCTGCTGCACGGCGATAATGTCGAACTGCCGCACGACGCGGACCAGGTTCTTCCGAGCCAGGTCGCTGGCGAGTTTCGTCGGCCCGAACCCGTCCAACGCCCACGCGGCGACGCGTAGGTGTGCCGGAGCGTACCGGGTCCGGCGGCCAAACTCCCCACTCGGGCTGCGTCGGTGGAGATCGCTCGGGCTGGAGATGATCGGATCGGCTTCAAAGTCGGGATCCGCTGGTCTCGCCGCGGTCAGGGACTCACCGGATGCGAACGGATCGCCCGCAAAGCCACCGGTGCCGGGCCGTTTGGATCCAGGGCTTTCGATGGTGGTCGACGATGTGAACGTGAAGGGATCGCCCATCTCGCCCAATCGGCTCTCGTGTTTCGGCGAAATCGAAACCCCGTCCAAGCCGTCGACGTTGTAATGACGAAAAAAATACCAGCCGCCCCCGACCAGACACAGCACGATCAGCCCAGCTTGAAGCGGGTGTCCTCCACTGGATTCTTGGGACATGGGATTGTTTGAACTTCCGTGTTCGGGGCAAATCTCAACACAGCAGCAGGGAAAACAAAAGGAATCATCCGATCTGTTTAAAGAAAACGGTTTTCCCGGCTATTCGACTTCATCGGCTCAAACACTCGCCGGTTTCAAACAATTTTCCGAAAACGCACGTTCCCGATCGGGTCCACTGACATGTGGACGCGCGATCGTTATCTTGGTGGTTCGTTTCCGCTACCTCGCAACACCCTCTTTTTAAGTAGAAAACGTTTCCGTGAGCGAAATCATTCCAGTCGATGTCCCGACCGTCGGTGAATCCATCAGCGAAGTCCAGATCGGCACTTGGCTGAAAAACGATGGCGATTGGGTGGAAAATGGTGAGGATCTGGTTGAGATCGAAACCGAGAAGGCATCGGTGCAGATCCCTGCCCCCTCGAGCGGCTTCCTGCAAGGGATCCTCAAACAAACCGAGGAGTTCGCGGAAGTCGGCGAAACCATTGCTAGCATTCGAGTCGGCGAAAAACCTGAGGGTGGTGGTGGCGGATCCAACGCGCCGGCGGCATCCAGCTCACCCGCACCGGCTCCGGCGGCCAGCACGCCGTCGCCTGCCGCGACTCCCGCCGCCAAGAACGGTGGCGGATCCGCGGCGTTCGTGATGCCCGCCGCACAACGTTTGCTCGATGAGCATTCTTTGTCCGCTTCGGATGTCCCGGCGACCGGACCAGGTGGACGATTGCTCAAGGAAGATGTGCTCGCTTACATTCGCAGCGGTGCGTCCCGGCCGGCTGCCCCTGTGGCGGCTCCTGCCCCGTCCGCTCCTGCTCCGGCACCATCTGCTCCTGCAACGCCTCCGCAAACCATGACGGCCCCGCCCGCGATGGACGCACCCCCGCATTCGTTGATGACCGAAGGCGCGTATCGCAGCGAAGAGGTCAAACCGATGAGCATGCTGCGGCGGACGATCGCCTCGCGACTCGTCCAAGCCCAGCAGACCGCGGCACTGCTGACAACGTTCAACGAAATCGACATGTCGCCGGTGATGAAAATCCGCGCGAAATACAAAGACGCGTTCGCCAAGAAGCACGGCGTGAAGCTCGGATTCATGTCGTTCTTCGCCAAGGCGGCCGTCGAAGCCCTGCGGCGATATCCGGCCGTCAACGCGGAAATTCGCGGTGACTCGATGGTTTATCGGAACTATCAAGACATCGGAATTGCGATCGGTGGCGGAAAAGGTTTGGTTGTCCCTGTTCTGCGGAACGTCGAACGCATGTCGTTCTCGCAGATTGAAGGCTCGATCGGCGAGTATGCCCGTTTGGCCGGGGAGAACCGGTTGCAGCCGAGCGATCTGATGGGCGGAACGTTCACGATCAGCAACGGCGGCATCTACGGTTCGTTGCTAAGCACCCCGATCGTCAATCCGCCCCAAAGCGGCATCCTCGGGTTGCATTCGATCCAAGAACGTCCGATCGCGGAGAACGGCGAAGTCGTGATTCGTCCGATGATGTACATCGCGTTGACCTACGATCACCGGATCGTCGACGGTCGTGAAGCGGTTGGCTTCTTGGTCACGATCAAAGAAACGATCGAAGACCCGGCTCGTCTGTTCTTAGAAGTTTAAAACCGACCCCGGCGGTTTTCTGACCGGATTTCTCTCATGCCGTTTCGCAGCGGCATTCTGATAGAGCCGGCTCTCTTTTCGGGTAGTGGATCTTGTGAATGATCCTCATGTGGCAGGATCTTTTACAAGATCCACTACCGCCTACCCGGCAACCAAACTGCGTCGGAATATTTGTCTGGTTCGAAAGGGCTGGCGTTCTTTGTGCGCAGTTTGTCGGCTTCGTGATCGAGCCGATCATGTTCGGAATGTTTGTGTTTGGCAACGCGATCAAGCGTTTGCATCTCACGCTTTTCCTGCATATCGTGAGAGCCCGTCCGGTTCATCCAGACGGTGATTGGATTGTCGATTCGATCCGCCGATTCGACAGCGTCTCTACCCCACGGATCTCTGCAGGCATCTTCGTGAATAACCCGTGTCGCCTCTTTGGCGTTTGTCTGGCCCTTTTGTTTGCGTTGTTGTTTGGTGACACGAACGCTCGCGCGGCGAGTGACGAGACACCCAATGTGATCTTGATTTTCGCCGACGACCTCGGTCCCGGGATGCTCGGTTGCTACGGGCAGCGCGTCGTCGAAACGCCCAACATCGATCGGTTGGCACGCGAAGGGATGAAGTTCAACAACTACTACGGTGGTGTTTATTGTGCGCCGGCAAGATGGACGTTGTTGACCGGTATGCATGACGGACGACGCGGCGGGTGGGCGCAGACTCGCGCGGGGGTGCCGATCTATCGCGACTCGGGACGAATTACTGAGGAACAGTACCAAAAACAACTCACCAAACTGAAAGCGGGCGCCAACCCGATCGCTCCCAACGAAGTGTTCCTTGCGCAAATCGCACAAAAAGCCGGTTACCAGACGGCTCAATTCGGGAAGCTCGATCGCGGCTTTCTGACCTGGCATGAACGCGTGAAGCGTTTCGGGTGGGATTTCTATGAAGGGTATTACGACCACCAGCGATGCCACGGTTTCTATCCGCCCTACCTGTGGCGAAACGGCGAACGATTTGATCTGCCCGGCAACGATCTGCCGGATTGCGGCAAGACGAGTGAGAAGGGAGATGAGCCCGTTGGCTATGGCGGCGAAACTTACTCGCAGAACGTGTTTATCAAAGGGATTTTGAAATACCTACGCGAGCACAAAGACGCCCCGTTCTTTCTCTACCACCCGACGCAATTGCCGCACGGTCCCGTCGCGATTCCGGAACTGCATCCTGATTTCGCCGATCACCCGACGATGTCGCTCGCGGAGAAGAAGTACGCGTCGATGGTGAAGATGCTCGATGATCATGTCGGGTTGATTATGTCCGAATTGCAGGAACTCGGTATCGATGAAAAGACGATGGTGGTCTTCACTTCGGACAACGGGCACGAGCTGTATTACGGTCCAAAGTCTCAGTTCAAACAGGGCCTACTTCCCAACGGGGAGAAGGTCAACGTGACGGACAAGAAGTGGCGAACGTCTGAGCATGGTGACGTCTTCGACGGTGCCGGTGGCCGCGCGGGATTGAAACGAAGTGGTTTCCAAGGCGGCATACAATGTCCGTTGATCGTGCGTTGGCCGGGACGGGTCGCGGCGGGCAGTGAAACCGATCTGCTAGCGGCGCATTACGATTTTCTAGCCACGCTCGCAGATCTCGTTGGCGTTGAAAAGCCAACGGGCAAAGACGGCGTGTCGTATCTGCCGACTCTGCTAGGGAAACCGCAAACAGAAACGCACGACTACGTGGTCGTGAACAATCGTTTTACGCAGATGGGCAGCAGTGCGTTAATCACCGGCGAAGGGATGAAACTCGTCGAAGCAGACCGGAAGCAAGGTTTGTATCAACTCTATGACATCGTCGCGGACAACGAGGAACGCAACGATTTGGCCGCCAAGTATCCCGAGAAGGTCGAGGTGCTCAAGCAAGCTCTGCAATCGCAACTCGACTCGCCACGACCTGATTTGGCCGAATAGGCGTAGTGGATCTTGTTGAAGATCCTGCTGCATGAGGATCTTTGACGAGATCCACTACCGGAAGAGATTTCACGTGTTCGATTCCTGTGGCTGATTGCGCGAGCGATCAGCGGACGGTGACGGAGATCGAGTCGGAATTCCCTGAACGTGAGAAGGTCTTGGGCGACTGATTGGCGACCGGGAACGCGTCGTCCCATGAGTAGACGGAAATCGTCGCTTTGCCGGGGCGATGTGCCGTGATCTCGCCGAATTTGTTGACCGAAACAACGGACGTGTCGCTCGACTCCCAAACCACGCCGTTGCGGGTTGCGTTGGAAGGGACAACGTCCACCGAGAGTTGGGCGGTCTCGCCTCGAGGAAGAACAACCGGCGGGGTGAGAACCTGCAATTCTTTCACCGCGACGTATTGGTGTTCAGCGAGGACCTTGCCGAGACGTTCGTAACCGGCCCGTTGCTCGTCGGTGAGTTCGTCGATCTTCAATCCGCTGTGATAGAACTTCTTCCAACCCGGCCCTTGAACTTTCGTGTCACCCATCTTTTCAAAAGGATCAACGCGAAGGTCAAAAAAGCGTCCGTCCGGGTAATAGCGGTCGGGTGCGTAGCGTTTGAAATGCTTGTCGAACGCGTAGGCGAGGACCTCCGACGGATCGGTCATCGGACGGTTGTGGTTGTACCAAACGTACGACGCGTCACGGTGTTCTTGGGAATCGCCGAGCATTTGTGACCAGAAACTGATTCCGTCGAGATCGTCCGCGTTGGGAATTTCGATTTGGGCCGCGTCGCAGAGTGTTGGATGAATGTCCGCTAGATCGACCAAGCCGTCGCAAACACGCGGATGGTCGGGTGTCCCGACGGGGACCGTTCCGGGGAGTGAAAGAATCAATGGGACGTGGGTTCCGTTGTCGGTTGTGCTGCCTTTTCCGCCTGGATATTGCGTCCCGTCAGGAAGGATGTGGGTGAACGGTTCTTTCGTTCCGTTGTCGCCCATGACCACGATCAGTGTGTTCTCACGGAGGCCGAGACGATCGACTTGGTCGATAACCTTGCCGATCAATTTATCGGTGTAGGCGATCATGTCGGGGAAATACTTCTTCTCGTCGTTGCGGCGTCCGTTTGGGGATCGGCTCATCGCGTCGAACTCATCGAACGCCGTGGCGGGAACCGTGTCGGGCGTCGGCATGTGTTCGTCATGGAGGAGCATCATTGGATAGTAGAGAAAGAACGGTTCGTTTTGATGTCGCTTGAGGAAGTCGAGTGCGAATCGGTTGCAGATATCCGGCCCGTACCAACGTCGACCGGTCTCGGGATCGATGTCACTTTTGTTGCCAAAGTTGATCACATCACCGTTGATCACCATGTTGGGATTGATGTATCGACGGCCTTCGGTGACGACATCAAAACAACAGTATTCGTCCCATCCGAATTCCGAGATGTAGCTTTCGCCGGGGATCTCAACGGTGCCGCGGGTTTGCTTCCATTTCCCGGTCATGCCGGTCGCGTATCCGGCGCGTTGAAACAGGTCGCCAAAGGTGATGTCGGACGCGTGTTGCCCTTTGCTGACGAGGTGGTTTCGGTTGTTGTACTTGCCACTCATCAGCGTCGTTCGGGTCGGCTCACACAGCGGGTAAGCAAACGCGTAGTCGCAACGGACGCCTTGGCGTGCGAGTTGGTCGATGCGTGGCGTTTCAAAGATGACGTTCTCGAAACCTGCGGCTTCGGACGAAATGCGGTTCGCCCCGTAAGCGGTCACGCCATAGTGGCTGAGGTCGTCGATCAAGATGAAGACGACGTTTCGGTGGGTGACGTCTGCTGCGGAGGCGGTTGAGACCGCAGTGAGTGTCGGCAGAGAAACGGCGACGAGTAGAAACGTCGCAAGCGGACGGAAGATAGCGGGCAGAAAGAACATTGGTGGGGCAGTGTTCGCGGAGAGTGGGGATGCCGGAACTTCGCTTCGCTCGGTCCGGCCTACAACTTGGTTCGGCCTACCACTTAACCCGGCCTACAACCTATTCCGGCCTGCAAGAGTGTGTTCTCTGCGTAGGCTGGATGAAGGAGGATTTGCGACGCGCATCCGGCAGCGGGACTGTCTGAAAACAGCCAATGCCCGATCGGCTCAGTCGGCTTTCTTGGCTGGTTTGCTGCTGGAGTCTTTGCTTTTGGATTTGTCCGATCCGGAGCTGGAGTCGGACTTCTTCGCGTCGGCTTTGGCACCTTTCTTGTAGCTCTCGCTACGGTAATCGGTTTGGTAGAAGCCGCTTCCTTTGAAGACGATCGCGGCGCCGGTTCCGAATTGCCGTTTCAGTTTCTTCTTTTTGCACTCAGGGCATTTCGTTTCGGGGTCGTCGTTAATGCCTTGGAAGATTTCAAGCTCGTGACCGCAGGCTTCACAAAGGTAATCGTAAGTTGGCATGGAAGTGGTTGCCGCAAGGATGTGAAAAAGGGACAGGGGAGATTGTTTGGTTGTTCCGGGACGCCGGTCGGAGGACGACCCGGGCTATGGTGCGCCGGTGCTGACGACGACTTGGGCGGGCCGGATCACTCGGCCGTGCATCGTGAAACCGCTGACGGCGACGTGAGCGACTTTGCCGGATTCGATTTCCGGATGCGGCATTTGCGAGATCGCTTCGTGGACGTTCGGATCGAATTCCTCTCCGTCGGCCGGAATCGGCTCAACACCGTACTTGCCGAGCGTATCGTCGAGTTGTTTGGCGACCATGGCGACGCCTTCGCGAAGGCCTTGGGCGGTGTCGGTGGACTCGCTCGCGTTGGCTGCTTCGATGGCCCGGTTGAGGTTGTCGCGGACTTCGAGAATATCGTTGACCAACGGCATTGCTGCGAATTTGAGTTGGTCTTCGTAGTCGCGACGCATCCGTTTGCGGAAGTTCTCTGCTTCGGCTTGTGCCTGCAGGACTCGTTTGTCAGCCGCCTCGACCTCGCCTCGCAGACGGATCATTTCTTCGTCGCGGGTTTCCGGAGCGTTTTGCTCGTTCGCCGCGTCGAGTGATTCGTGTGCTTGGTCAGCCGCTTCCTCAGCCGCACTGCGTGCCTCGGTTGCTTCTTCGCGTACGTCGTCGTTTTCAGGTTGAGAAGTAGTTTCGTTCATAATTATTTCGTTTCAGACTGGCTTTCCGGTTCGGGGTCGAAGAAATGCCTGAGCTTGTCGAGAAAGGAAGTTCGTTCGGGAAGGACGGCCTCGTGGTCGAGGTCGGCGAGTTGACGCAGTAGTTTTTCTTGGTCGGCGTTGAGCTTTTTGGGGACTTCGATAAACACCTGTACGAGCAAGTCGCCGTTGCGACCGCTGCGGTGATCGATGATCCCTTGTCCTCGCACGGTGAATACATCGCCGCTCTGTGTTCCGGCGGGAACGGTCAGTTGGTGAGGTCCGTTGAGGGTGGGGACTTCAATTTCGGAACCGAGTGCCGCCTGCGGATACGAGATCGGCAGTTGCAGGATGAGGTGCTTGCCGTCGCGTTTGAACAGTTCGTGAGGTTTGACCGAGATAAAGCAGTAGCAGTCCCCGGGAGGTCCGCCGTCAGGGCTCGGTTCGCCTTCGCCCTGCAGTCGGACCCGCATGCCGTCGTCGACGCCGGCGGGGATTTCGACGTTCAGTTCGGCTTTCTCGTTTTGCAGACCCGAGCCACGGCAATCGCCGCACGGTTGGCTGATCTGTTTGCCCGCACCTTGGCAGGTCGGGCAGGTGGTTTGGACGCGGAGGATACCGGCGGACTGGATGACTTGCCCTTGGCCGCCGCAGGTGGTGCAGGTGACCGGTTCGCTGCCGGGGGCGGCGCCACTGCCGGAGCAGGTTTCGCAGGCGACTCGCCGTCGGAACGCGATGTCTTTGTGGCAACCGCGGGCGGCTTCCTCGAGCGTCAGAGTGACGTCGCAGCGGATGTCCGCACCGGGGCGTACTCGGCGACGTCCGCCGCCGCGGCGACCTCCACCGAAGAAGTCACCAAAGCCACCACCGAAGAGATCCCCGAAGGCTTCGAAGATATCTTCGACGTCGCCGTATTGGTGAGTGGAACCTTCCACGCCGGCGTGGCCATACTGATCGTAGCGTGCGCGTTTGTTTTGGTCGCTGAGGACTTCGTAGGCCTCGGTTGCTTCTTTAAACCGCTCGACGGCGTCTTCGTTCTTGTTCGTATCGGGGTGATACTTGATGGCCAATTTGCGGTAGGCACGGTCGATCTGTTGCTTGGTCGAAGACCTCTCAACGTTGAGGATTTCGTAGTAGCAAGTCTTGGTGGCCATGGAACCGAATGTGTTGGGTGAGTCGTAATCGAAACGGGCCGTTCGCCGATAGCGAACGGCCCGTCGTGTGGAAAAGTGATCGAATGCCGAGGGCGGTTTGGCCCGGTGCGATCACCTCATCCGGATCGAAATCCTGATGAGGCGAAACGCGAGTTTGGCGTTCTGAACTCGGACTAGTTAATCACGCCTTCGACGGGGCGTTTGTCCTTGTCTTCTTGCTCGAAGTTGGTCACGAGTGCTTCGGTGGTCAACAACAAGCCGGCGATGCTGCTGGCGTTGATCAACGCGGTACGAACGACCTTCACGGGGTCGATGACGCCCGCTTTGATCATGTCGGTGTATTCGCCGGTGTGGGCGTTGTAACCGATCTTCGGATCGTTCTTCTGCAACACTTCGTCGACAACCACGCTGCCGTCGATTCCGCCGTTGTCGGCGATTTGACGCATTGGAGCGTCGAGTGCGCCGAGGACGATGTTGACACCAACCTTCTCGTCGCCACGAGCCTTCTTCAAGGCTGCTTCGACTGCTTCGCGGCAGTAAACCAGAGCCACGCCACCACCAGGCAGGATGCCTTCTTCGACGGCGGCACGGGTTGCGTGCAGGGCGTCTTCGAGGCGTGCCTTGGTTTGTTTCATCTCAGCTTCGGTTTCGGCACCGACGCTGATCACGGCAACACCACCGGCGAGTTTGGCAAGGCGTTCTTGGAACTTTTCCTTGTCGTAATCGCTGTCGGTTTGCTCGATCTGCGAACGGATTTGAGCGACTCGTTTGTCGATCTCTTCGCGTTTGCCGGAACCTTCGACGATGGTCGTGTGACCCTTGTCGATGGTGACCTTCTTGGCGCGGCCGAGTTGTTCGAGCGTGACGTTCTCGAGCTGGATGCCGAGGTCTTCGCTGATCAACGTTCCGCCGGTCAGCGTTGCGATGTCGCCGAGCATGGCTTTGCGGCGATCGCCGAAGCCAGGAGCCTTGACCGCACACACGTTGAGCGTGCCGCGGAGTTTGTTGACGACGAGCAGGGTGAGTGCTTCGGCGTCGACGTCTTCGGCGATGATCAACAGTGGTTGGCCGGTTTGAGCGGCTTTCTCGAGCAACGGCACGAGGTCGCGAATGTTGCTGATCTTCTTCTCATAGAGCAGCACCAACGCGTTCTCGAGGTCGGCTTCCATCGAGCCGGGGTCGGTGATGAAGTAAGGCGAGATGTAACCCTTGTCGAACTGCATTCCGTCGACGTAATCGACTTCCATGCTGCGACTCTTGCCTTCTTCGACGGTGATCACGCCGTCCTTACCAACACGCTCGAGGGCGTCGGCGAGGAGGCTACCGATCTCGTTATCGTTGTTAGCCGAGATGGCACCGACCTGAGCGACTTCTTCTTTGCCGCTGACGGGGCGTCCCATTTCGACGAGGCGAGCACATGCCGCGTCGACAGCCTTTTCGATACCGCGGCGAATCGCGGTCGGGTTGCTGCCGGCGACGATGTTCCGCAGGCCTTCTTTGAAGATCGCACGTGCGAGAACGGTCGCAGTGGTGGTTCCGTCGCCTGCGAGGTCGCTGGTTTTCTGAGCGACTTCGATGACGAGTTTCGCACCCATGTTTTCGAACCGGTCTTCTAGTTCGACTTCTTTGGCGACGGTGACACCGTCTTTGGTGACGGTCGGTCCGCCGAACGATTTATCGATGATCACGTTACGACCGGTCGGGCCCATCGTGACTGCAACTGCGTTGGCGAGTTTGTCCACGCCGGCGAGCATGCGGGTTCGGGCGTGGTCCTCAAATAGCAACTGTTTTGCCATGACTGAAGATTCCTAGGTAAATGGATGAAATGAAGCGAGAGGAACGAACGAACTAGCCAATCTTGGCCAAGATGTCGCTCTCACGAAGGATCTTCATCTCTTCGCCGTCGACTTCGATTTCGCTTCCGCCGTACTTGCCGTAGATCACGATGTCGCCGACGGCAACGCTGAGTTCGCCACGGTTGCCGCTATCGAGCAATTTGCCAGGGCCGACTGCGACAACGGTTCCGCGTTGTGGTTTCTCACGAGCCGAGTCGGGGAGGACGATTCCGCCCGCGGTGGTTTCTTCGGCTTCGTTAGGTTGAACGATGACGCGGTCGTCGAGTGGGCGAAGACTGATGGTTTTGGTCGCTGCCATGGGGAGAGTTCCTAAGTTGAAATTGAGTTAGTTGTGTTGGTTGCCACCGTCGACAAACGGTGGATCGAATTTTTTGTTAGGGAAACCACGCCCGCGATTGGGCGTGGCTGCTTTTGTCTCGAAAACGGACTCGTTGGGAGTGCGACGCCCCGGGAAAGGGGCGAGGCGGCTCGCGGTCTACATCATGCCGCCCATGCCGCCCATTCCTCCCATGCCGCCCATTCCAGGCATGCCGCCCATGCCACCCATGTCAGGCATTCCGCCGCCCATTCCGTGGTCATGGTGGTGATCGCCGCCGCCTTCTTCTTCCTCAACAGGAATGTCGACGATCAGCGATTCGGTGGTCAGCAACAGCGACGCGACCGAAGCAGCGTTGGTCAGCGAGGTGCGAACGACCTTGGCAGGGTCAACGATACCAGCCGCGATCAGGTCGCAATACTTGTCGGCGTTGGCGTCGTAGCCTTCGGTCTTGCCTTTGAGTTGCAAGACGCGGTTGACGACAACGGCTCCGTCGAGGCCGGCGTTGTTGGCGATGGCACGCATCGGTTGGTCGAGAACGTTGCGGATGATCTGGACGCCGAGCTTTTGATCGCCTTCGATCTCTTTCTCGAGTTTCTCGATCGCTTTGCGGCAGCGAAGCAGTGCGGTTCCGCCACCGGGGACGATGCCTTCTTCGAGTGCCGCTTGGGTGGCCGCACGGGCGTCGTCGATGAGAGCCTTGCGTTCTTTCATTTCGGTTTCGGTTGCCGCACCGACGTTGATTTGGGCAACACCACCGGCCAACTTCGCAAGACGTTCTTGCAGTTTTTCGCGATCGTAGTCGCTGTCGGTCGCTTCGATTTCGCGACGGATTTGCGTCACGCGGCCTTCGATGTCGGCCTTCTTGCCTGCGCCACCGACGATGGTGGTTGCTTCGCTGGTGATGCGAACTTGTTTGGCACGACCGAGGTCGGACAGCTTGACGCTTTCCAGATCGATGCCGAGGTCTTTGAAGATCGCCTTGCCGCCGGTGAGCACAGCGATGTCGCCGAGGATGGCTTTGCGACGGTCACCGTAACCAGGAGCCTTCACGGCACACACGTTGAGGATGCCACGCATCTTGTTGACGACGAGGGTCGCCAGGGCTTCGCCTTCGGTGTCTTCGGCGATGATCAAGAGAGGCTTCTTCGATTCGCTGATGGCTTCGAGAAGCGGGATCATTTTTTTGTTGTTGCTGATCTTTTCTTCGAAGAGCAACACGTAGCAGTCGTCGAGTTCGACCGACACTTCGTCTTGGTTGGTGACGAAGTGCGGCGACAGGAAGCCGCGATCGAACTGCATGCCTTCAACGACGTCGACGTAGGTTTCATTGGATCGGCCTTCTTCGACAGTGATGACGCCGTTCTTGCCAACTTTGGTGAACGCGTCGGCGAGGACGTCACCGATTTCGGAGTCGTTGTTTCCAGCGATGGTCGCGACTTGCTTGATGTCGGACTTGCTATTTTCTTTGATCGGGGTTGCCATTTTGGCGATTTGCTCGGTGCAGGCATCGACTGCTTTTTGGATGCCTCGGCTGAGTGCCATCGGGTCGGCGCCGGTGGCGACCATTTTCAGGCCTTCGCGGAAGATCGCTTCGCTGAGCACGGTCGCGGTCGTCGTTCCGTCACCGGCAACATCGTTGGTCTTGCTGGCAGCTTCTTTGACGAGTTGAGCACCGAGGTTTTCGAACGGGTCGTCGAGTTCGATGTCCTCAGCAACGGTCACGCCATCTTTGGTGACCTTGGGAGAGCCCCAGCCTTTGTCCAAAACGGCGTTGCGGCCACGAGGGCCGAGGGTGCTGCGAACGGCGCGAGCCAATTTGCTGACGCCAGCCAGCAAAGGGCCTCTCGCGTCATCGTCAAAAACGATTTGCTTTGCCACGGTGTGAATCTCCTGAGATTGGCGACAACCGAGATCCGCAGGGCGGGCAACTTCGACTCCGTTGCGGTCGTTCGCCCAACAGGAATCCCGGTGGAGCGACTGACAGCGAGGTTTCTTCTTCGATCGGGAGTGAGTGAGGCCGTGCGGATCCGGGCCATACGGCCGGAAAGGGAATGGGGAGTAATTGGATTGTCAAGCGAAGCAAGAACGGTCCCGTCGGTCAGACGGACAGAATCACCACGCGGTCACGTCCCATGAGCAATCGGCGTGCCGGACGCGAGTTCTGTTTTGTAAGTCTTTTAATGGCAGTGGGTTGCGTGTTTGGGTGCGGTCCCGGTCGAGAGGGCCTCCCGTCGCGACGTGTCACGCTGGCAGTGAGCCGATTCCGGAACGTTTCCGGCGAGCGGTAAGGGGGGCCGTTCGGGTCCCGCTCGGCCGTCCCGAATGCGGCGTCGCATCGGTCGGCGACAGTGACCTGGCGAGATTAGAGCGCGCCCCTGAATGGGGGCGGCACCGAAGGCGGATTGAGATCGCAGCCCGGCCGATTAGAGAGACGGCCTATCAAGGAGATAGGCCGTTTTGAAAGCGTTTCGGTCTGCGGTGTAGCTGCCGTCGCCAAGAACATGGCCATCTGTTGGGTGGTGCCGTTCGTCCTGTACGGACAGCCTCAAGTAAAGCAGGCTGATGCCGCCGCCTGACCTGAATAGTGATGCTTGCCACATCGCTCAGCATCCTGACGCATCGCTGCTGGAGACCCCACGCAGATCGATTTCCCAAAATACCTCTGCCACTCCCATACCAAATCTCGCCACATCGACGCGTCAATCCCGATCTGGCTCAGCGTCGTTGCGAGCGATTTCGGAAGCTTCTCCGACGCTTCGGCAATGCCCTGTTTCGCAGTCCAGCGGAGCAACCGAAGGTAGTCACGGATCGACACATGCAGAAACCCCTTGTCGCTCGCTCGCAGGCCATCACGATTCAATTCTGCGTCAGTGGACAGTTTTTCCGGCGATAGCGTCAAAGGCGCCAGCCAAGCATCACGGCGAATTCGCTTCCCCGTTGGATTCCGCTTCTTGGCCTTCAGCTTTTCGCGAAGCTCATCCACAGGCGTTTCACGTATTTGCTTTGCCGCCTCTTCGGTGGGAACTGCCTTAAGATCGAACGCAGCTGAGTCAATCTGCTTCCCGTGACCGGCTTGGATACGGTCGAACGCCGAGGTGTGCGGCGCCTTCTCTGGATCCGACGCCATCGCCGCACGCACCGGGTTCAAGTCGACGTACATGCTACACGCGAGCAATCCCGCCTCATCAACAATTCGTTGGGCCTTGAAACGCCCCTCCCAAAACCGACCGGTGCATTCATCTTGTTTGTTGGCCATCCGAGAAATCGGTTCCGCCAACGACCGCATGAACCAAGAAATATCTGACATTCGCTGTCGAATCTCCGCGATTCGCTCGGCGTTTCCTGCCAGCTTTTTGACCTCGTGCTCGGTCGGTTCGGCAAGATGCTCTTCCATCCTCCGGCCAGGAAACACTCGCAGCCAGCGAATCGCAACCTCCCCATCACTCCAGCTAGCCACAACGTCAGGTCGATTGCGCAAAATCACGTGCAAGTGATTGCTCATGACGGCGTAAGAAAGCACATCGATACCAAAAACCGACGCAAGGGCCTCCATTCGCCGGCGAATCCACTCCTTGCGGAAGGAATAATCCTTGCCTGACTCACGATCGACGCCAGCCAGAAACGCGCGGCGCACACACCTTTGAACCGCATGCACAATGCAAATTTCACTCGTTGCAAACTGCTCTTCTCGTTTCGGCCTGGGCATACGTCAAATTCCGAAAGGGTGTGCTGACTCCAAAACCAACCTAACCAAAAACCCACCACTGTCAACCATATGGTGGGTGGCACCGTTCGTCGCCGCACCGTTCGTCGCCTAGTTCGTCGTGGCGTATGGTGGGTGGCACCGTTCGTCGTGGCACTTGGGCAACGGCCAATCACCTCAGTCTCGGGCAGACCATCGTCGACCAGAAGAGCAATGAAATCACGGCGATCCCTAAATTGCTTGAGATCATCGAGGTTTCCGGTGGTTTGGTCACGATCGATGCGATGGGATGCCAAACCGAAATCGCTGCCAAGATCATCGACGAAGGAGCGGACTACTGTTTGGCCGTCAAAGGAAATCAGCCGACGCTTCACGAGGGGATCAAGGCGTTCTTCCTTTCCCACCTGGAAGATGACTTTGCAAGAGTGGATGTTGTAGAGCATCACACGAAAAAGACTGCTCATGGTCGAATCGACGAGCGAAGTTACTACTTGTGTGAGCTTCCTGAGGACCTGCCAGACGGCTCAAGGTGGAAGGGGTTGCAAGCCATCGGAATGTCGATCAACAACACTCAGCGTCGCAAAGGCGATGAGATCGCAGTTCGATACTACATCGTGAGTAAGATGCTGCCTGGTGAAGACTTCGCCGGTGCGGTTCGTGGACATTGGGGAATTGAAAACAGTTGCCACTGGCAACTTGATGTGACCTTCGGGGAAGACCAATGTCGAATCCGCAAGGGGCATGGGGATGAGAACTTCAGCACGCTGAGGCGAACCGCACTCAGTCTGCTGAAACAAGAGAAGACAGCCAAGTGTGGCGTGAAAAACAAACGCCTCACTACGGGATGGGGCGACAGCTACATGGAAAAAGTCGTTGTTAGCCCGTGATTCCCCGTGCAATCGCCCTGATGGTGGCCCGACAAGCTGGATGGGGCATCGTTCGGCGGCAAATGCAGTAAGGCGTCGGCCAAAAGTCTTGGGGGGGGCCTCGAAAATGTGGCTGGCAAGTGTGCTGTTCACTCCTCCCGCCCGACCGTGGTTACGTGCACTACCAGCGGGGACGCGGTGGTGCGAATGCAAGCGACTGTTGCTACAGGCGGCAGTTGTTGAGCGTCATTTCAAAGACGGCTGAGGCGCCGATTGCTTTGAGTTGATCCATTGCGTCGACAACATCGGCGCGGCGGACCATTACCTGGACGCTGCACCAATCAGCGTCTTCGAGCGAGTTGATCGTTGGCGAATTGAATCCCGGGGTGATCTTCTCGGCTTCGGAAATCTTTGATCGCGGGATGTTGTATTCGACGAGCGAGTAATCGCGAGCGATCACCACCCCTTCGAGTCGTTGCACCAACCGGTCCGCGATTTCGTTCAGGCGAGGTTTGCTGTTTTGGATCAGGACGGTTTCGTAGTGGCCGATCTCCTCGAGGATTCGCAGACGGTTTGCCGCGAGCGTGCTGCCGGTTTCGACCAAGTCGACAATCGCGTCGGCGACACCGAGCTGGATCATCGCCTCGACGCTGCCTGCGAGCGAAACCAGATGAGCGGTCGCGCCGCATTTGGCGAGGTATTCGCGGGTGACGTTTGGGAAACTCGTCGCGATCCGTTTGCCGTCGAGTTCGGCGGCGGAGGTGATCGGCGAATCGTCCGGGATGCAGAACGCGAGTCGGCATCGCCCGACGCCGAACTTCATGCGACCTTGGACGTCGGCTCCGGCTTCTTCGACGAGGTCGCTGCCGGTGATCCCCATGTCGATCGCGCCTTCGGCGCAGAGCGTTGGGATGTCATCGGTGCGGAGGTAGACCAGGTCGATGTTCATGCCGCTGACGCGTGCGAACAGTCCGCGGTTTTGTCGGCGGAATTTCAGCCCGGCCTGCGTCAACAGATCCGTCGCCAAGTCGCTGAGTCGTCCTTTGCTGGGGATGCCCAGTCGCAGGTGTGAATCGGAAATCAAGGCCGTGTCCTTATGTGTGCGGTGCTAGTTGTTTTTCCGGGAGGCTTTTTCGGCCAGACCCGAGGTGCCTTCGCGGCGGGCGAGTTCGGCGGCGACTTCGTCGAGGCTGATGCCTCGCCAAGCCAGCAGGACGAGGGTGTGATAGATCAGGTCGCCGGCTTCGTAAACGGTGTGTTCGCGGCCGGCGTCACCGGGCTCGTCCGCCGCTTCGATCAGCTCTTCGGCTTCCTCGCGGATCTTGGCCCCGATTGCTGCGGCGCCGCCGTTGAGCAATTTGGTCGTGTAGGACCCCTCGGGGCGGTCGGCCGCTCGTTGTGCGAGGGTGGACATCAGGCGATCGAGCGGTGCGAGTGATTCGGGCACGGCAGAGGGTGCTTTCGACGAGAGGAACGGGGTGTTTCCTGGGAACGCAGATCGTAGTCGGGGCGTCTCGGTTCGCCAACCGGCGAGCCTTTTTTGCCGCACCGGGCAGAGCCGGATTACGGGGCCAGCCGCGTGGCAATTCATGTGGTCGCCGTAGCATTTTTGCCGCGTGTTTGGCGGCCATCGGAAGGCAGGCTTGCGTGGACGCCCGAGCGACGCTGGCACACCGGGCAGAAAAACGTCGACCGCTGAGCCTGGACGATCCGCCGGACTGTACCGGTTTCGCATCGGCGGCAGGTTTCGTCTTCGCGGTCGTAAACCCGGTGCAGGTTTTGGTAGTTGCCCGATTGGTTCAGCGCGTTTCGGTAGGTGCCGTCGCTCAGCGTGCTGCCTTCGTTAGCGATCGCTTCATCGAGCACGACACGAATCGCCGCGTGCAAACGAGACCACTGCGGGCCGGTGAGTTTTTTGCAGGGCAACCGAGGGTCGATCCCGGCGACGAACAAAATCTCGGCCGCGTAGAGATTGCCGATACCCGCGACCGCGTTCTGGTCGAGCAAAGCGACCTTGATCGGCCGGTTGCTCGGCCTCAACCGCTGCGACAGTTCTTGTTGACTGATGTCGAGCGCGTCCTCGCCGAGACGTGCGTTGACGCGAGTTTCGTATTCGTCGTGGCTGAGCAATCGGATCGTCCCGAGCCCGCGTCGGTCCCACACCAGCAATTGCAGCGGACCGTCCGCGGACGTGTCGGTGTCCCCTTTCTCGAATTCGATCCGAAGACGCAGGTGATCGACGCCCGGCGGATCGGACAGCAATACCAATCCGCTCATGCGTGGCTCGATGACGATGCGGGCGTCGTTGTCAAACCGGATCATCACGCGTTTGCCACGCCGTTCGATCGCCGCGACCGTCCTGCCTGACAATCTCCGGTGCATGGTTTTGGCGCTCGGTTCGATCGTGCAGGGGCGGCACGCGCACGGGGGTTGTTCGATCCGGGTGACACGTTTGCCGGTGATCGGTCGGATGCCGCGGCACATGGTTTCGACTTCGGGGAGTTCCGGCATTAGGGCGTCTCGGCGTCCGTGTTGTCGATTCGCAGCAGGCCGAGTGTTCGTGAGGCGGAGTCGAGTTCGAATTTATATCGGTCGAGAAAACTCAGGCCGAGCAGCGGTTCGGCGTTCGCAGCGATCGGTTCGAGCACAACGGCGTCGACGTTTTTGGCTTCGAATTGGCCGACACGAACGGAGTCGAGTGTCACGCGGCGGCCATCGATTTTGCCACCGTTGGCGAGTACCAAAGAGATCACCGGGGCGTCGTCGGGCACGTTCACCTGTAATTTGGCAGCCGCGTCGGCGGGCAGCGTGACCAGGGTCGCGCCGCTGTCGATGACCATGCGGATGGCTTGTTGGTTGATGCTCACCATCGTGAACAGTGAACCGCCGGACGATACGTCGAGGGGGATCGATTCGCGAAAAACTTCTTTTTCAAAGTCACGCAGTCGGCTGTCGAGTGCTTTGACGATGGTTTCGGCATCAATTTCTTTGGCGACATCAAAGTTGGCGTTCATGACATCGATTGCGATCCGGACCTGGGAGTCCTGCAGGTTCTGCTGGATCGTTTGGGTCATTTCGTCGAGTTGTTTGCGAGCCTGGAACACCGATTCGGCGTAGGTCTCTTCGGCTTCGTTGATCTTTGCTCGGGCGAGTTGGACGACCTGTTTTTGTGCGGAGCGTCGTTTCCGCATCTCGGCGAGTTGGGTGCGGGTGGCGTTGATCAGCGCCACGATGCGGTTGTTGCTGGTGACGTCGAGTCCGGCGACGCGGGCGAGTTGCAGGTTGAGTTCGCCGTCCTGTCGGTTCAGTTGGCTGATCTCGGATTCGATCACGTCGAGTTTGGATTCGGATTCGGTAAACGCTTTTTGTTTCAGGCGCAGTTCCCTGCGGTCGCGGGTGATTCCGCTGAGGCGTCTGGAAAAGTCTGCCGCCTCGGTGCTCTGTAGGGCTTTGCCGCTCCTTCGCAGGCCGGCGTCCTTGAGGATCGCGTCGGCTTTGGCCACCACGGCTTGGGAATATGCTGGGCGTGCAGTATTGGGGGATTCGCCGTCATCGGCGATCGACATCGCCGCGGTTTGGACTGACATCCATACAAACAGCGTGCAGGTCAAAAAGGCGTGGATTTGCGTTGCATGGGGTGTGTGTGGCAACATGGCGATCCGTCAAAGGGTTCTCAGGCGTGCCGACTATTGTACGCTAAATAGTTGGCGTGGCTGAATCTGTCCGTAGCCCCATCTTTGCATCCTCGTTGCCCCGGTAAAGCCGTACCCGATGGACGTTTCGAAAATGAAGCCGATTCCCATGACCTGCCCCACGTGCGGTCGGAAATTTCTCTCTGATGAAACCCCGACACCCCCGTTTTGCACCTCGCGTTGCCAGTTGATTGACCTGGGAAGATGGTTCAACGAAGAGATCGGTGTTCCCTACGAAGGAGAGCCCGGTGATACTCCGGTCGAGTACCGTGACGAGACCTTGCCCGAGAGTGACGCCTAGTCCACAATGGGGTGTGAACCAAACTCGCATGCGCGAGCTCTCAGATTCATAACGAACAGCCTTTTTCAGTGTGCGTGGTCTCGGTCGATTCGGCGACCCGCCTGGTGAAAAAGGTTTCTTTTTTGAACAACGCAAATTTTTCAGGATGACAGGCATGGTTGAATCCGTCCCCATGACCCGTGAGGGCTACAACAAGATCAAAGCTGAGATTCATCGTCTTGAAAACGTCGAGATGCCGGCGGTGACGGAAAAGATCGCAGAGGCTCGCGAAGAAGGTGACTTGAAAGAGAACGCCGAGTATCACGCGCAGCGCGAAAACCAAGGCATGTTGATGGCCAAGATCAACGAGCTGAAGGACAAGGTCGCGCGTGCGACGATCATCGATCCATCGAAGTTGCCTAAAGATGAAGTCGTCTTTGGATGCACCGTCACGGTGGAAGATGTCGCCTACGGTGACGAAGAGGAGTTCACGCTCGTCGGTGCCGGGGATGAAGATTACGACGCCGGGAAGATTCTCGTGACCAGCCCGTTCGGTCAGGGCCTGCTCGGCAAGAAGGTCGGGGAGATCGCCGAGGTGGATGTGCCGGCCGGTAAGATCAAATTCAAAATCCTCAAAATCTCGCTGGATTTCTAGACGCCTACACGAGCACCTCGGTGGTCGAATTCTGGTTCCGGTGTTTTTGGATGCGATCGCAGGGCGCGGACCGTCCGCGTTGGCATTGCTTGCTCGGATGTTGGGAGCACGCGTAAGCTGGCAGCAAGCCGCATCCGGTGAGTTAACGCGGCACGTTTATTAGGGAGTTGATCAATGGCGAAGTCCGAACAGCAGCGACAAAAGAAGTTGGCTCGCAAGAAAGCAAAGGACCGGCAGAAGAAGCAGCAACTCGTGCGTGAGAAGCAGCAGCTTGTGTCTCTGTCGGGCAAAATGGCTGCGGCGGCGAGCGGACGAATTCTGAACGCGAGGATGGCTGAACCGAAGAGCGGTTTGGCGACCGTGCTGTTTGCTCGTCAGGCCCCCAATGGGCATGTCGCAGTGGTCGTGTTCCTGGTCGACACCTACTGTCTCGGTGTGAAGAATGTGATCGCGGGGTACCGCTCGATGACCGACTACCGGGAAATGCTCGAAGACCTGTCGGAGAAACATAGACTTCAGGAGAGGTCGCCGGGGACTCTACGAGGTTTCATCGAAGGTGCTGTCGCCTTTGCGGGCCGTTTTGGCCTTCCTCCGCACGCTGACTACCGCAAGGTTTCGCCAATTTGGGGTGACGTCGAGTCAGAGCCGACTGGTGACGCGTTTGAATTTGGTCGCGATGGCAAGCCTGTTTATGTACCGGGACCATTCGACGATGATGCGATGCGTCTGCTCGTGCTGTCGAGGTTGGGTGAGCATCTCGATGTGGGCGATTTTGAGGCCGCGGTAGTGGAAGTTGGGGGCGCAGACATGTTAGGCGAATCGCCTTAGCCGGGATTGGCAATTTCAGCGAGCAACCACGTCGCAAACGGTTAGTTGATTTACCAGCCCGCTGCGCTACGGGACTGTTGATTTATTCAAGAGTCAACCTGTCTTCGTTTAACCGGTAGCCGTAGGCGACGTTCAGTGGCGCGTAGGTCGCCTTTGGCTGCCCGTTAACCGCAATACCGTTCAATTTTCGTTTAACCCGTGCCCGAAGGGTAGGTTGTGTTCCGTCAAGCGTCGCCTACGGCTACCGGTTAAACGAAGACGCCACAACCCGGTGCTTCATTGAACGGTATTGCCGTTAAACGAATAAATCGACAGCCCGGCCAGCGAGGGATCACGCACAATTAGTCGCTTGCGCGTCGGGCGAATGCCCCATCGTTGGCCTTGGAGTTTCGCTTTGAGTCACCCTACCTCAAATCAGGCGTTGGCTGTGCCTGGCTGTTGCTTGCCAGTTTTCGCGGAACGTGGCCAACGGGATTTTGACGCCGGTGCTGCCAGGCAGGGGCTGGGTTCTCGCTGGCAGGCCTGGGGTTCCCGCAGGCAGCGACTGGGTTCTCGCAGGCAGGCCTGGGTTCTCGCAGGCAGGCCTGGGTTCTCGAGGGGGCGGTGCGGAAAGTGCGTTTTTTGGGGGTGAGCCAAACTCAGCTTTTTGCCGATTTCTTTCCAGAAAGTTGTCGTCTATCGGATTTCAACTGAAGGATCCAAGCATGACGGTCCGATACTACTGGTACCATGGATTGGGAGGGCGGAACGATCGGTGCCATCGTTCCAGCATTGACGGGGCCATGGTGAGGCAGGGAGGGCTTCACCATGGCCCTTCCCTTTTGCGCTGACAATTTTTCGCCGCATTTCAGGCGGTTGCTTCGATCGCGGCGGCTGACGTTTTACGTGATCAGCATCGCGTCGCCGTAGCTGAAGAACCGGTATTCGGATTCGATCGCTTGGCGGTAGGCTTCCATGATCAATTCGCGGCCTGCCAACGCACTGACGAGCACGAGCAGCGAGCTCTTGGGCAGGTGGAAATTGGTCATCAGTGCATCGACCGCACCGAATTGGTAAGGCGGTTTGATGAAGAGGTCGGTCGCACCGGTCCATTCTTTCAGCTCGCCCCCGTTTGCCGCGACGCTGCTTTCGAGCACCCGGACGCTGGTGGTGCCGACGGCGACGCATCGACCACCGGCGGCTCGGCGTGCCTGGATGTTCTGGCAGGTTTGCTCGTCGATCCGTCCCCACTCGTGGTGCATGTGGTGTTCGTCGATGTTGTCCGACTCGATCGGGCGGAAGGTGCCGATTCCCACATGCAGCGTGACCTCGTGGATCGCGGTTTGGCCTTTGCGGATGTTTGAGAGCAGGTTTTCGGTGAAGTGCAGCCCGGCGGTCGGCGCCGCGACGCTGGCTTTGTCTTCGTCCCGTTTGCTCGCGAACACGGTTTGGTAGTTCACGAGGTCGGCGTCGACCATTCGCCCGTCGCGGATGTACGGAGGAATCGGCACGCGGCCGAAGCGTTCGAGCCAGTGTGTCGGCGAGGTTTCGTGGCCGGCGAGGGAATCGTCGAGGTGAACGGATTCGGCGAGCGGTCGGACGAGGAGGTGGCCTTCGTCGTCGCGGCCGATGACTTCGAGTTGGCCGCCATCACGGGCGTCACGGTCTTGCAGCGTAATCGTCTCGCCTGTCTTCAGCGTGCCGCGAGTTTTTGTGAGCAGTTCCCAGACGCCGGATTCCTGATCGCTGCGAAGGAACAGGCCCTGCCATCGTCCCCTGGTGCGGGTGCGGTAACCGATCAGCCGAGCAGGCACGACGCGGGAGTTATTGAGGACGAGTGAATCTTCCGCCCGGAGCAGTTCGGGAAGGTCGCGGACGTGGTGATGTTCGATCGTTCCTTTGGCTCGATCGATGATCATCAGCCGCGCGTCGACGCGATTGCGGAGTGGTTCTTGCGCGATCAGTTCACGCGGAAGCGTGTAGTCGTAGAGGTTGAGTGAATGCATGCCCTAAGGTAACACACGCATGCCCTAGCGTAACACATAGCGTGGGTCGCTAAGTCTCGCTTGCGCCCGGTAGGCTTTGGCAGCGGTTTCGGGATAGATCGGATTAATCATCGCACCGGTGGCGAGTTCAAAACCGGCCAACCGGGAAATCCGCGGGAAGATGTCGATCGCCCAGTGCTGTGACTCCATCGCGCCTTGGAAGTTGACCGGGCACGTGTGCACGAGCATGTTGTACGCGGTTTGAGGCCGCAGGGCTTCGAGCCACCGGACGACTCTCAGGGCGAGCCGTGCCAGTTCCGCGAGCGGGCGTTCGTGAAGTTGGCTGAAGCACGGCATGTGCTCTTTCGATGTCAGTCGCACCTGCATCGGGAAGCGACTGGCGAAGGGGCAGTAAGCGACGAACGAATCGGTTTGGCTGACGATTCGAGTCTTGTCTTCCAGTTCGCTGCGAATCAAATCGCACTGCAGGCACGAACCGTTTCGAGCGTGGTGGGCCTGCAGTCGCCGGGTGACCTGTTGGACGACAGCGGGGACGCGGTTGGTCGCGATCAGTTGGCTGTGGCTGTGTTGCAGCGAGGCGCCGGCGTCGCGTCCGACGTTCTTGAAGATGCTGACGTGTTGCACGCCCGGCACGCTTCGCCAGTAACGGATTCGATCCGCGTATGCGGTGAACACGAGTGCGATCTCCGACGTGTTCAGCTCGCCGAGTGATTCGGTGTGCCGCGGGGCCTCGATGATGACTTCGTGTCCGCCCATCGCGGCTTCGGACGGGAACAGTTTGCTCGAGTCGGAACGTTTGTTTAATGCGGAGTGTTGTTTGTAGATCGCTTGAGCGTGGCTACATGAGGTGAACGCCCCGCTCGAGCGATGTCGGCGTGCGGATGCGGGCATCGCCTCTTTTTCGGCTCGCTGATCGTTGGCGTCTTGGTTGGGCGGGATCGCGACTCCGGCGTCTTCGAGACGGCTGACCGCCGGGTAGAGGTTCGGGACGACGCGGACTGACCAGTCGCTGGCATCACCGCTTTGTTGGATCGCCGGGGTGTTGTGAGGGTTGTCATCGTTGTCGACACTCGCGACCCAAACCGGGTTGGGCGTTCGGTGTTCTTCGCCGGCGCAGAACGGGCAGTCAATGTCTGCGGTCGGTTTTACCACGACGTTGCCGAATTGGTCGGGACGCTGGGAACGTGTCGTTGCGAACCAGGTCCACTCTCCGGTGATCAGATCCAAACGAGACTGGCCGACCTTCGGGTCGTTCGTTGTGGAGGCGTCGTGTGAGTGGTCGTCGGCATGTTCGTGAGCGTGGGCTTCGCGGCGGACGTTGGTGTCCGGTGTGAAGTGCATGTGCAGACCACGTTCAACGCCGATCGGTTGATCCGTCGGGGCGGATTCGGTTTGGGTGGCGTTGAGGTCTCCGTTGCTATTGCTCTCGTCGGCCGGTTGGGTCGGGTTGGTGAGAGCCGAGTCGATCGGCGACGCGTCGGCTTTGCGAGCGTGGACCGCGTGGGGCCGGTCGGAAGTTTTTTCGGGGGTTTGGGATGGGTGGGACGGCGAGGTGTTTGTGCCCGAAAAAACCGCCTTCAGGTCATAGAGTTGGCTGTCTTGCGCGTCGATACGTTGACGACGGATTGACTGCGGCGAGTGAGATTCGGACATCGGCGCGTCCTTGTCCGAATCGGGGTTGGCAACATTGGGGCGAGGAGTCTGCTGCGTTTCGGCAGCCGCATTGGCGAGGGTGTCCCCGTCGGTCAATCGCTTGTCTCGGTTACTCGCACGCAGCTTGCTGTTATCGCGTCGGCGCCGTAGACGGTCGGCGTTCAGTTCGACGCGAGTAATAGCCATGAGAGCTTCCGGTGTTAGTTGCTGAGCCGGGTAGGGTGCGTCGAGTCGGGCACCCGACCGCGCATGAGCGTCCCGTCATTCTACGGAATTTTTTCGCCATGCTAGGGGGTAAAATGGTGGCATTTCTTCGCAGTTTCTTTCCATAGCAATTTCTATTTTCCGACACGTCGTTTAAGGGAAATCGTCCGCGCGTAGAGGTCAATGTATTGGAACGCACTTTTCCGCCACGACCAGTCGCGCGTCATCCCCTGGTTGACAATTTTTTTCCAAATTTCTTTTTCGTGGAAACGCAAACGAAGAGCGTCGCCGATCGCGCGGTCCAAGGACGCGGCGTCGTACGAGCGGAGGTGGAAACCGGTTGCTGTACCGTTGTTAATGGTTTCCTCGGTTGTGTCGACGATCGTGTCGGCGAGGCCGCCGGTGGCGGTGACGATGCAGACCGTTCCGTAGCGCAGGCTGTAAAGTTGATTTAATCCGCAAGGTTCATATCGGCTCGGCATCAGGAAGAGATCGCTCGAGGCTTCGATCCGGTGGGCGAGCGGATCGCTAAACCCGATGTGTGCGGCGATTTGATCTGGGTGTTCCTCTTTGAGCCATTGCAGTTCGCTCTCGATGACCGGATCGCCACTGCCGAGAACCGCCCACTGCGTCGGTCGCCCTTCGCGTAAGTGTTCTCGCATGACAGGCAGGATCAGGTCCCAACCTTTTTGCTCGGCGAGTCGCCCGACCAGACCGATCAGAGGAACGTCCGGGTCACTGGGCAGACCCATTTCAGCCTGCAGCGAAAGTTTGTTTTCGAGTTTGCCGCTCTCCCAAGTTTCCACGTCGTAGTTTCGTACCACGTGGACGTCTTTCGCCGGGTTCCAAATCTCCGTGTCAATGCCGTTGATGATTCCGCTGACCCGGTCGCCGAGGCTGCGGAGGATCGGATCGAGACCGCATCCGTGTACGGGGGTTTTGATTTCTCTCGCGTAAGTCGGGCTGACCGTGCAGACGTGATCCGCCGACACGATACCTGTCTTGAGAAAATTCATTCCGCCATAGAACTCAAACGACTCACTGCGAAACTCATCCCACGGCAGTCCGGTTAACGGGAAGGCTTCGGCGGAGAACGAACCCTGGTAGGCGAGGTTGTGGATCGAGAGGACGGTCGGGGTGTCGACCGGCAGGCCGCCGCATCCGCTTTGGATCAACGCCGGGACGATCGCCGATTGCCAATCGTTGCACTGAATCAAGTCGACGCGTTTGCCGAGTCGTTTCATGACCTCGATCGCAGCCCGACTGTAGAAGATGAATCGCTCGGCGTTGTCGCGGTAGTCACCGTGTTTGTCGCCATAAAGATACGGCCGCGAGTAGTACATCGGTTGGTCGATGAAGTACACCGGCACATTGCCCGCCGGCAGCGTGCTCTTGAGGACGCGGCCACCGACGATTCGGTCGCCGGGCATGTCGATGGCAAAGCTGATATCGGTTCGCTCGATCGGAATGCCCGCCCGGCGGATGCTGTCGAACGCCGGCATGATGACCGAGCATTGGTGACCAGCCGAGGCGACCACGCTAGGAAGTGTGCCGCACACGTCGGCGAGCCCGCCGGTTTTCGCGAAGGGGACCGATTCCGTGGTGAGGTAGACGATGTTCAAGGTAACACCGGGGGTAGCAATGAAATTTGACAGGGATGATTCAGCAAGGATGCAATAACTCTCGGTCGTCCGGCGACCCGAGCGGCCCAAAATAGACTTCGGGGGACAGAAAATAATGTTTTTCCTGTTCCCGATTCGATCCGGCGCCGCAAAACCGCAACTCACACAATAAACTAAGGTGCTATCCGAAAACTTCGGTAATTTGATTTGCCGGCGGGCGATGGCCCGGATGTCCCGTGCAACCACGGTGAACACCATTCGGCTGATGCGTTTTTGGATAGGTCCTAAGAACCTAGCCGAAAACTTCCGTGAATCGATAAGTGGTCGGGCATTGGTTCGTCTTTTTTCGTAGAAACCACGGTAAATGACGACCGACGCATGAGTTCTCGGATAGGTTCTCAAAGAAACATAGGACGGGATGGTGTACCGAGATGACTCCCGTCGTTGCCCCTTTAAACGTTCCCCCAAACGCTTTTGATGCCGCTTTCGCTCGTTGATTTCTGGAAACGCTTGATTCAAAGCGGGCTGGCGGATGCCAGGGTTCCCAAGCAGTGGGCTGCTGAATTTGCCGATGAGCACGAGTCGAAGCCGCCGTCGGACCCGATGGCGTTGACGCAGTGGTTGGTGAGGAAAGGAAAACTGTCGCGGCTGCACGCCAAATGTCTGCTCGCCGAAGCGGACCCGTCGGGCCTATCGGATTCCTCTGACCCGTCGGATTCCTCAGACCCGTCGATGCGTTTTCCGGTTCTGCGGATCGCACCTTTTGTTCAGGCGGCCGATCAGGCACCGGCGCCGTTCTCGCGTTGGACTCCGGTTGTCCATGATTCCTATCCGGATGATGCCGGCGTTCTGCTGCAGATCGTGCCTTCCCAATTAACGCCGGCCGACGGTGATTGTTTGCGGACGATCGCGGGACTCACCGGACCGGGCGTTCCCGACATGGAATTGGCAGCGTTGCCGGGCGGGCCGCTGGGGACGAAGCCGACGACGATTCCGTTGGACGAGTCGCTCGACGTGGTGGGGCTGTATGCGAAGTTGCCAACCGGAAAAATGTTGAGCGACCCAATGCGGTCCGGAGCCGAGCCCGCTTCGGCGACCAAATGGACGGTTGCCGATATCGCGTTGTTAATCGACGCGCTGAGCAAGACGTTGTCGGCGTTTGCCGCGCAGGCCGATGGAGAATTGGCGTTCCCGCCGATGCCTTCGCCCGAACGTATCTGGGTTTCCGAGAGCGATCCCGACACGCCATTGTTGTGGATCGACCCGACTGACTTTCTTTCATCCGAGGCACTCGGTTCACAACCAACGATCGCCACCGCCGAGTCGAGACTGCTCTACGCCGCACCGGAAGTCGTTGACAACGTCACGGGTGCCGGCGGCGCGGCCGAGCAACCCGTTGCGGCGAACCGTCAATCGTTCGAACGACAGGCGGTGTACGCGCTGGGGTGTTTGGCGTATCGGTTGCGGTTCGGTCAACACGCCTTCGCGGCGGCCAAAGAAGAACAGATTCGTTCGCGGCAGTTGCGGTTCGAACCGCCCGAGTTGACCGAGGCGGTATCCAAGGGGGCCGCGGGGGATCCGTTGCTGCGGGTGCTCGCGTATGCCCTGGCAAAAGACCCGGACGAGCGGTTCCCTTCCCTCGACGCGTTCGCTACCGCACTCAACGCTGCGGTTCGCGTAGTGAAGGAACCGGCCGAAGCGAAACGGCCCGCTCAACCGGCAACCGAGAGGAAGAACCATTCCGCTGCGCCGAAAAAAGACCTGCCCGTTCCGGCGGCAACACCGGCCCAAACGCCGAAGGTGACGGACAAGTCTCAAACCAAGCCGGTCGCAACGAAGGAAACCGCCGCGCCACCGAAGAATACACCGAAGAGCACGCAGAAAAGTAAAACGAAGAAGGCGGACACCACTCAGAAACCGGACGCTGCGAGTGAGCCAGACGCTGCGAGCAAACCAGACGCTGGGAAGACGGAACCGTCGCCGCCGGTTATCGAAGAGCGTCAACAGAGAAACGAGCCGGCCGGCTCAACGCAGTCGTCGACTGATCAGGCCACCGGATCCGAAAAGGCGAATGTCCAAGAGGCTCCAGCCGAAACTCCGGTCGGTGTTCCTTCGCCGCAGCAAACCGCAGCGGCTACTGTGTCGGCTCATACCGCGTCGACTCATGTCTCGGTACCGCCGCGATCTCGTGCGGTGCGTGTCCGCTCCGGTCGCCGGCGGACCGCGTGGTATGTGCTCGGCAGCATGTGGGTGCCGATCTTTTTGTTGATCCTCGCGCTCGCTTTCCAAGATCCCAACGAACCGCCCCGCGTGGTCAAGCGAACTCGGCCGCCGATTCCGGCGGTGATCCCTTCGGTGACCGGGCGCCGTCCGACTCCGCCGACACGGTCAACTTCGCCCACTCGTCGACCGCCGCGTGACTCCCAACGCGATAACGGGACAATCGAATTGGTTTCGGATCCCGCAATGTTGTGGGCGTCCCCTTCTGTGGTCATGGGCGAAACGAAGTCGGATGCGACGTTACCGCCAACGGCCTTGTTGCCTCCCGGGCCCGCGGCGGTGCTGACGTTTGACATCAATCGTTTGTCGGCGACCGGGCTGCGGGATGTGTTTGATCCCGAGCTCGCTCCGTTGATCGAACAATTCGAAAAACGAACCTCGATCCCACTGGGCGACGTTCGCATGTTGTCGATGGCATGGTTTCCTGGCAAAGGCGGTGTCCCGGAGGTCGCGATGGCCGTGCATCTGCGAACGCCGCAACCGATCGATCAGCTCACCGAAGCGTGGGATGTTTCGATCGCACAGTTGCCCGGCGGCATCAAATTGTACGCGGGCGACGATCCTGAAAGCGACGCGTTCTATCCGCACTTTGTGTCAGAGGCAGGCGAGTCAGAACCGCAAACGGACGGTGACGAAAACGCGGGAACCGGTGAGGCGCCGGCGAGTGATCGGGTCGACGCGTTCGCCATCGGTTCGATCGCGCGAACCAAAGAAGTCGCCGAGGTCGAAGGGGCCCCGGTCCTGCTGCCGAGATTGCTCGAAGAGTTGTGGGAGTCTGCGGAACCGACCGACGCGATCACTTTGTTGACCCAGCCGAACTTCTTGATCGCCGATGCGCGGACTTGGGTGGACGGGACGGCGCCGACTCTTTTGTCATGGGTGCAGTCGACATTGATTCCCGAGTGTGGAGGAATTTTGGTCAGGGTCGCGTCTGTTCCCCCGTCAGACGCTGGCGTGGAATCGTCGGACACGTTCGCGCCGGGCACGCACGGCAGTTTCCTCGAAGTACATCTGGCGGCCGCGCCGAGCATGGACCCGGAAAAACTGAAGTCGAAAGTGCGGGCACGCCTCGAGGAAGCCCCGTCGGCGGCCGAAGATTTTTTGGTGACGCGAGAGGTCGATCCGTCGTGGCGATTGTTGGCCGCTCGTCTGCCGAGCATGTGGGCGTTCGTGGGCGAGCAGACTCGTTCGGCGTCGATCAAACGGGAGGTGATCTTCAATACTTATCTGCCGCCACTCGCGTTACCGCAGGTCGCCTTGGGAACCTTGTTGGCTGCCAATACGACAACGACGTCGGCAATGTCCGCGGCGACGGAGAATATGGAAAAACTGACGCTCGCGGAGATGCTCGATCGTCCGATGTCGGTCAGTTTCGGCCAAGAGTCCCTGCAATTCGCGGTGGATACCATCATCAACGAGTTCGCCGCGGACCTGCCCAAAGGCAATTCGCCGCCCAAAGTTGAGATCATCGGTGGCGATCTGCAGTTGATGGGGATCACTCAAAACCAACAGGTGCGAGATTTTGCAAAAGACAACCTGCCGCTGCGGAAAGTGTTGACCGATCTCGTGCTCGGGGCGAACCCGGACCGGACCGCGACCGGACCGAATGACCCGAAACAGGCATTGATGTGGGTCGTCGTTGGCGAAGGGGATGAAGCGGAAATTCGCATTACGACTCGCGAGGCGGCCGCAAACAAGGGCTACACGTTGCCCGAAGAATTCAAATTGGATCAGTAGGCGAAGCCGTGGGAATGCCGCGGGGCCGCCGCCCTGCCCCGGGGGGTTGAGTGTTCGTCGTTGGTCTCAGCTCTCGTTTCCCGTAGCGGATTTTGGTGGAAATCCTCCTGCCGCAGCGTCTTCAACGGCATCCACGCCCCCTACCCGAGAACCAAGCCGCGTCGGAATACTCGAGCATCTTGAATTTGCACGTGTCCGATCCCCGTAGATGGATTCACCGGAATTCAGCCCTCCAAGGTCTCGCGATCCAGGCGGCATCACTCTGGAAACGCGTCGGCGGGGCTCGCGTGCCGGTCTGGCTCAGTTTGCGGTAGGGCTCACTTGCCTGTCCTTCATAGTGAACCTGGAGTACAATACCGAACGCCTCGGGCGCGATGCAGATCGTTTGCGAGTTCCGCCAAAATGGCAGCCAAATGCGTTTGGCAAGCGAATTGCTAGATTTGCTGTTGATCCGGGCGTGGATTTCGACCCACACTATTTGTGAGCATGCATCGTGTGCCGTTCGAGCCTGGGTTCCAGACAACCGAATCCGTTTCGTTCGCACCGAACGACTAGTAGCAACTCAGAGACATCTAGCGACTTAAACAAGTAGCGACTCAGACAAGTAGCGACCCAGATTGGCCTGCGAATCAGGTTCGATCCGTACCAAACATTTCCGACCCCTCCTTCCTGGGAGTTCATCTCAACGATGGCCATTAAACTTACCGAACGTGCTGCAGAAGAAGTCAAGCGATTCCGCAAAGAGCACAACTTTGACGACTCGATGTTGCTTCGGATTGGCGTTGCCGGCGGTGGCTGCAGCGGTTTCAACTACACGCTGAACTTTGACGATAACTTCGATGAGAAGTCCGACAGCAAGTACGAGCACCATGGCGTGGCCGTCGTCGTCGACAAGAAGAGCGCCCTGTACCTCGATGGCACCGAAGTCGATTGGTTCGACAGTCTCGAGAAACAAGGGTTCACGTTCAACAACCCCAACGCGGTGAAGAGCTGCGGTTGCGGTAGCTCGTTCCAAGCGTAGCCGCCGGTCGTTAAGACGACTCGTATCGCATCGGTGAAACGTCGATGCGAGAGGTTGATGAGAAAAACATACAGACCGACGCGAACGCAGGGATTCATTCCTGGCCGACGCGTCGGTTTTTTGATGCGCGCTCAGTCGCTGGGGACGCGATGTCTGGCAAGATCGGCGACATCGTTCTTTGAAGAGGCCTGGTGTTCGGGGTACGGCCAAATTTTCAGGTAGTGAAACTCGCCAATCGTTTTGGAGGGGCTCTTGAATCGCCGAAAGTCTTGGCAACTTTCGCTACGGCGTTCACTCTTATTGGATAGCTGTAGCAATCCGCTAGAAGAGGAACCGTTCGAGGTGCATCATCCAAACGAGGACCAACAGGACGAGCGTCACCAGTGAAACGGTCGTCCGCGTGGCCCATTTGTTGTTGGTCTGTTTGCCCGATCCATTTTGAGTGCGACTCGGGACCGACGTGTCGATCCGTAGGCCTCGTGCGTACAGCACAAACGATGTCCCGATCATGATCGTCAACACGTTGACACCGACGAGGATCAACGGGCCGAACACGGGCCATCCTTGATCGGTTGATTGAAATACACCAAACGCCGTTTGCAATCCCGCCGTTGCGATTGGCGGAACCAGGGCCGCCGCGATGGCTGCTCCGGCGAGTGCTGAGGAGAGGTGGCTGCGGGTTCGGGCGTACGACGCGGCCATCCCGCCGACCAACCCGACACAGAAATCCAGCGGCGACGGATTGCACCGGCTCCACATCTCCGGTGTAACAACTGGTTCTTGCACGATCCGGACGAGCAACCCGAAAAGAAAACTCGAAACAAACGCACCGAGGAACCCGATCCCGATCGTCAGCCAAGACATCCGGAACAACGGACGGTTTCCATGAGCGAGTGACAAGCCTGCTCCCATGATCGGCGTCATCAACGGCGCGATCAACATCGCGCCGATAATGACCGCGGCGGAGTTCTGCAGCAGACCGAAGGCGGCTAACATCGCGGCCGCGGAAATCAACCCGAGAAACTCCAGGTTCGGCTGCGAGCCCTCGTGGAGCGTGTTGGCAAGTTCCAACCTCGCGTCACGATTCATCGGCTCGGCGACGTGGCTGGCCCAGTACCGGACACGCGATAACAGCGAACGGTCCCAACCTTCTTTGCTGCTGACCAACCCGATGGACGCGTTGGAAGATTCCGATAACAACGCACGAGCGAGGGCGTAGTGTTGTTCTTGTGATGGCGACGAGCCGAAGGGAATCCAGATCAAGTCTCCCTCGTCGCATCGTTGTCGTTCCAAACGTTTTGCTTTCTCGACGAGCGTTTGTGGATCTTCGCCCTCATTGTCTAACCAAACGTGGTCGAGTTGCAGCGAGCTGCGCGTTTGAAGCAGGCGACGCGAGATCAGGTTGGTTGTCTCGGTGAACGCGTCATCGATCGAGAAAATGTGTTGGTCGCTGTCCGGCGGCGTGGACTTCACACTGAGCCAAACCGCTTTCATGCCACAACGTTCGAACAGTGAGGCTTGGAAGCGATCGTCATCGACGTCGTCGATCATCACCAACAATCGGCAGCGGTCGGCGGTGAGTTTGGCGACCACCGTGTCGATGTCGGCTTCGACCAATTCGACCGGGCCTCGGTGTCCCTGATCATCCAATTCCGCTTCGGTCATCCTTGCGAGTGCTCGGTGATCGGTCCCGAGCACCAACGCGCCGAGCGAGTATCCGGTGGACCTAGCAAAACGGATCAACCACGGAAGCCCTTCGGAGAGTTGCTTCTGAGATCCGACGAGAAGAGTGACGTTCATTCGCGAGTGCGGTGTTTGCGGCCAGTAGGTCATGCTCCGCATGACACTCGGTGCGCTTTTTTGTTGTGTGGCTGTCATGCAGAGCATGACCTACTAGCGTGGTTGTTTAACGAATCGCCAATCGGGGACTTCGGCGACGCGTGCTTGTGGTTGCGAGATTGGTTGAAACGCGCGGTGCCGCGAGGTTGACTCGGATCGCTGGGCAGGAGCGTTCAGGTTCAGTTGTGTCTGTCGCAGCGATTCAGGTCGGATCGAATCGAATCGATCGAGTTGTTCGCCGAGACCGGGTGGAATGTCTTCGATGTCAGGAGTCGACTCGCTAGGGGCCCGTTCGAGCGGCGTCGAATTTCCCCGGCGTCGTTGTTCGTCTTGCCGGAGTTCTTCCTCGCGTGGGAACGGGGGCAGGAGATCATCCATCGGCGTCGATTGCGTCTGGTCGCTCGGGCTGGTGAGGTCGGCATCGAGACGGCTCTCGAGATCGAGGTCGCTCTCGAGGTCGGTGGTGTTGCCAACGTCTTCTGCGGATCCCGGGGTGTTCACGTAGGGCTGTTGTTGCATTTGTTGTTGGCGTCGATTCGCTTCGATCTGCGCCCGGAGCCGTTCGATCTTGGCTTCGTCGAGTTTGCGTCGTTCTTGCGAACCGACCGGTGGGCCGCCGAAGGTTTGCGACGGCTCAATGTCTTCAGGGCCGATGAGATACTTTTCGATCTTCTTTCGCTCACGCTGCTCGGCTTGATACTGTCGGAATTCTTCGAGTTCCTGGACGCTCATCGCAGGTGCCGCGGGGCTGCCGTCCGCGGTCGCGTTGACGGATGAATTGGTCCCGGACGGCGTGGTCGGCATCACGCTGTCGCCGGATCCGGCACGTGGAAGGTATCGGTTGCGAGGAACGTACGAACGGTCCGAGGGATCTTCGTAGTTGTTCATCCCTGCGCCGAACTCAGGGTCGGTGATCGGGGTAACGGGCCCGCGGTTCGCGTGAGCCTCGCGGTGACTGACCTGAGCGGCGTATTGATCAAAGCGATGGTAAAACGTTTCCGGACCGCGCGGTGAGGTGATCGGATCCACACCGGGCAACGGGCGTGGACGGCAGGTCGGGCAGCCCGCGATCCGTTCCGCGGGGGTACCCGTTCGTGCCGCATAGGAACGTGGCGGCAGATCGGCGAGGGGCCGAACACCGCTGCTGTGACACGCGTGGTAACCGTCACCCCAACCGCACCCGCAAAGCCGTCCGCTACGTTGGATCGTTTCCGGGAATCCGGCCATGGCGATCGAGTTCACCGAATGGATGCTCAAGGGCGCGCAGGCCGCCGCGAGGGGGCCGATCAACGCTGCGGCGATGAACGCCCGGCGCGAGAACCCATCACGAGATAGCAAGGTGCGACGTTGGCGTTTGGTTTGGGGCAGCCTGGTCATGAGCGGAATGTCGTCACGGGAGTTGCTGATGGGAACACGTGTCCGATTGCACGGTCGGCGCAGGAACGTTTGTTCCCACGAGTGCAACGGGCTCAACCGTTACGATCGGATGTTTGGTTGAAATCGTTGCCATCGAGCTTGCGTTTCTTCTTTGAGTTGTCGGTGCCTCGGCAGGGTCGGTTCGGTCAGGTAACTTGTAGGGATGATTCACCAAACATTGATTCAAACAGCGGCGACTTCATCCGATTCCGATTCCTCCTCGGAGGGCTACGCAACTTTGTTTGCGGGGCTGGCCGATCGGAACCCCAACCTATTCCGACGGATCGGTTTACCTCTCGGTGATCCGGTGGCGTGGATCGAATTGCCGACCGGAAACAAAATTCGAATCGTCCGCGATCTGGAGATGGATCGCACGCGAGCGGCGGGCACTGACGAAGGCAGCGATCGTGTTGCGATCGAGTTGGGCAGTGTTTTTTGTCCGGCCGACTTTCCTCCCAACGAAGGCGAGTTGAGCGCCGACCGTGAAACCGCGACCGCGCAGGCGGTAACGTCGTGTCTGCTTAAGGAAGGCGTGAGCCGAGTTCGAGCCGATCGAACGTTGCCGTTGATTTACGCGTGGCACGTTGCGGCTGCCGGGATTCAAATCGACTATGACGATCAACTCGGTGTGATGGACCGACGAGTGAAGACCGCCGATGAGATTGCGTCGCTGCGTCAAGCTCAACACGTGACCGAACAGGTGATGCTGCAAATTTGCAAACGAATCGCCAGTGCGTCCGTTGACGACGATGGTCACTTGATCGACGAAGCCTATCTGTTGACGAGTGAACGGATCCGCGCGTTCGCCGCGAGGTTGTTTATGGATCGCGGGTTCACCATGTCACACGGTGCGATCGTGGCGTCTGCACCGTATTCGGCGGACTGTCACCACGCCGGAACGGGGCCACTGTCGACCGGCGTTCCGATCATTGTCGACCTTTATCCACGTGATGAGTCGACGCGTTACAACGGTGACTGCACGCGAACGGTCGTTCACGGCACACCCAACGAAGAAACCCTGCGGATGCATGCGGCGGTGGTCGCGTCCAAAGCGGCCGGTGAGGCGGAAATGTATCCCGGTCGGACTGCCGATGCGGTTCATAAAGCGGTCATTCGCGAACTCGAGGCGGCCGGTTACAAACAGCACCGTGGCGAGCTGACGGACGAGGCGTCGATCCAGCACGGGACGGGACACGGGATCGGTTTGGAAGTTCACGAACCAATCTTGCTCGACGACGGTGGCGGTGAATTGTTTGCCAACGAGGTCTTCACAGTGGAGCCAGGACTTTATGGCCGTCTGACCGGTGGTGTTCGGGTAGAGGACATGGTGGTCGTCACCGAAAACGGGCCGGAAATTCTCAACGAGCTACCGATGGGATTGGATTGGCTCTAGTATCCCGACGCAGCCTGGTTTTCAGAGACGCCTGGTTTCCGGGGAGGCGGTAGTTGATCTTGTCAATGATCCTGCCGCATGAGGATCTTTGACAAGATCCACTACCTGAACGAGAGCTGACAGAAACGACGAGTACGGCGTGTTTTGTTGGCTTTCGGTTGCTGAGAGCTGGCCGGGAATACCAGGTTGTTCGCTGAAGTCTGGGCGATTCCGGTCACGGTGTTCATGAAAGGCGGCAAAGCGAGCACAATCGCTTAAGTTGCATGGGCTTCCGGTTCGATACCTGATGTGAAGGAATCGACGGAAAAAATGACCCAAACCGAACCATCCTCATTACCGAACGACGAGGCTGCGGCCACTGCAACGATGCAGCCGCAGTACCGGGAGCGTCTGCTTAAAATCAAGACGCCCGTCACGGTCACGTTGGCCGAGCGCAAAGAGACGCTCCGCAACATTCTTTCATTGGTACCGGGGTCCATGCTGACCTTCGATACGCATTGTGACCAGCCGCTCGAGCTGTCCGTGGGTGGTCATCCGATCGCGACCGGCGAAACCGTCAAAATTGGCGACAAGTTTGGTATCCGGATCCGCGAAATCGGCGTTCCGAAGGCAGACTGAAAATGCCAGGGGTGGGAAATCGGGAGGCTCCGCAGTGGCTTCTGACGCGTTCCTCGCCGTTCCCCTACTTGCTCAGACGAGCCGAAGACCGCATTCTGGGGCACGCCGCGTGCGAACCTTGCCGGGTTGCAACGCTCATAACCTATGCGCCTTTGAATCCATTGCTCCTGAATCCACCCCATGAATCACGACGTCTATGCCGTCGGCAACGCTCTTGTCGACATCCAAGCTCAAGTCAGCGACGATTTGCTCGCCAAGCTCGCCTTTGACAAGGGCATCATGACACTGGTGGATGATGAGCGGCAGGCTGGCGTGCTGGCTAATTTTGACGTGCCGACGTTGAACAGGTGTGCCGGCGGATCGGCTGCCAACACGATCGCCGCGGTGGCCGACTTCGGGGGCAAGGCGTCTTTTGTCGGCAAAATCGGGAACGATGAAACCGGTCAGTTCTTCACGCAGGACCTGCGAAACCTGGGCGTGACGATTGACGTTGATCCGCTCGAAGGGAATCCGACCGGCACGTGCGCGATCTTGATCACCGACGATGCCGAGCGGACGATGCTGACGAATCTCGGTGCGTCGGTTCACCTATCGGTGGACGATATTGACGAAGCCGCGATCGCAGCAGCGCAGTACATTTACATTGAAGGCTATCTCCTCACCGGCGACACCGCGAAAGCGGCAGCGTACCGGGCGATGGAACTCGCCAAGAAGAACAACGTCAAAGTCGCGTTCACGGCGTCGGATCCGTTTTTGGTGAACATGCTCCGCGATGAGATTTGGGACTTGATTCGCGGCCCCGTCGATTTGTTCTTCTGCAACGAAGAGGAAGCGCAGAGTCTGACCGGGCTGACCGATCCGATCGCATGTGCGAGCAAGATTCACGAGACCGCCGAGAACGTCGCGATGACGCTCGGCGAGAAAGGATCGATCCTGATGCACGGCGGTGAGGCGATTCCGATCGAAGGCGTCAGCGTCGATGCGATCGATACAACCGGAGCAGGTGACATGTACGCCGGTGGTGTTTTGTACGGTATTACAAATGGATTATCATGGAAGCAGGCCGGTCACCTCGGCTCGCACGCCGCCGCCCGCGTTGTCGCGCAACTCGGGGCCCGGTTGGCGACCCCGTTCACCAAGGATGAAGTCCAAGAGCTAACCAACGTGTGATCCATGATTGCAAACGTTCTAATCACCGACGACGATGCCGATTACCGCGAGACCCTTTGCGATGCTCTATCGCGTCGGGGGCTCAGTCTGCATCAGGCTCGCGACGGTGATGAGGCGTTGGAGGTCATCGAGCGAGAGCCGATCCACCTCGCACTGCTCGACGTGCACATGCCACGCGTCACGGGACTCGAGGTCATTCGTGTCTTGTCGGAGCGTTCGGCACCGATGCCGTATATCTTGATGAGCGCGATGATGGACGAAGAAATCGAACGAGAAGCGGCGAGGATGCGAGCTTACAAAATTCTTCATAAACCGATCCGGCTGAAGGTTCTCCGGGACATCGTCTGCGGCGGACTGGCCGAGACGTATGGGTGGCGTCCCTCTTGAATTATCCATTGCTGCTCCGATTCCTCGGAACCATCTGTTTGCTGATCGGCGGATCGATGGGCTTTAGCCTGCCGTTCGCGTTCCCTCAGTTTGCAGAGCGGACGCATCTGCCTCCGGCGGCCGAGTTTGAACAGGCCGGTGCGTACGGATTGCTGGCCAGCATGATGGTTTGCTTTGTCGTCGGGCTGCTGTTCCGCTTCTTCGGCCGGTCCTACCGCCATGGCGGTCAACTGTTTCGAAAAGAAGCGATGGCGATCGTGGGGTTGTCGTGGGTCAGTGCCACCGTGCTCGGTGCGTTGCCGTATTACTTCAGCGGAACGCAAACGACGGCGGAGAACCCGATCACGTTTATCGAAGCGATGTTCGAGTCGCAGTCCGGCTTCAGCACGACGGGAGCGACCGTGCTGACGGATTTGGAATCGCCCGGCATGGTGCCTCACTGCATTCTGTTTTGGCGGTCCTGGACGCACTTCCTAGGCGGGTTGGGGATTGTGGTTCTGTTTGTCGCGATCCTCGGTCAAGGCTCGGCCGGGAAAGCTATGATGCGGGCGGAGATGCCGGGGCCAACCAAAGACGGCAGCATGCCGCGGATGCAGCACACCGCACTGGTTTTCGCGGCGATCTATTTGGGGCTGAACGTTCTCTTAACGTTCGTGTACTTCTTCGAAGGTATGAGCATGTTTGACGCCATGTGTCACGCCTTTGGCACGATGGCGACAGGAGGATTCAGCACGTACAACCGATCTCTCGGTGGATTTGACAGTCCATTGATCGAATCGACCACGATCTTCTTCATGGTCCTCGCCGGGACGAACTTCACGCTTCTGTATCTGACAATGATCAGTGGGCCGCGGCGGTTGATCCGGGATGTCGAGTTTCGAGCTTACCTGGTCATCATCGGGCTGGTGACCGCAGGAGTCGTCTTCTTTGGGATGAAGGCCGGGGATGTCGGGTTCGAGTCCCTTGCCACGGCCAGTCGCAACGGATTGTTCCAAGTCGTTTCGGTGATGACGACGACGGGCTACGGCACCGCTGATTTTGACCGATGGAACAACTTCGGTCGTGGTATTTTGTTGCTGTTGATGTTCGTCGGCGGTTGTGCGGGCAGCACGGGTGGCGGTCTGAAAGTGATCCGGCACGTTTTGTTCTACAAAATCCTGCATCTGGAAATTGAGCGCGCCCACCGCCCGCGCGTAATCCGGCCTCTAAGGATTAGCGGCCAGGCGGTGGATGATCCGCTGCTGGCACATAATATTTTGCTGTACTTTTGTTTGATTCTGGCCATCTTCGTTTTCTCATGGCTCGCGTTGATCACTTTCGAACCGAACTCCACCTGGGGTGTGGTCGAAAGCGACGTGGCTCAACAGAGCGAAGTCGGAAAAGAGTTGCTCAAAGGCACGCTCGACGACAAACTGCTAGATAGTGCCAGCGCCGTTGCGGCGACGCTAAACAATATCGGTCCAGGGCTCGGGGTGGTCGGAGCGACACGCAACTATGCCGAGTTCAGCCAAGGTGCGAAGCTGCTATTCGTTTGGTTGATGATGCTCGGACGCGTTGAAATCTTCAGCGTGTTGTTGCTGTTCGTGCCGTCGTTCTGGCGAAGGGTGTGACATGACGAATCTAAAACTTACGCAAACGACGTTGTTGCTGATCGGCTGCATCGTCGGCGGTATGGCGTTCGTCACGCCGCAACTCGTTCGCGCCGATACCACTGCCGACACGGTGGAACTCGGTGTCGAAAACGATCTCGCAGAGAACGATCCGGCGGCCGATGATCTCGCTGCAGACGCCAGGAACGAACGCAAACAAGAATCGGGAAAGCGAACCGCGGTCATTCTGCCACTCAAGGAAGACATCAATCCGCTCAGCGGCGCGCTGTTGAAACGCAAGTTCGAAGCGGCCGTGGATTCAGGTGTCGATGTGATCATTCTCGACATTCATTCCCCCGGCGGGTTCACGTCGGTGACGTTCGAGCTGATGGACATGGTGCTCGATGCGAAGGACGTCGAAACGGTAGCTTACATCGAGAAAGATGCGATCAGCGGTGCGGCGTTGTTGGCGTTGGCAACGGATACCATCTTGATGAAGCCCGATGCCCGGATGGGCGATGCCGGTGAAATTGTGATGGGAGAGGACGGAGCGTTCCGCTATACCGAAGCAAAGAGTCGCAGCGTGCTCGCGCAGAAGGCTCGAGATACCGCTCAAGCAACGGGCCGGTCCCTCGCCCTCGCGGAGAAAATGACCGACAAGGACATGGTTGTTTACCGGGCAACCAATACTCGCACCGGAGAAGAACGTTTTCTCTCGGACAAAGAACACGCCGCACTCGCCGATGCGGATGACTGGGAACTCGGAACACCGATTCGCGAGGCCGGCAAAGACATGTTCTTCATTGCTAACGGTCGCCGCGCGGTCGAACTCGGAATGGCGGACCAAACCGTCTCCGGGAAAGATCAACTCGCGCGAGTACTCAACGTCCAGGCACCGATACCGGAGGTGCAACGCAGCTGGGTGGATACGCTCGTGTTGATCTTGAACATGAAATTCTTCACGTTCCTACTGCTGTTGATCGGTTTGGTAGCGTTGGCAGTGGAGTTGAGTGCTCCCGGAATCGGCGTGGGAGGATTGGTCAGTTGTTTGTGCTTCGGGCTGTTCTTCTGGAGTCGGTTTCTCGGCGGGACGTCTGGTTGGCTCGAAGTGATGTTGTTCGTGATGGGATTGTTGTTCATCGCGGCCGAGGTGTTTGTGATTCCAGGTTTTGGTGTCGCGGGCATCATGGGATTGGCGTTAACGCTCGGGTCGCTCGTGATGGCGTCGCGGCGATTCTCAATGACCGATGGCGGTGTTGATTGGACTTCGCTGAGCAACGACGTGGCTCTCGTTTTGGGGGCGTTTCTCGCGTTTCTCGTCGCCGCGATCTTCCTGACCAGCTACATGGGACAGATCCCCGGTCTGAGTCGGTTGACCTTGCAGGCCGAGGTTGCGCCGGACTCGTTCGTCGTCTCTGATTCCACGCCTGCGTGGCAGAAAGTCCAAATCGGACAAACCGGGACAACCGTCTCGCCGCTGAGACCGGGTGGGCGAATCGAGATAGACGACATGATGCTCGACGTTGTAACCGAAGGTGATTATGTCGGTCCGGGGAACCCCGTTCGCGTGATCGCCAAACAGGGAACACGCGTGGTCGTGCGACTGATCGACGATTCCGCCAACGTGTGAGTCGGGTTCCAAATGTCGTGCAAACACATGCAACTTCTCGCGTTGATCGTCTGGCTATGGTGCTAGCTGCAACGGATTGAGATCCAGGTTAGGGATTGCCGACCGTAGTCTTTGCAAACCGGAATCACTGATGCGGGTTCGTTGCACGTCGGTCGTTTGAAGGTTCTTGAATTGCGTCAGTTTACCGATCGCCGCATCGGTCGCGCCGGTTCCGGTCAACCAAAGTGTCTCGATGACCGAGTCCGCTACGATCGAACGGATGGTGGTGTCGTCGATCGCTGTCCAACTCAGATCGAGTTCGCGAAGTCGGTTGGCTTTTGCGAGCGTGCTGCCGATCCCCGTCGTGATCTTGGTGGCTTCCAAACTGAGTTGATCGAGGGAGGCAGCGTCGCCGATGATCCGTTGAACTTGTTCGTCATCGATCGGTGTTCGTGACGCGTCAAACCAACGGACATTGGGAAGCGTGGGGAGTGTTTTCCATCCCTCTTGAGTCACCTCGCAACCGGACAAGCAAATTGCGGTTGCGGCACCTGGAATCGGATGCGCGATCAGATGTTTGTCGTCGACACGCAGGAAGCGATCGACACGCGAGTTGTCAAAACTCACATCATCGCCTTGATCACGCAGGCACGGGAAATCCGTGATGTCGACGTTATAGATGTCCGCGAGCAATCGATACACCTGCGCTCGCATCGCGGGTCGTTGGCCGGCGTCAATCGCGCAGTGCGTTTGCAAGATTGCATACGAGTACCATCTCGATAAGTCCGAACGGCGTTGGATAGCGAGACGATTGCCGCGCAGTTCGGTGACCGACGCGATCGGTTGTCTCGCAATCAATGTTTGATAACGGGCGAATTGCAATCGGTTGCTATCCCAACCGCCGATGCACGCCAAACGGTCTCCCATCTGAATCGATTCAAAATGTCCGGCGATGCCTTCGACGAGCCAAAACTCATCGGTATCGAGAGTAATTCGGCGAGACCTTTTCCGGTCGCTCGCCTCTTGAAACAATTGATGACATGTTTCGTGGGCCATCCCAGAAGTGTCTTCCTGTGGGAAGAAAAAGGACGTCTCGAGCGAGTCGCTGTAAAAGCCTGCGGATGCGGCAACGGTCGAAGGACGGCCTGCTGCGATTTGCGAGTGTGAGATCGTCATTTGGTAGGAACGTTCATCGGGCAGCAACACAACCCGGTGTCGTTGGCGAAGACTAAGCCGTGAGGACGCGTTGCGGCTGAGGAAATCGTCGGCAGATTCGGTTTGAGGATTCCAATCAGACAAGCGTATCGCGACTTGGTCACGGCCTGTCCAAAGCGGGAAAAACATTTGTGTCCACGTCCAATAAAATCTCTCGAGGTCCCGAGCGACGTGGTGCGATGTTTCGCGGTCGGCTCGCGTCAGTATTTCGAAGTGTGGCGTTTGGACGACCGCGAATGAGCCAGCCCGCCATGGAAGAAATTTAGGCGAGACACGTCCACGACGACTCGTGATCTGAACGTCGCCATTTTGAGGCAGCCCCAACCATCGACGGATCGATTGAGATTGGGGTGTTTGGCAGTGAGCGTTCCACACGGCGAGGTACCGTAGCCAATCGGTGTCGCTGCCTTGCGATGATTGGTCGATCCCAAACGCTTCGGTGGGAGACACTCCGGACGCCATGATCGCACGGTCGGTTGGAGATAGGTTGGCAGTAGGGGATAGTTGGTCGGCCGGGGGGAGATTCTCGGCCGCGGCTAAATGGTCGGCGTCCGCCGGCGTTGTCGCCGAATCCTCGTCCGCGTCGATCGGGAGAAAACACCGTGTGCGATCCGCCGCCTCGGCGCGTGAAGCGGGGCCGACCGTGAGGCTGACGAAGGCAATTGGCCCGGCGAAGGGGGCGGATGTTGTGATCGCCCCGGCCAACACGATCAACACTCTGCCGACCTGTTTCATTAAACTGCGACGGAACGATGCTTCATGCTCAACCGGCTGAAAATTAGCTGGCTGCAAATCCGTCGATTGGGATTCCGCTCGATGTTCATATCGCCGGCGTTCATTCGTAGAAGATGTGCTCGCGATATTGCGCATGACGTTTATCCGTTGGATCCTGTGATCTCGTTTCCCTTCCCCGCACACGTTTTGGATGTTCAAAATTATGTCTGTTTCCATTCTACGGTCATCGATCCGCCGCGGATGCTGGGCGTCGGTGGCGGTTGGATTTTTCGTATGCGTCATGGCGGGGGGCTCAGTGGACGTCAACGCGGCCGAACGCAATGTGTTGTTTATCATTACTGATGACGAAAGTCCCACGCTCGGTTGCTACGGGGATTCCTGCGCGGTCACGCCGGCGATCGATGCGGTCGCCGCCGACGGGGTGGTTTTCCAAAACGCATTTGCAACGACGGCATCGTGTAGTGCCAGTCGCAGTGTCGTGATGAGCGGGATTCACAACCATCGTAACGGACAATTCGGACACCAACATCATTATCACAAGTTTGCATCCTTCCAGGATGTAATCGGGCTTTCTCTGCCGCGTGTCATGCAACGGGCGGGGTATCGTACCGGTCATATCGGTAAGTACCACGTTGCGCCGGAGGAGATCTACCATTTCGAAACTTACCTGAAAGGCAACGGACGAAACGCGGTGGAAATGGCGGAGAAGTCTCGGGCCTTTCTCACTCAAAACGATGATCGTCCGTTTTTTCTCTACTTCGCGACCTCGGACCCACACCGGGGTGGCGGGGTCGACAAGACCTCTGATTTGGATTTGAAACCAAACCTGTTCGGCAATCGTCCGCGGCGGAGTTCACACGATGGCATTGATGAGGTGTTCTTTGATCCGGCCGACGTCATCGTCCCACCGTTTTTACCTGACACGCCCGAGACCCGCAGCGAATTGGCACAGTACTATCAATCGTGCAGTCGCATCGATCAGGGGGTGGCTCGGTTGGTACAGATTTTGAAAGACGCGGAACTGTACGACAAAACACTGATCGTTTTCACCTCTGATCACGGGATGGCGTTCGCCGGAGGGAAAACAACCGTCTACGAAGGTGGGCTGCGCGTTCCGATGGTCGTGCGTGACCCGTATCAAAGCGAACGCGGTACCGAGAGCGAGGCGTTGATCAGCCACATCGACATTACACCGACGCTATTGGATTTTGCCGGTGGACTCGACCGGGAGACCAACGCTCCGAAAGAGATGCTCGACGTCAAGAAGTATTGGAAAGAACGCGGCGTTTCACCGATGGACAACCTCAACGGTGGGAAACCGTTTGCCCGCTATCACGGTCGATCCTGGTTGAACATTCTCGGTGATCCGTCGCGTTCCCATCACGACGAAATTTTTGCGTCACACACGTTTCACGAGATTCAGATGTACTACCCGATGCGAGTGATCCGTGACGACCAGTACAAACTGATTTGGAACATCGCTCACCCGTTGCCGTATCCGTTCGCCAGCGACCTGTGGGCCGCGAGCAGTTGGCAGGCACAACTCGCCAAAGGCCCCGACGCTCCGTACGGAAACACGACCGTGGACGGTTACGTGCAACGGCCTGAATTCGAGCTGTTTGATATCGACGCCGATCCCGACGAAACGACCAACCTCGCGGACAGTTCAGGTCACCAGGAGGTGCTGAAGAAGTATCAGCGGAAGCTCAAGGCGGCCCAGGAGCGGTATGACGACCCCTGGATTATGAAATGGGAGTACGAGTAGCGTGCCAAGTTGCAGATAACCAGTCGCTGGTTTTGCGATCTGTTGTCTGGTCTTATCTGAACACGAAGAACGTTCCGTTGTCGGCCACGTCAAACAGCGGTCGGCAGTAGCGGCTCGAACGTTTGCCGAAGCCCGGGCGGTACGTCATGCTGATTCCCATGTTCCAGCCTTCGGCCTGATGATCCGGAATCACCGAGTCGTCGCCTGGCGAGAAGTAGGTCGATGTCAAACGCATCGACAAACCGTTCTTCAAAGGCATTGTCATATCCGATCCGATCAAGAAGTGTTCGTCGTCGGTACCGCCGATGTACGAAGTCCACTCACCGGTCGAGCCGAACGAGTACCGATAGAACGCACGGTATTGGTTGGTCGCCTCGAGTGTTTCCGATCCGTTGAAGACCGCACCGGACTCGTCGAGGACGGTGGTCGTCACCGTGTCATCGCTGACGCCGCCCATCCAATGAAAACCGAATCCGTGGCAGGCGGACCACTTCCAACTCAACTCGCCACGCAGTTGCAGGAGGTCGGTTTGGTAGTACCAATCTTCATTGAGGTAGTCCAGCACGACGCCGTACTGCAGACCGTAGTCGACTCGGCGGAACAGACCGCCGGTCAAGAAAATTTGGTTCCGTTGCTCATCGGTGAAATCTTCGCCTTGCAGGTTGCTTTGGGTGGCTCGCAGTCCGAACTGTGCGGCGAGGTCGAGTCCGATCCATGGACGCAGATTGCGACCTTCGTTGAATCCTTGTTGGAAGCCAAAGCTGCCACTGTCGGTGCTCGATGCGGCACCAGTTGCCGGGTCGTTCATTGGGTTGTGATAGGCTTGGTTTCCCATGAAGAACTCAAATCGATTCCAATCAATATGAAGAATCGGTAGGAACAGCGGGAAGCAATCCACGCGGCATGACGGGGCACACGCGTAGCCGTCGCAACTGCCAATGCCTGATGTGCAGGCGTCGCAACCGGACGCGTCACCGTAGACTTCCATTCCGCATGCCGGTTCGAAACCGCAACCGGGCTCCAAACCGCAACCGGGTTCGATCCCGCATCCCGGTTCGAGTCCGCATCCCGGTTCGAGTCCGCATCCCGGTTCAACCACGTAGCCGCCTTCGAGGCCGCAGCCAGGGTCCTGCATCATGGGACCCGAGCACTCGCCACAGTCACATACCGGACCGCACGCGCCGTAGTCTTCCAAGAAACCGACTTGGCGGACATCTCCGTTGCTCGATCGTGAACGTGATTGGCTTGACGATGCCCGTCGGACCGTTTGGGTGGGTTGGGTGGTGTCTGCCGAAGCGTCCGCGTCCACTCGTGACGGTGACCAACTCGTTCGGCTGGTCGGTTTCGTGCGGAGGATCCGGACGGGACCTTCAGCGGAGACGACGGTGGCAAATCCCGGTGCGATCAACAACGCAATGCCGAGCACGAGCTGCTTGGCGGCAATCGAAGTAAAACGCTGTGTTTTCGTGACTGGCATGGAGTAGTTCCCGATTCGCGAGTCAGGCGGATATCGCCCAAATCACTGTAGGTGAATTCGATATCACTGCTTATCGGATCCCTAGGGTCGGCTTCATTAGGAAAACTTGCGTAACCCGCAAAGCTTGTCTAACCGGAGTCGTGAGGACGAGTTTCACGGAGGTTTCCAGTGAGATAATCGGCACAACCCGACTCCGGTTGTGAATGCTGTTTCGGTTGCTCCGTTCCTACCGAAAGAGACTGCCACAGGCAATTTCGCGTCAGGGAAGACTGCGGATGCCTGTCGCCGGTCGCGTTTGCCACCGCCGGTGATTGCACGTTAGAGATGTCTCGTTTTGTTGGACAGGGAGGTCGACAAATCGCATGAGCAAATATCGCCGATACGGTTTGTTGTTCCTGCTCGCGATAGTGATCCCGAGTCTGGGATGGCGTTACTTGTCGCCCAACACGGCCCAGGCTCTCGGCGTGCCGCTGAGTTGGGTCGGGCTCTCCGACGCTGCGGTCGCGTCCGATTCGACGTCGCTCGATTTCGGCGACTCGGTTGAGACGCTGTCTTTGGACGGGGAAGTCGTCGAGACTCTGCCGGTCCCCGCCGGTGCAGACGGATCGTTTGCTATTTCGGAATCCGGAATGACGGTTGAGCACGCGGTCGCATCACCTGCGATGTACACGCAGAATCAAGTCATGCGGTGGGCGTACGACCGGTCACCGGAAGCTGCGTTGATCGAAGCCGAAGTCGATGCGGTGCTCCGCGGGATCGATCCCAAAGATCCGGACGCGTGCTGTTCGGCTCGGTTGATCCGGAATGTTTTGCGTGAGGTCGCGTTGGCTCGTCGATACGACGATGCCACGCATGCGGTAGTTGCCTATCACAAATTGATTGCGGCAACGCAGGCGGTTGAGATTGCCGAGCAGGCGATTCAGACGGCCGATCAGTTGATCTCGATGGCCGATCAAGCCGAGCGGTTGGAACTGCCCGATGGAGATCCCATTCATCTGCGGCAAACGCGGTTGGATTTGGTCACGATCAAGACCGAGCAGTCGTTCAATACGTTGAAGCTCCGCCAGGAGCTATCTCGTTTGACCGGTCGCGAGGAAGCCGAGGTCGCCCACGCAATCATGATGGATGCGTTACCCGTTGACGCTCCCACGATCATTGCCGGCGAAGCCGTTGCAGTCGCACTCGTGCAGCGTCGTGACTTGCGAGCCGTTCAGGTTCTTTGTCGCGAACTACGGAGTTGCAATGTCGATGCGGCTCGGTTGCTGATGGGGATCGTCAGTCCCGGCGTTGGTTTGTCACTGGCGACGGCTAGCAAAGGTTTGTTCCAGTGTCTCAAGGAAGATCGCTCGGACGATGACCTACACGCACGACGTCGGCAATGCTCGCAGCTCTGCCGATCGCTCGAGGTCGTCATCCGCAACGAGACCCTGCAGGCAGTCTTGGACGTGCGGAGTGCCGCGGCGCGGTTGAAGTTGGTTGATCAGCAAATCGATTTGGCCCATCAACGTCTCGAAGAAGCACGCGGTCGGATCGAGATTGACGAGGAGACGCCGGGAACCGATCTCGCGCTCGAACTCGAAATCTTTGAGTACCAAGCGAAGCGGATCGCGTTGCAGAAAGATCTAGCGTTGGCTCTCGATGATCTCGATCACGCCCGCAGCATGCCGATCGGTCAGTAGTCAGTAGCAGTTTGTATACGGCGGTTCGTTTCCGCGACCCGCGTTTCGAAACGCGTTCTTCGAAAAGTTACCGCGATGGCGTGGTTGACCGATTTCCGGCCAAGGTGACTTCCCTTTGGCCGTCCTGCGAGAGTTGAGAGAGCAAAAACGATCGTTTTTGATTCTTTCCTGTTCCGCAGACGCATTGTCTCGCGATTGGCACACGAATCGCTTTTCCTGGTTCTGAACAATCGCGTTAGACGTGACGCTCACGCCTACGTGACGATTACATTTTCAACTAGGAGATTGCCATGTTAGGCTGGGCTTTGACTTTTCTGATTATCGCGTTGATCGCAGGTGTTTTGGGGTTCGGCGTTGTTGCCGGAACCGCCGCGACGATTGCAAAGGTTCTCTTCTTCGTATTCCTGGTCCTTTTCGTGATCGGGTTGCTGATGGGACGTCGCGGACCTGTTGCTTAGTCCGCGCCACCGATTGGACTTAAAGCGGCGTGTCTTTAGGCATGCCGCTGCTTTGTTGCGCTAACACGAGGTCTGAAAATGCGCGAAACCAACCCGCAAATCGAATCGGCTCTGAACGAGATATCGGAACTGGTCTGTCAATCTCTCATGAAGGAAGGTGGTCAATTGACGGATCGCCGGGACGGATTGCTCCGGACACTGCTTATGAGCGGCTACAAAACGACGCACGATCGATGCTTGATGACCGACGTTGAGAGTCGCGTGAAGCAGAAGTGTGGCGAATGTGCGATGCACCGCGGCGGGGCACTGTCTTCGATCACGAGTGATCTGAGTAACAAATTCAATGTGCTGGCGAAGTGGGAGGCTCATTCTCCGTCCGACGAGAGCCCGTCAAAGCCAGCAAACATCAGTTCGGCAACAGACGCCTAGGGTAACCGACGCGTCTGCGGCCGACGATTCACAAAGAGGTCAAGCGATGGCTGAGTGGACAGACAAAGACGAGCGGCAATACGAACACATCAAGGAAAGCCAGCTCGAGGACGGGATGTCGGAAGACGATGCGCAAGAGATCGCCGCGCGAACCGTCAACAAGCAACGTCGTCAAGAAGAGCGTACGCCCAATAAGACGACCCAAGGAACGGGCAACCCGAATGCGTCTCTCGAGGACCGTACCGTGGACGAGTTGCACAACCGGGCTGCGGAACTGGATATCCCCGGACGAAGTAAGATGAACAAATCTGAATTGGTCGACGCGATTCGCGATGCCAATTCATGATGGGGCCAACGCATGTTGCGCTGCTTTAGGCAGGCTCATCTGCCGTTTGGCAGGATTCTATTGTTCGTCGTCTCAGCCACTCGGGATACGATTCGTTCGGTGGGATCGTTGCTGAGGTAAAGCCCGCATGTCTTAAAATAAGGCGTAACGAATCGGTTGCTTCTCGGTACGCGTGTTGGTGGCGACTGTTGTTCGAGTTAGTCGGTATTTTTATTTGCCGCTCAAGGGCGAACGTGAAGAAGGTCTGACCCGCGACGACCACTTCCGCCGCTTCTGCTTGAGTCGGCGGATCATGAATTTCGTCGTTGCCTTCTTCGTCGATCTCATCTGGTTCAATGCGGAGACCGTTCGAGTCGAAGTATCGAAGAGATCGGCGTTTCGTGACTGCGATCCAATTTTCTCTGGCCGCTCGAACAGTTGCGTCGCACTCGGCTTCGGCTACCGGACAAGATAGCTTTGTCCAGATCTGCATTTCATCATGAACCGACACGAGGTGTTTTGTCTCTAGGCGAGCGTCACCATTGCTGCCGCGGATCTTCACACTCGAACGGTTGCTCGCGATGGATGCGTAGTAGTCCGTGCGTGTTTCCTCCCTGTCCATCCAATCGCGAAGGTTCGAAAACGCGTCGGGCGAAAACACGCGATACTCCATGGTTGTCGTGCAGGTCATCGCTGTCGAGAATTGGTGAGTGATGTCATGACTTCTGTGCTCGATCCCGCGCATCGGCTATCCGTTAATGATCTCGCCGCCGTTGGGATGCATGACTTGACCGGTGATGTAAGAAGCGTCATCGCTCGCGAGAAACACGTAGCATGCTCCGCATTCATAGGGCTGGCCAGCGCGGCCAATGGGGGCATCGGTGCCAAACTCGGCGACTCGGTCTTTGGGAAAGGTAGCCGGGATCAGCGGTGTCCAGATGGGGCCTGGTGCGACCGCGTTAACACGCACGCCAGACTCCACGAGGTTCTGAGAAAGCGAGCGGGTAAAACTCACGATCGCACCCTTGGTAGCGGAGTAGTCCAGCAATCCCGGGCTGCCTCGGTAGGCGGTCACGGACGTGGTGTTGATGATCGAGCTGCCTTTCTGTTTCTTCAGATGAGGTTCGGCCGCTTGGCAAAAGTAGAACATCGAGAAAATGTTCGTTCGAAACGTGCTGACGAGCTGTTCTTCGGTGATCTTCTCGATCTCTTTTTGAGGGTGTTGTTCGGCTGCGTTGTTGATCAAAACGTCCAGCCGGCCAAATGTATCGACGGTCTTCTCAACCGCCTCCTCGCAGAACGATTGGTCGCCGATGTCTCCCGAGAGCAGCAGGCACTTCTGCCCTTCATTCTCGACCAAACGTTTCGTTTCTTGCGCGTCGTCGTCTTCGTTGAGGTAGACGATCGCCACGCTCACACCTTCGCGTGCAAATAGCGTCGCGACGCTTCGTCCGATTCCGCTGTCGCCGCCACTGATCAGGGCGACCTTGCTCTTCAGCCTGCCGCTGCCGACGTAGTCTTCGCGAATGCTGATCGGTTGAGGATGCATCTCACTTTGAATCCCCGGCTGGCTGGATTGGGACTGTGGTGGTTTGCCGTCGTTGTCTGAGCTTCCCCGTTTCTTAGATTTGTTCGCCATGGAAGGTCTCCGTTGATGTTGCTCGTCGCTTGTTCAGTTCAGGGTGATTGCCGGGCAGATCGCATCGGCTCCGTTTGCAATCTCGGCAAAACCACGTTGCGAACCGTGTGCCATGTCGATCGGCGGAGGCGGAGCAGGAGAGGTGAGTTTCGTCACCCGAGCAGCTATGATGGCGACGCCTCAAATCTTTGGAGAGAAAGTGACGTTATGAATACCAAGATCGCTGCTCTGCTTTTGTTCTTCTTGTTCAGTTCGATGGGTTTTGCCGATTCGAACCGTGAACAACTGCGGGAGCAATTGGCAAACTACGAGACAATCGAGAACATCGTTTACAAGACCGTCGATGGTCGCCGTCTCGACATGTTGATCTTTCTGCCGGACAAAAATCTTCCACGACCGATGCCGGTGATGCTTCACACGCACGGCGGTGGTTGGAGCGGCGGGAACAAGTACAAAATATTGCGAAGTTCGTTTGTGGGGACGCTCGATCAATTGCTCGAAAACGGTGTCGCGTGCGCGACCATTGAATACCGTTTGACTCGTGGTGATTCGACCGCTGTCG
>NZ_ANOH01000335.1 GCF_000346505.1 Aporhodopirellula sallentina SM41
CATCTGTACGAGCACAGAAGTGAACCATCGTTGATGCAAAGCGAGGTGGTAGCCGACCCAGTTTCTGGACCGAACCATTCCGAACAGCGGGCAGACTCTCGGCGCGCCCACCAAGCAACGGCACCAGCGATTTGCCGAGTTTTGCAACGCTGAACGTACAAATGGTCAACTCATTACGTTCAACATCGAACACCTCGCCTTGCAGACGATTGATGCCGACAAAGGTTCCGTCATCGTGCTCGACGACGTCACACGCGGTGACACCGTCACTGGCCAGCGTCCATGCAGCCAGGTCTGGCGTCGCGGAAAGGAACTGGTGGCACAGTTCCCAATGTTCACCCAGCTCGACCTGCCACGCTCGCCGTGGTGCTCGCAGACTTGGGATCCGAGAGAGCGTTTGCCAAAGTCGTAGGTGTTGCAGGGTCACGAGGCAGTCCGGTGGTCTTGATTCCGTGGTGAGTCATCCAGGCTTCGATCAGTTCGACGCCAACTTGTCGCGAGTACGAGATGATGTTTCCTGAGTGAATCGTCGCCGTGACTTCGGGGAAGTCCTGCAACGTGAATCGAAATTTCGCTTTCGTGATTCGGGTACCGAGAGTGAGTTGCTGCTGGTGTTCACGCAGCTGGACGAAGATGCGTCGCCCACGAAAGGTCTTGGTCAGGTTCTGACTCCCCATGAACATCTCGGTGACTTCATCGAGCTGAACGGATTCGATTCCGTCGATGAAAGCTGGCGATTCGATGTCTTCACCGAGTTCATGAATCGGAGACAGGTCAAACAACTCCGATGTCGGAAAGAAGTCCTCGTCACCGAAAAGGTACTCTCCGATCAAACGGCAATACTCACGGTGCTCGCTGATCAACGAAGCGTGAACGTGCAACTCGCCAAGCTGCTTCTGAACGAGGATGGTGTCGTAGCCGGCCGGTCGTTGGACTTGATAGCGACTCTTCTCGCCTTCGATGAATTCGCCGCGTTTCAGGTTTTCGCCACGGCGGACAACGAATGCCAGAACGTCGCCTACGTCGTGCATCCACAACGCTGTCCCACCACCACGGTGCCGATCGCGGTTAAATGTCGACAAGCGTTTCTCCATCGCATTGATAACGACCGTGGTCGGCAACTGAAACGGCATCGGTTTCTCGTGCCGATTCATGTAGTGGCGAAACGAACGCTGGCTGGTCGCGATACGCTCGTAGTTCGATCGTCGCAGCAATTCGGGATGACTCATCCACGTTCGCATCGCCAGGTCCGCCGGCGTTAATTCGTCGTCCGTTGGCAGCGGAATGCCGGCTTTGGAATAGGCCAAGATCAAGGACTCCATTCCTCGATGGTTGGCGACTTCGTCGATGTGGAATTGAGCTTCGATCAGCTCGCTGGGAGCGGACCGCGTCGGTGTCCTCAGCAGACGTGCGAGCTTTTTGAATTGGTCTTCGTCGAAACTGGTGTCGGCTGAGATCGTGAAGTTCCGCGCGGCGAAGTAGTCGGAGAACGGCAGCAGAAAGTCGCGAAGTAGATCGAGGTCGACAGATCCGAAGTCATTGTTGAGGAAACTCGGTGATCGGAAAGCGGGCATTTGGGACTCATGAAAAATCAGCTTTGGCGATGAACATCCTTGGGGAATGGCGAGGCGGCTAGCGTTTGCTAGCAAACTCCGTGCTCCTGTTTATCAGACACATGTCCCGTGACACGTTTGGTCCATCGTCGCCAGAAAATTCTTCGCAGCCCTTACGACCGGTCCGGTTTTAACGGTGGGCCAGACCGCAATTCAGCCCACAAAACACGTTGCTTTTTCCAGTCCATTTCCATCGTCAGCGGTCGCAGAAGTTTTTCCGAGATTTGCGGCTTGCCCTTCTTCATCCGAGGCAGGAACAGAAGCTCTTCCTGAATGTCGGGAGCCAGCAACGTCAGACTGAGGATCTGCGAAACCCGAGGCTGTGAGACATGACCGATCTCCGCAATGTGCTGCAGCCCCGTCGCCCGCCCGGATCGCAACAACTCGTCAAAACGAATCGCCAACGCCATCAACCGCGTGATCCGTGGCAGCGTGCCCGGCACGGTTTCCTTCTCGTCGACGACCTTATGCCGACGCGACGTCGTCACCGCGATCGTCTTGCGAACCGTGATCATGCGACCGACTCCTCGCACTCTTCAACGAGCGCGGTGATCGCCGTCGGGTGATACGAGATCGCCATGGAGCCGGCGTCAGGATCGTAGACGACCCTCGCCACGAGCAGTTCGACCACCTTCGTAGATATGTTCCTTGTAGGCGATCTTGCCCACATAGAGCGGACTGGTCAGCAGTGAGTGAACGGCCGGCTTGTCGAAAACTCGTCCGCCACGCGTCCGCCCATTACGAGTCCGCCAGATCTTGTTCGGCCAGCCGAGTTCCTGGAGGCGTTTCACCACCGGCAATAGCGAACGATACTCCAAGTACATCTCAAAGATTTTACGAACTTGCTTCGCTTCGGTTGCATTCACGGCCAGCTTCGGACTCGTCCCACTGCGGTCAACGTCGAATCCGAGCACCGGCATCCCGCCCGACCATTTGCCCTTGGCACGCATCGCCGCGATCTTGTCGCGAATCCGCTCGCCAATGATTTCTCGCTCGAACTGGGCGAAGGACAGCAGAATGTTTAGCGTCAGCCGGCCCATCGAATGCGTCGTGTTGAACTGCTGAGTCACCGAAACAAATGAGACGCCGAATTTGTCGAACGTCTCCATCACTCGGGAAAAGTCCATAAGTGATCGACTCAGCCGGTCGACCTTATAGACCACCACGCAGTCGACTTTGCCGGCCTCGATGTCATCCATCAGCCGTTTCATCGCCGGCCGCTCGAGGTTGCCTCCCGAGAAACCTCCGTCGTCATACATCTCTGGCAAGCAACGCCAGCCCTCGGCTTTCTGACTAGCGATGAACGCTTCGGCGGCTTCCCGCTGAGCGTCGAGCGAATTGAACTCTTGCTGCAAACCCTCTTCAGTCGACTTGCGAGTGTAAATCGCACATCGGATCGTTTTCACTTGCTGTGTTTCTTGCTTCTTACTCATGCGTGTTCTCCCAACTTGAAAAATCGGAAGCCGCTCAAGTGGTTTCCAGTGATGGATTTGGCGACCGCCGACAAAGAGTCGAAACGCTCGTCCTCATATTCAAAGCCGTCGGTCAGAATCAGCACCCGCCGAATCTTGCCCTTGTATCGCCGTTCGACAAAACTGCCGGGCGGAGGAATCCGAGGATCCCAATTCGGTGGCATCTTGGTGCGCACCACGTCGCCACCGACTTTCGGTTTCGGCGGCGTCACTCGGATCACCGATTCGTCGGCGATCGGTCCGGCTCGAAGCAATGCTCGTTCACTCAGCCCGCCTTCTTCGTTCGCTTGAATCCGCCAAGCGATGCGGCGGACGATGAAGTTGCGATTTCGGGAACGGCACTTCTCTTGATGGACGACCTCGAACTTCGCCACCAGTTGGTCAATCGTCAGGTCGGCCAACTCGGCGATTTCAAATGCTGCACTGTTTTTACTTTTAGGATTGGGACTCATCAGCTACCTCCGGTTGGCTCGGAAGTTGAGATGTGTCTTGCGTGTCTTTTGCTGCCGCCTTGTCCAGGGTTCGTCGAATTGCCCGCGCCAAAATGGTCGCGATCTCTTCGCGTTGCTGTTCGCTCAATTGGATCACCATTACTGTTTGAGAGTTTATCGCGGACCGTCTTGCCCGTTGCAAAACAGTCACCGCGAGACACAGTGATCACTGACGGCGGAGAGATCTCAAGTCCCGTTTCTTCAATCTCGCGAGAACTTTCCAAAGTCTCTGGAATCTCGCCACGTTTGACCCGAATCGTCACCAACTCCAGCAATTTCGCCACTTTCCGCACCTGAACGACAGGCTGGATATAGTCCAACGCCATATAACCCTTCCTCCTAAAACCAATCCCTAGCGAACCGAACAAAACGGTCCCGCCCTCAGGGTTATGTAGGAGAGAACTAGATAGGGTTAACCAGAAACTGCGAAGCAACCAGCCACCGGCGGGCTCTTTTGGAGGATGATAAAGAGCGCAATGAAAACAGCGTTGCAAATCGCATCTGGGACAATGCTGGCGACAACCATTGGATTGTTGGCCATGCTATTGGTCGGGCTGATGTCATGGCCACTGGCGTAAGCGGGATCGCGATCGGTTTGATCACGTCGACCGTCTTCGCTTTGCTCCTACGCACGAAGGCCTGCTGGCCGATTTCGATCGTGGCCAGTCGCATCGGTGCGATGGTCGCATGCTTTTTCGCAATCTCAACCGCAGAGATCCTCCCGCCAGGAAGCGTGCAGTGGATGTTCAAAGGCGGGCTATACGGCGCAGCCTTTGGCGTCCCCGTTGCCGGGATACTGTCGCCGCTGGCGTTGATCGCGATTCGCATCAACAAAAGCTGATTCAGTGACACACTGAAGTCTCAGGGTGCACTAAAGCCATTAAAGACCACGATTTCTTCGAGCGGCAATTGTCCCGGTTTCGGCCGCTTCGTTGGTACCTTTGCCGATGGTGATTTCTTCGATCCACTAGCAATCAGACCGCTCAAAAATAAGAGACTGGCGCGCCCGCCCAACCCGATGCACCTCATCCAGATTCAATTGAATCATGGCCACATTACAGAACTAAGAATCTGGCGAAGCGGCGGAGCGGATATCTCGAAGCAGGTACAGCCAACCTAGCTCCCGTTGATTTTTTTGGGAGGCGCTAACGTCTCGCATCGCGATGGAAAGACTAGCAGGGTTGAACAACCACCCAGGGACATTTGCTGCCGCTGACTCAATAATCACTTTTCGAGGATTTGGCCTTGCGCTATCAACAATTTGATCGATCGTTGTGGATTCTAAGTCAGCAAGCACCCTCTTGGCGGCATCGATATTCTTTCCTGCAAGTTGCATTGCCTCTGAAATTTTGGACCTTAATGACTCAAGCGAACCGTCCCGACGAAATTGCAAGACTTGGCTCCAAGGGACCGCTGAAAGCGATGGCACCGAAGCTTCAAGAAGTTCTATGGGGGGAGTCACTTCTTCATTTCCGGCTCCATACTTGCGAACCGCAGTCATCGCCAACTTTTCGTCTGGATTAGCCTGGAGCATACAGGGAATCTCTCGATTTACGAGTTGCCAGGTTCGCACGGCATTGACGGCCACTCTTGCTCGTCCCTCGGCATGCTCGATCGCGTGCCCAGTAATCCGATCAACACCGTGCTGAGATGCGATACGCTCAAGTAGACAGTTGTGTGCAAATTCCTCGGCAGATTCCGGTTCAGGGTAATTGTAATTTTCATGCTTCTCACCCCATCTTGGATAGCCATGTGGTTCCGAATTTCGCAGTTCCTCAATGACGTCCGCTTCAACTCTTGCAGCAAGCGGAACAAACAGATCGCTCAACTCCCGAATGAACTTTCGAGATATTTTTTCATTTTCAACTAGGCTATCGATGAATTTATCCTGATTGAATTTCCCAATAGTTTCATACAGAACTTCGTCGTACCACAGAGCACAAAATTTTAGATGATCTTTGCGAAACTGCTCGTCAGTCGCGAACGTGACGAAGCTTGAAAGCGCACGTGAAGTACTCATGCCAGCAATTTTCCTTTAAACCAAATGGGCAGATTTTACGATCAGATAGGGCTCAGCGTGATCCGATGGATTTGAAACCATGAAGACCTATATCCCGATTGAGGCAAAACTGCGAATGAAACAGGGCGCTCTAAGTTGATGCTGATGTCTAGGATTCGAGCTGAACGTCTGGGGAATCTAGAATCGTGGTTTTGTTTCGGACGTCACCGTCCAAGACGACTCTAGGAATGTTGACCACTTTCTTCCGATAGCACTCCGGGACTTCATAACCTGGAGGTCAAATAGTACAGAGACACGAGAGACCTTTGGCCGAGATCGGCCCAGAGACCGTTTCGCCGGCGGCCGGATAGTACTTTTCCAGAGACACTCGGAGAGACCTCTCGCCGGCCAGCGATGACGTAAGTCGTTACCAGACAAGCGGTAAAACACGAAAAAAGCCGGCGTCAGTCCATGGGACCAACGTCGGCTTGTTCGATAACCCGACGGTCGGAGTAAACCGAAGGGTCTAATTGAAGTTGCGGGAGCCGGATTCGAACCGACGACCTCGAGGTTATGAGCCTCGCGAGCTACCGGGCTGCTCCATCCCGCGGTATTTAAGTGTAGACGCTCCTGGTGCTTCCGAGGTTCACAGAAAAACAACTTGGAAGCAAGTAATTTTGGAACAACTTTCGCTGGCTCGTCTTTGAGTAAGCTTTCCTTATCGACGCCGTTCTGTCAACCGAGGTTGCTAAGAACACGAGAAGAAATTTTGTAACCTGACGCTTTCGATCCGTTATGCTGGCCTAAACTTGACGGGAGGGGCGCTCATTCGTTCTGCTAGCGTGTTCGCGGACTCATATCGCGGGTTCTTATCTCCGCCCCCTGTCCGATCTCTCAATTATCGAATCGTGTGGTGACCTTGTTTCCTGCACGTGAGGCGTCGTTTTCATGAATCATTCGGAATCCACTTCGGCAGAAGGCTCGGGCGAGTTCCCGCCCGTGGTGCCGGAGTCGGGTGCCGTCCCGCCGCCTCCCTCTCCAACGCCGGTCCCACCGCCACCGCCGCCTCGAGCGAGTTTGCCGCCGATCGCCAAACCGGCTCCTCCGGCCGCCAATCCGGCTCCGCCTGCGCCCCCACAAAACGCGGGCAACGCTCAACCGGCAAATCCCCCGAACACTCCGCCCTCCGCATCACCGCGGACAACCAAACAACCGCCAAACCGGCCGCAACAGACGCCTCAGCCGCAACAACCGGTAGAGCCGCAACAGCCAGCCCAGCCACAACAGCCGTCTCAGCCGCGTCAACCGGTACAGCCTCGCAGGCCGGTTCCCGCCCAGCCTCAAACGCAACCGCAGCAACGAAACACCGAAACCCGGCGAGTCACTAAGCCGCGTGCCGCTTCGCAAGTCAACTCGGGTCAACCGACGCCGCAAACCAGGAACGCCAAACCGGTTGCCAACGGCCAGGCCGCTGCCGCGGGTGGTGCCTCGCAGACTCCGCGTTGGCGTGGCACGGTCGGGCAGCCCGATGAGAAGCCGGCCCGGAACGAACACGACGAAGAAGCATTCGAACCGGTTCGCCGATCAATTCCGGCGTGGCTGGTCAGCATGGTCTTTCACATGACGCTGTTCCTCGTGCTCGCGCTGTGGACGTTGCCGGTCGGCAAAGGGATCTCGCGGGTTGTTCTGGAGATCGGCGAGGCGACCGAATCGGACACAGTGGACTTGCAGGAGTACTCTCTCGAGAGTGCCGAGTCGCAGTTCGAGCAACTCGAGGCCGAGGCGGTCTCTGAAGTGCCCGTCGACATGGAAGTCGAAACGTTGATCGAGTCGATGGACATCGCGGAACCGTCCGATGTCGTTCCCGCTGACCTCGGCGCGTCGGCGTTGGAGGCGATGGCCAAGCCGATGTTTGGTGGGCGTTCGGGTGCGATGAAGTCGTTGCTACTCGGGCAATACGGTGGCAACTCGGACACGGTCGAGGCCGTTGAGTTGGGACTGAAATGGTTGGCCAAACAACAGCAAAAGAACGGCTCGTGGAGCATGCGGGGACCGTACGATGACGGCTCCTTCCAGGAAAACCAAACGGCCGCGACCGCGATGGCGTTGCTGGCTTTCCAGGGCGACGGCAACACTCATTTCGACGGCCCTTATTCGAAAAACGTCGAACGCGGTTTGAAGTTTCTGCTGAACAAGCAACGCAGACGCGACGGATTCTTTGCCGCTAACGAACCTCATCACCAACGCGCCTACGCACACGCTCAGGCAACGATCGTGCTCTGCGAACTGTATGCGATGACGCGGGATTCCAAACTCCGCGTGCCCGCCGAAGCGGCGATCGAGTATTCGATCAAGGCGCAAGGGAACGAAGGCGGATGGCGGTACGACCCGCGTTCGGATTCGGATTTATCGGTGACCGGATGGTACGTGATGGCACTGACCAGTGCGCAGGCGGCGGGCATCCCGGTCGACCATTCGACTCTCGCGATTATCGACGGTTACCTCGATACGGTCTCGGTCGAAAACGGCGCCGGCTACTGTTACCAACGCGGCCGACCTCCGAGCCCTTCGATGACTGCCGAAGGGTTGCTTTGTCGTCAGTATCTCGGTTGGCCACGCGAACGTCAGGCGATGGCGATCGGGCTGAGCACGTTGGTTCAGGATTGGCCGATCCGCCGTGACGCGATGAACGTTTACTATTGGTACTACGCCACGCAGGCGCTGCACCACTACGGCGGATCCGCGTGGCGAATTTGGAACGACAACATGAAAGTCGAACTGCCACGGATGCAGGTCAAAAGAGGCCGCGAAGCAGGCAGTTGGTCACCGCAGGCGGACGAACACGGCAACGCGTCGGGGCGTTTGTACACGACGTGTTTCGCGATCTACTGCCTCGAAGTCTACTACCGCCACCTGCCGCTGTACAAACTCGCCGAGACGAAGTAGCCCCGAGGCTCGCGAGTGAGGCAGCACCGCGTTTCTCACCGCCGCCTTCGATGGGATGCGTGGCCACGATCGCCGAACTCGAGAGAGAAAACACGCAGCGATCGGCCGGCACGAACCGGCTACAGAGAACACCGCGAAGCCAACCACTCGACCGCTCGCTCGACATCCTCGCGGTGTTCTTCCTCGAGCACCCCACCGTGGCCGAGCCCATGAAGCGTCACCACGAGGTGCTCGCCCGCATACGCTTCGTGAATCTTTCGCTGGATCGGCGGCAGCACCAACTCGTCGTGCTCCGACATCAAAAACACGGCCGGAAGAGAAGTCTGCCGGGCACAGGTCTCGGCATCGAGTGATTCGGGAATGCGTTTGGTCGCCACTCGCATCAGGCGGCGTGCGGCGTAGCGATCGGCGACCTTCAGCACGACTTCATCGAGCTGCGGCGGGTTGCGTAGCCACAATGCGAAACGGTTCGCATCGACATGTTCGGTCGCCCAGTCCTGTAGGCGTGCAGCGAGAGACAACGCCGCCAAGCAACCGAGGCTGTTGCCGCAGATCCAAACCGTGGTCCGCGATCCCGCTCGGGCGGCGAGCACCTGCGACGCAAAGCATTTCGCGGCGGAAGCCAGCGTTCTCAATCGAGGACGACCGCTGCTGCGACCATATCCGGGCGGGTTCCATGTCCAGGTTTCGTGATGTTGCCCGGGCTCACGCACCTGATCTTGCCCGTCGATCAGATTCGCGGGGAAGGGCGAAGATCGCTCGGCACGTCCGGCCGTTCCGGGAAATTTCAACAACAGGAAGCGTGGCTTGGGAACGTTCTCCCAGTCGGGACTCAGACGTGTCGCAGCGGACGAGGATGCCGTCTCGGGCAGCACGCGGGGTTCCACGTTGGTGGCAACGAACGTTTCGAGGATCGACTCATCATCGGCCGCTTTGGCATCGCTCCGACGATAGGGAAGGTCGCACCGGATCAACGCCTCGAACGGGATCGAATGGCGCGACGGACGGAGTACGCAGCGATCGAGGAGATAGTGAAAGATGGCCGTGACCGCGGGTTCGGGTTAGCTGGTCTTCAGCGTGCCGACGATGTCGCTGACTCGAGTGGCACCGATTTCCGCCAGTGCACTGGGCAGCTCGTCGATCAATCGCATCGACAACGTTGGGTCGTAATAGTTGGCTGTTCCTATTTGCACCGCTGAGGCTCCGGTAACGAGGAACTGCATCACGTCATCGAGGTTGGCGATGCCGCCGATTCCGATGATTGGAATATCGACCGATTGTCGGACTTGGTGCACGCACCGCAGCGCGATCGGTTTGATCGCCGGGCCGCTGAGTCCGCCCATGCCGTTGCCGAGAATTGGTCGTTGTTTTCGCCAATCAACCGCGATCCCGAGAACCGTGTTGGTCAGGCAAACGGCATCGGCACCACCCTCGGCCGCACCGCGAGCGATTTCCGCGATGCTGGTCACGTTGGGCGTCAATTTCGCGAGGATCGGCACCTCGGTCGCCTCCCGCGCCGACGCGACGACTCGTTGGCATGATTCGGCGTTGGTGCCAAAGTCGATCCCGCCGCTGACGTTAGGGCAGGACAGGTTCAGCTCAATCGCGGCAACGCCTTCGCACTGCCCGACTCGCCGCGCCAGTTCGGTGAAGTCCTCGACCGTTCGGCCCGCGACGCTGACCACGATCGGTGCGGACAATTTTGCGAGGTACGGCAGGTGATGTTCGAGGAACGCGTCGACGCCGTCGTTATCGAGTCCGATCGCGTTGAGCAAACCAGCGGAAGTTTCTACCGTTCGCCACGGTGCGTTCCCGATCCGCGGTTCGGCGGTGATTGTTTTGGGGAGGATTCCGCCGAGGCGATGCAGGTCAACGATCCGCTGCATCTCGCGGGCGTAGCCGAACGTTCCCGACGCGACCATGATCGGGTTGGGCAACGTCAGGCGGCCCAACGTGGTTTGCAGTGCGGGCGTGTTCACGTCAGTCAATGAAGTCATCGAAGAATCAATCGGTTGTGTATATGGTGAATGAGTCGGTCGGCAACGTGCGGTTTGTCACCCGAAATGGTTTCGATCACCGAGCCCGCCGGATCGAGCAGTTCGACATGGTTGTCCGACGCGTCGATGGCCTCGGGGCCGTTGCTGACCATCAGGTCGCAGTGTTTCTTTTGCAGTTTGACGGTCGCTCGGAATCGCCGGTCGTCGGTTTCGAGTGCAAAGCCGACCACCCACTGGTCGTCGCGTTTGGATTCACCGAGAACGGCGATCACGTCCGGCGTTTCTACCAAATCCAACTGCAACGGGCGTCCGGTCTTGGACAGTTTCTGATCGGAGACGTGCAGCGGTTTGTAGTCACACGGCGCCGCCGCGCCGATCGCACCGTCGCAACTCGGGAAGACTTCGTTGGCGACACGGAGCATGTCATCGGTGGTGACGACCGGAATGACTTCGGCGCCACTCGGATAGTCGACCGCGACCGGTCCGGAAACGATCACCACGTCGTGGCCACGTTTCAGAGCCGCTTCCGCGAGGGAGGATCCCATCCTGCCGCTCGAAGCGTTGGTGAGATATCGAACCGGGTCGAGATATTGCCGTGTCGGCCCGGAAGTGATCAGAATCTTCGCGGGGGTTTTCTTTGTTTCGTTCACGCTGATGCGTCTTTGCCTTCCCGATCGTTTTGATCCGAGATGACTGATGAGATAATTTCCTGTAAGCGGTCGCCGACAATATTCATGTGAGCGGCGGCGAGTGCGAAGAGTCGCTTCTCGGTTTCGGCGAGGAACCCATCGGCCGCCATCATCCGAATCAAATCAGCGAGCAATGCTTCGCGGGTGGATTCGTCCGCGGGCAGTTCGAGAGCGGCATCGTCGCCGAGCCCAAACTCCAACGCCTCCTGCAGTTCCGCTTGGCCGAGCCCGAGTTCGACGCAGCGGTCCGCCAACAAGGCGACTTCGCGTCCGCCGATCGAACCGTCTGCTAACGCCATCACGACGATGTTTCGCAACTGCCGTTGTCGCTCGGTGTAGTTCGGTGTGTTCATAGCGAGGCGTGATTCTAGAAGGACAAGCGGCTGACTAGCCGACACCACCTGCGGCGTCGCGGCCTGCGGCCATCACCGGGTGGTATTTTGGGGAAAGCCTATCGTATCAAAACGAGCCCGGGGGTGAATCGGGCAGGCGTGAGGAGGCATCAATTGTCGCGGAGCCCGCCTGCGGACGCCCCTCGCGGGTGCCGGCCTATCGCGAACGAATCAGTTGTCGATCCTCGATGGCGAGCCTTTGCATCGTGGGCCGAATCGTCTCGATAAAGCGATCCGCGTCGACAGGGTAGCCAGCGGTGGGACGAAACTCATTCACTGGGCTTTCCTGCCCGGAAGATGCCGATTTACGTCCCGCGTTCGTCTTTTCTACTTCCGCACGGAAGAACGCATTGAGCGACGCCATCGCCAACTCACGCAGGTATTTCGCATGCAGCGAACTGAGCGCGACCGGTATGAAACGATCGCCCTTGACGGTGAAATGCAAACGCAGCGACCGGCCCCGGTACTCGGTCGCGTAGACGCTCTGCGTTTTCGATTCGTCGATGACACGAACCGGCTCAGTGCCAAACACCGACTGGATCACGCCGGTGTAGTATCGCCGCCCGCCGTGACGGTCAAAGTACAACTCAACCGGTTCGTCATTTTCCGCGTCAACGGTTTGTGTGTCGGCGGTCTGATTGTTTGCTGTGACCTGATCGATCAACAGCGAGGCGAGGCGAAGGCTGGTTTCACCCAGCAGGTCACTCTTGTTCCCACGCGGCGAGTGATCGGCGTCTCCGCTGCAGAACCGATTGAACGTTGCGGCATCGACCATGCGAGCGGCGACGTCAACCAAACGCCATTGGCACCGACTCCACTGCTCGCGAGCGGCCTCGGTATCGGAGGTTGCCGCGAATTTAATCGGATCGTCCTGCCGCCCACCGATGTCTTTGAGCCACGCAACCTCGCACAGATTTTGATAGTCGATCGGCAGCAGAGTCGGCAACCGCTGGGCCAGCGAAGCTTCGTCGCGTCCGCACGCGTGATGAGCAACCGAGACAGCGGCATGCAGCGGCGCCAGAATCCCACCCCGGAAGACTTGTTTGGAATCGTCGACACGTACCGAGGTTCGCCCCACACGTACCGGCTTGCCCAACTCACGAAAAGGGTCAGGCGTCATTTGATCGACCGACGTTTCGCAGCGTGGCGAATCCGATCGCTCACCCACCTCCGAACACCGCCACGCCGATGCAGCGACGACCAGCGGGCCGAGCTTGGGACCGTAGCCCGCTTCGTCGATTGCGATCAACCACATCGTCGGTCAAATCCACTGTCGTTGACACTAAAATCCATCTTGCGATCTCTACTGTGACCCTGCTGCGTGGCGGCGAGCGGTCCTACGCCTGCGCCCGTTTCGCCGCACGACGTTTGCGGTATTGATCCCAGAGCACCACAAAACTCGGGACCAAAACGGTGCGGACGTAAAGCGTGTCGATCAGAACACCGAGTGCGAGAGCGAAACCGAGTTCGGTGATCCCACGCAGCGTTGTTTGCTCGGTCGTCGCGATCGAATTGCTCGACGGCCAGATTGCCTCGACCAGTGGTGGCCACCACGCCGACGAGGTCATACTGAAAAAGGTGGCAGCCATCACAATTCCGCACGCCGTCACGATACCGCCGGTACGAGCGACCGCCCGCCGCACCGCCGCGAGTGAACCGAGACGTTTGCGTTCTTCCATGATCCGCGTCACCAGGTAAACGTTGTAGTCTTGCCCGACCGCGACCAAGATCACGAATAGAAACAGCGGTAGTTTCCAATCCAAACCTAAAAAGTCAGGCCCGTCGATCGACGCGAAAAACCAATACGTCAGCCCGAGCGTGGCGTAGTAACTCAGCAGCACCGTCGAGATCAGATACAGCGACAGGGCGAGCCGACGGATCACAATAATCAGCACCACCAAAACGGCGACAATCACGGCAATCTTGATCCGACGCGTGTCCCGCAACGTCACTTCGCGGAGGTCGACGATCGATGCGGTTGTGCCTGTGGTGAATAAAGTCCACGGCGTCTTCGTCTCCTGCTCAACCGAGTCGAGCGTCTTTTGCATTTCACCGGAGACCAACTCCAATTTCGCCGCGGCGGCTTCGGAAAACGGGTCTTCCTGGACGATCACATCGAGCCGAATCAAACGCTGCGTGTAGGTGGGTTCGTTGGCGACAAAATGCAACCGTGCGAGACGATGATTCTGCAGCGTTCGCCGACGCCAGGCTTCTTTGCTGAGCAACCCCATTTCTCGTTCGGGCGGGAAATCGCCGAGCGGATCGCTGAGGGAACGAACCCGCCTGACTCCTTCGAGTTGATAAAGCCGCCGGATCATCCTGTCGCTGGTTTTCGCCAACGCTTCATCGGATTGGTCGTCATCGGCGAGAGCGAGAATCGAGATCGGAGCCAACTCACCGACGCCAAAATTACGATCGAGCAGTTCCATTCCCTGCCGACTGCCGGCGGTGTGATGCAATTGCCCGCTCAGGTCGTACGTGACGTCTTGTTCTCGCATGAACCCGAACGCGGCGGGCAGGATCAACAACAACCATCCTGCCGCGAGGGTCCAGGACGGGTACCGCGTCAACGCGATTGCGGTGGCGTTCCACATCCGGCTGCCAGACATCAGTCCGCCCGTGGTCGTCAATCCGCTCTTGGTCGATGGGCTGCCCGTTGTCGAGTCACTGCGATTCAGGTCACGATTGGACAGCAGTTTGACCACCGCACGTTCGGACTCCTCGGTGATCGGGATCGGCCAAAATACTTTGGGGCCCAGCAGCCGCAAACACGCCGGCGTCATTGTCATGCAAACGAGCAACCCGACACACAAACAGATCGCAATGATCGGACCGGTGTGGTGGAACTTTCCAAAGTCCGCGAACCACAACATTCCGAGACCAACAATGGTGGTCATCGCGCTGCCCAGCAACGCCCCACTAACGTTCGCGAGTGCTCGCTCGCACGCGACCGGCCAAACATGCGAGGCGGCTTCTTCACGTAGCCTTGCGATCAGGAACAGGCAATAATCGGTTCCGGCGCCGAACAGGATCACGACCACAAAGATGCGGCTGGTCGTGTAGACCTTCAGATCCAACCCGAGCCAATCCACCGACCCGGCCAACGACGTCAGGACCGTCACGACCGCGGTGGCGACCATCACCGCAACAGCGATCGAAACCAGTGGCACCGCGACGAGCAGCGGTGCACGATAGACGACCGCGAGGATGATCAGGATCATGCCAACGGTGAACCACTCGGTATACGTGATCGCGGATCTCGCGGCGAGCAACGTTTCGCCTCCGATCGCGCCCGAACCGGTAATCTTGACCCTCAGGTCGCCGGCCTGCCCGCGTTCTTCCGCGGTCAGATACTCGGATTGATATTCGACGCACCGGTCGACGATCTCTTGGAGCTGTTCGAGCAGCGCGATGTTGCCCGTCGCCGCCAACTCGCTCGCGAGGGTGAGGACAGCAATGCGTGAGCGTGGCTTTTTGAGCTGTTCGCCGATGACCGACTCTTTCCAACTGTAAACGTCGAGCAGAACCGTCCACGCGTCGAGGTCTCGCTCCAAAATCGGCAAGGCGGATTCGGCGATATTGGGATCCAAAACCGAAGCCGATTCCAAATCCTGTTCGATCAAATCAGGATCGGCACATCGAGCCTCGGCCAGCAAGCCACGATCCCAATACGCGATCGCCAACCGAGGTTCATACGCGGTCGGTTCCCGCTGCGGGACACGATCATCGAGCAGTTGGTAGAACTCGGCATCGATCTCGATCGCCTGATCAAACGCTTCGACCGCGACACCGAGCCAACGCTGTGACGATTGGCGTTGATATGCCGAAACCTCCTCGGGCGTGTCTTGACCGGTCGGCGATGTTGGTTCGACTCGATCGGTCGATGCCGTGACCAGAGCGTTTGAATTCAACTCCGCTGCAGAACCGGCGGAGGTGTCCGGTGCGTCGCTGGAGTTGGTGCTGGCAACACCGCCGCCATCGTCGCCCGCTTGAGTCCCCGCACCTATATTTGTACCTGGATCATTCACATCCGGGGCATTCGGATCTGGCGGAGTCGCGTTTGGTTGGGTATCGGGAAGCGGCACGATCATGCGTGCCTCGTCGACTTCGCCGCACGCGATCTCCTCCGACCGCATCCAGCAGACTTCGCCGAGTCGATGATACAACCGCCGAAGGATATCGAGACCGAGCAACCGATCCTGACGCGTCCACTGGTCGCTATCGCGAGCCAACGCGACCACCATTTGGCTGCGTGAACGGGTGCCCTTGAACGCGCGGTCGAGCAACCGGCCGCCCGCGACGCTGACCCGCGTGCTCGGCAGGTAGTCAAAGTCGCCATCGAGGGCCACCGACTTCCACGACGGCGCCATGGTTTTGGCGACGACAGCGAGCAACACCCAAACGATCAGGATGATTTTGGCGTTCGACGTGACACGCCGAGCGAATCTCGCCGACGCTTTAGTCACGTGATGACCGATCACGTGAGCGACGACGGTCGCTGTCGCGGGAACGGTCGTTGCCGCGTCCCCCGCGGGATGCCGTCCGGTCGCTGCGGGAGGAGGATTCGGACGTTGCGCCAAATGCGGCCATCGCCTGACGGAGCATCTCCGGCGATACGTCACCCGAGAAGCGGACGATTTCGATCTCGCCGCCGGGTTGCGCTGCCATATCCAGTTTTTCAATCATGGAAACAATGAGTTCTAAGAGGGCTTCACCTTCGGCGCTCACCAACAACGTGTTCCCGATTTCGTCGACCCCCAGCGAGAGTTTGCCATTGAACGAGAAATCGTTCCCCCACGTCGCGTCCGCTATCGGAATCCTCCAGCCCGGATCCCTCACTG
>NZ_ANOH01000336.1 GCF_000346505.1 Aporhodopirellula sallentina SM41
CTATGCATGCGGGGTGGTCCTTCGCATGTCGACACGTTCGATTATAAACCGAGACTCAAAACCGACCATGGGCGAGCCTCCAACTATGGTTCGCCATGGTGCTCGTCGCCTTGGAAATTCAAACAGCGCGGTGACAGCGGACTTTGGATATCCGACTTGTTCCCGAACGTCGCCAACCAAGCCGATGAGATGTGTCTCCTTCGAGGGATGCACTGCGACCAACCCGCGCACGCTCAAGCGATGTTGCAAATGCACACGGGAACGTTTCAGTTTGTTCGGCCGTCGCTCGGTGCGTGGTCGCTTTACGGTCTCGGTACCGAGAACCAGAATCTTCCCGGATTCATTTCGATCAACCCGCCTTCGGCGACCGGTGGAGCCCAGAACTACGGCAGCGCGTTTTTGCCGGCAGCCTATCAGGGCACCAAATTCACGATCCAGGACAGCAGCCAGCGAAATCGCCGAATTGATCGCATGCGACGTGGCGAAACAAACCCGTACGGAATCAACAACCTGCCGTCCTGGTTGACCGACGATCCATCCACCGAATCGAGCGGACTGAATCTTTCGAAGGACAATCAACGGAAACAACTCGATCTCATCGGTGCCCTGAACCGCGAAAAGCTTGAACGCGATCGCCACAATCCGATCGTCGAAGGTGCCATCGAGAACTTCGAACTCGCATTCCGGATGCAAGACGCGGTGCCGGAAGTGATGGACCTTTCGAACGAGACGCAAGAGACGCTTTCGCTCTATGGCATCGACGAAGATCCTACCGACGGTTTCGGGCGTCAGTGTTTACTCGCGCGGCGTTTTGCCGAGTCGGGCGTTCGCTTTATCGAATTGGGACACGGCAGTTGGGATCAACACAGTAACATCCAAACGGCACTGAGCGACAACTGCAGCGAGACCGACAAACCGATCGCGGGCTTGATCGCAGACTTGAAACGTCGTGACATGCTCAAAGACACTCTTCTTGTTTGGGGAGGCGAGTTTGGACGCACACCGTATTCCGACAGCGGTACCGGTCGGGACCATAACCACAAAGGCTACACGATGTGGATGGCCGGAGGCGGCGTCAAAGGCGGCTTCAGCTATGGAAGCACCGACGAGCACGGTTATGAGGCGATCGAAAACAAGATGCATGTCCACGATTGGCATGCCACCATCCTGCACCTTCTCGGGCTCGATCATGAACGGCTTACGTTTCGCCATGCCGGTCGCGAGATGCGGTTGACCGACGTCGCGGGATCCGTCGCCCAGGACATTCTCGCGTAGCCGTTTCTTGCCGAAGCATCGATAAGCTCCCGCCAATTCGGCTATATTGGGGAGTCTTTGATGGGGCGGCGAAGCGGATGCGGCCTCGATGGATTTGTGTACTCGGGGCGGTCTCGCATGCGTTTCTTTCGTGTTCCTCGAGAGCGAGTGGTTGATGCGGTTCCGGTCGCGCTGGTCTTGATCCTTTTCAGCCTCGTTGTGGTCGTTCCGTTGGCGGTCCCGGTTTGCATGCTGCATCTGTGGTTGTGGCTCCGCCATCCGCGCAGTCGATCGCGTTATCTGATCTTCGCATGCGTCAGCGGATTGATCTTGGGGTTGGGGGGCGCGCTGCCGTTGATCGGCAACCTTGTTTACTCGCATACCAGCGGGGGAGACGCCGTGCTCGCTCACGTCGGTCACGTTCCGATGATGTTGATGGTGTTTTCGGCCGCGGGGATACTGCCGATTCTTTATCGACTGGTGTCACGTTGCTCGCTCACGTCGCGGCGGGAAATTGCGTTGACCGAGCACCCTGTCGAACCTCAGCTTGATGGTCAGTCGCGTGCCGGGATTTTCGATTTGTTGGCGTTGTCGACAATGTGCGCGATCGTGTTCGTGTGTG
>NZ_ANOH01000337.1 GCF_000346505.1 Aporhodopirellula sallentina SM41
AGGGCTCGTGAGTCACTGAAAGTTTTGGCGACTTTCGCTACGCCCTTGAACCTTCATTCTTAGTCGTGACGCACCACTAAAGCGATACTAAGAAAGGATGTCGCCGATGTTGGCAGGCTTCGGTGGCCTGAGTTCGGGCGACATCCGGCGGTCGATCGGCCACGTCAAATCTCAAGATGCTCTAGCCCGAAGACTGCATTGCCGCACCGCTGCAGTGTCCCGTGTTTGTGATGGATCCGTATGGCATTCTCACGTGAGTTCGGGCGTCCAAAACACTGTGGGCATCGCTAGCATCCTTCTCCTTGTTTCCCCGGGGCTTGCCCGCGCCGAGGGGGGTGTGAGAATCACAGTGGTCGCCGTTCGTCCGAACGTTTCATCATCATTTTTGCCAACGTTTTCCGCTAAGACTGCTGCTGAAGAATGCCCTCTCAGAAGTCCATAGACTTTGCAGGGCAAGGCATTTAATATGAGGGATACGTTGTCGGATTGATGGTCGACGATCCCTTTCGGAGTGGGCACGTAGGTTTGCCGGCGTATATTCCGTAAAAAAGTAGCGTTTTGCGTAAATGCTGCGCGTTACGACGACGGATTGTTTGTAGTCTTGCACCTAGAGGGGCACGTTTTCGATATGTTGGAAAAGCATGTCGTGTCGCTCTCATATCTCACTCGTGATTTGGAACTGATAGCCTAATTTTCATGGAAACCATGCGATCTCGTCGGAACCTTTGTGGCCAAGTCGTTCACGATTTGGGTTGTCAAATTTTGGCTGGGAAAGTCAAACCGGGCGATCCGTTGCCGCAAGAGGCCGTGTTGTGCGACAAAATGGGCGTCAGTCGGACGGTGATCCGCGAGGCGATCAAATCGTTGGCCGCCAAAGGGTTGGTGGATTCGCGAGCGAAGCGAGGCACGATCGTATTGCCTAATCGGTCGTGGAATTATCTCGATCCGGAGGTGCTCGATTGGCAATCGCAGGCGGATACCAGTGATTCGCAGTTGTTTTTCCTGACGGAGTTTCGCCAAGCGATTGAGCCGGCGGCGGCGGCATTGGCGGCGGAGCGGGCAACCGAGGAACAGTTGGAATCGATCCGCGACGCGTTTGAGCGGATGGAGCAGCACACCGACAGCGTGGAGGAATTCCTGCAGGCGGACCTGGAGTTCCATTCGGAAATCCTGCACGCGGCGGGGAATTTGTTCTTCTCTCCCGTTGCGAACGTGATTCATGTTTCGTTGGCGTCGAGTTTGCGCGTGACCAACCGCCAGGCGTCCGACAACCGGACATCCATTCCGCCCCACCGCAAGGTGCTCGATGCAATCAGCGACCGTGATCCCGAAGGGGCGCGTGAGGCGATGCGATCGCTGCTCGATGATGCGGAAGCACGAATCAAAAAGGCAACCAAAGCCGCGTCGAAGTAGTCGGCATGCTTTCCGCCGTCGGCTGGGTTGCTCTACAGCGGATTGAGCGGGTTCGGGTTGCAACGACTGGGCGGACTTTGCGTCCGAGAGAGCCAGCGTGTTGCCGAGTTTTTCCTCGTGACCGCCGCCTCAGTTAGGAACACGAACTATTTTGGGGCCATGAAAAGTGTCAAAGGCCTCTCATCATCGACGTTCCTCTTTCTCGCGGTCTTCTGCTGCGGCGGACACGTTTGCGCGGATTGGTTGACGTTGCCGAGCCGTTTCACGCACGACATGGTCAGCGGTGAACGGGTCGCGCAGTTCGCACCGGTTGAGGTGCCAACGGCAGCGGTCTCGGCACCGTTGAGAACCAGTGGCTACACGCACTTTCGCAGTTCACTCGCCTACGGGCAGTCCGCGGACAACTATCACCAAGTCGAACAGTGGGGCGAACCGGTGCGGCCTTACGGAGAATGGCGGTTCCCGTACCGTCCTTACAGCACCCCGTATCCGAATTGGGGAGCACCCTATGCCGGTTTGAGTTTCAACAATTTCTACCCCGGGTTTGGCCCAGGTTATGGTGGCCCGGGACGTCCAGGCAATGGCGGGAACGCGGTTGGAACAGGAAATGCCGCTGGATCCGGGAATGCCGCTGGATCCGGGAATGGTTGGGATCCGCGGCGGCATGGTCACTCCGGACGACGGCCCAACCCGGCTGCGGGCACGAACGGTTTCGCCCCCTATCCTTCGGGACGAGGCACACCGTACCCGGTCGCGCCCTACTACGACGGTTACTATCCTAACTATCGCGACTGAGACTCGGCGCTCGGAAACGCTGCGTGGTGAGCCTGAAACGGTGGCTCAATAGTGAGGAGGTTTTTCGTCCTCGAGCGTCCCACGTTCTTCGAGTTTGCCTTTGAGTTCTTTGGTTTGATCGACGAGTCGCTGCAGCAATCGATCGCGTGATTGAGCGTCGAGCGACAGTTTGGTGACGATCTCGTTGAGCTGTTCGCAGGTTCGCTGCGTGTGGGCGAGTTGGATCTCGAGCTGCGTGATTCGCTCGGCAGTTGGGTCTGACGGGGATGAGTCTGACATGATTCGATGGTCAGAAAGGACGAAGAAATTGCCAGCGGCGAAGTTGCCTGTGTCGCCGGTAATCCGTTTGACAGTTTCTTCGTTTTAGAGCAACGGCGGCGTGGCGCCGATAGCGGGCGCCGTCGAGGAGCTCGGGACGCGGAGCCAGTCGGTGATCAGGACCCGTTGGACGAGCGGCTCGTCGAGGTTTTGCAGCACGACGTCCATCAAACGTTCGCGGATTTCTTTCTGAGCGGGGTCTGCCAACCAGGCCGGTTCGACTTGGCGGAGCATTTGTTCGGCCGATTCGATGATTTCCATCCGAGTTTGCGTCAATCGTTGCTCGCCGCGGAAGTGTCGGGTTGGGTCGACGACGGCGTGCAAGATCAGCTGATAAACCATGTCGGGTTCGTTGACGTTTTGGAAACGCAAACGGCCGATCTCGACCGCGGAGCTTTCCAGGTTGCTCAGACGGGCTACGCGGCTGCGCACGTATCCGATCACGGCTGCATGGATAGCAACCATGAGTAGGATCAGTGCAGGTGCCCAGAAGCGTCGAAGCAAAGCCACGAGTGAAACCGTTTTCGAATGGAGGAAGCCGTATTGGCCAAAGTCGGTTGACCGAAGTCAAACGATCGCCCGAAGAGCAATCGCTCAATGAATAGGTTGCATTACGCGCCCGAGCAAATGAAACGTCGGGGAAACGGTCCGGTTGTAACGATTCGATCCCACCGCCTCAGCCAGCGGTCGGGTTTTTCCGACAAATGCAATGATGCCGCCTTTGGCGAACGCATTTCCGGTACCGGTACTGATGATCAGACGGATATGACACGAACAACCAGGCTCAACAACGCGAGAGATCGGCGGGAGGCGGGGCGATTTGAGCCGTGTCGCCTGTTGGTTTGCGTTGTGGGGTGGGTGTTGATGATGCCGATCGCCGGTTCCGGCGTAGTACAGGCGGGTGAGGACCATGCGGCGCAGCCTGAGTTTGCGATGATGCTGGAGTCTGGGATGGCGACGGGCCTCGTTTCGGCAGACTCGGTGGATGGGGGTGTCGTCGGAGAGGCTACTGAAAAGGATGCGATTGCCGATGAGCTGGCCGATTTGCGGCGTCAAATTGACGAACTGTGGGAACGGCAAAACAGCGAGCACGTCAGGGCGGCCTACCCGGTGGAGCCGTTTTCGCCGATCGTGACTGAGTGTCATGCGGTGGTCGAAGACGATACACCGAAGTATCCCAGCGTTCGCCTATCAGGATTGCTGCAAACCGATGCGGCTTGGTTCAGTCAGGATGCCGCCAACCGCGCGTTAGTAGGCGATGTCCAAGACGGTTCCGACTTCCGTCGAACGCGATTGTCAGCGGTCGGAAAGGTATGGGACAATATTGGTTTCTGTATCGACATGGACTTTGGGTTTGCGGGGCGTCCGAGTTTCGCCGACGTGCGGTTGGATGTCGAAGATGTCATCCGAAGTTGTGATTTGCGGATCGGCTATTTTCGACAACCGATCGGGATGGACGTGATGACAAGTGCTCGGGAGATGACGTTTCTCGAAAGAGCATTGCCTGCCACCTTTTTGCCGTTTCGTCAGACCGGTGTGATGTTGTCCGGTGTACGTGATGACGAGTTGGCCACGTGGGCGGTTTCAGCGTATCGCTTTCCATCGGATGCCTACGGCGGGAACGTTGGTGACAACGGCGGGTACGCGATGGCGACCCGCGCGACCGGGGTCGTGCTGTCCGATCACGATCAGCAATCGTTGCTGCATATCGGTGGTGCCTACAGTTTGATCGATCCCGCCAATGACGTGCTCCGCTATCGCAGTACCCCGGAAATTTTCATTGGCGAATCAGGTGGTGGTGTTCCCGTCGGAGTGCCCAGCAATTTGCCTCCTTTCGTCGATACCGGAGAGATTGCAACGGAGCATGTGCAATTGTTCGGGGCGGAGATGGCGATGGTTTGTAAATCGCTCTACCTGCAATCCGAAGCGGTATACAGTGTCGTCGAGCAGCAGGCCGGTTCGACGTTGATATTCCCCGGAGCCTACGCGCACGGCGGGTTTTTTCTGACCGGCGAGACGAGAGCGTACAACGGCAAGGGCGGCGTGTTCGGACGAGTCATTCCCAACAAGAGCGTGGGTGCCGAAGGTGGCATCGGGGCGTGGGAAATTGCCGCGAGATGTTCGTATATCGATCTGAGTGACAAGAACATTCAGGGTGGTCGGATGAGCAATTTCACCGCCGGGCTGAATTGGTATCTCAACCCACGGACAAAATTTCAGGTCAATTACATTCTCGCCAACGTATGGCGTTCGGGCGACAGCGAAGCGGGGATCTTCGCCACGCGAGCGCAGATTGATTTCTAGGAACCTATTCGAACACCTCGATCAATGGATCATCCGGCGGGCGTTCGTCCTGTTTGTACTGTGTCAGCCGCGACCAACACCGATCGGCTGATTCGAACTCGGATAGATTCTAAGTAAGAATCGACCCGAGAAGTTTGATGTATGCGGAGTTCCCGCCGAACCGATTGAGGAAGTCGATTCGGCGGGAAGTGTAGTTGGGGCCGCGATCAAAACAGAAACGCACGTCGTCTATTCATCATCATCCGAGTCGTTTGCAACGGCTTCGGTCTTGCCGGCTTTGAGACGCAGGAAGGCGTCGAAGAAACCTTGCAGTTCGCTGCCGTTAAGGACGCTTTCGAAGTTCCCGACGTAGTGTCCGGTACGAGAGTCTTTGACGCGTTGGTCGGGGTGCAGGAAGTAGTTGCGGATCTGACTTCCGAATCCCGTTTTTGCTTGGGTTGCGTATTTGGACGCTTCCTCCGCTTCGCGTTTTTCCTCTTCGATACGTGCCAATTTCGCACGTAGCATTTTCCACGCGGTGTCCCGGTTTTGGTGTTGGCTACGTTCGTTTTGGCATTGGACGACGGTGTTGGTGGGGATGTGGGTCAGCCGCACGGCACTGTCCGTTTTGTTGACGTGTTGGCCGCCTGCTCCACCGGCGCGGTAGGTGTCTTCGCGGACGTCTTTCTTTTCAATATCGATGTTGATGGATTCATCGATTTCGGGAGAGACGTTGACCGCCGCGAAGCTGGTTTGGCGTTTGCCTTCGCTGTTGAACGGGCTGATCCGGACGAGCCGGTGCATTCCCTGTTCACCTTTGAGGTATCCGTACGCCATCGGGCCGCGGACTGCGATCGAGGCGTTGTTGATGCCCGCCTCTTCGTTTTCCTGTCGATCGAGCAGTTCGATTTTGTAGCCTTGCCCGACCGCCCAGGCCGAATACATTCGCAGCATCATGTCGGCCCAATCGTTGGCGTCGGTACCGCCGTCGCGTGCGTTGATCGTGACAATTGCCCCGGCCGAATCGTGCGGGCCGTTGAGCAACGCCTTGAGTTCGAGGTCATCGAGGACATCTTCGAGACGCTGGATTTCGGCGCGAAGTTCCTCCTCGATCGAGTCGTCTTCCTCGGCCATTTCGAACAACGCGTCGAGGTCTGCGGCCGATTCCGAAAGATCGTCGAGCGGTCCGACGATCCCCTTGAGGGTCTTCAACTGCATGACGACCTTTTGAGCCGCTTCGCTGTTGTCCCAGAAATCGGGGGCCGCCATTTGGGCCTCGATGTCGTTGATTTTCTCGGTCTTGGCAGCGTGGTCAAAGAGAGTCCTGCAGTTGGACGAGGCGAGCGCGGATCGTTTTGCTGCGGTTGGTCAGGTCAGCGTCCATGACGGATTGGACTCCATGGGTATGATAAGGGAGATTGTCTTTTCTAGCTCAGAGCTTTTTAACTAGTTGTTTATACATGTCACGTGTCGTTCTCGCGATGAGTGGTGGAGTTGATTCCAGCGTCGCGGCCCATCTGCTCACCCAAGCCGGTCACGAAGTTATCGGTGTTTTCATGCGGCACGGAGAGGCCTCCGCATCGGCCTGCCGCATTCAGACCGATGACGCCGCGGACCTGAATCCGTTGGGGTTGCCTGTGTTGGGAGGCGTTTCGACGTCGACGGGCAAACGTGCTGACCACAAACAAGGGTGCTGCAGTGCGACCGACGCGGCGGATGCACGTCGTGTGGCGATGTCGATGGATATCCCGTTCTACTCGCTCGATCTGCAGGAAGACTTCCGCCGGATTGTGGATTATTTTGTTGATGACTATCTGAACGCGCGGACACCGAACCCGTGTGTGAAGTGCAACAACTGGATCAAATTCGGCACTCTTTTTGATTATGCCGACGGGGTCGATGCGGACTATGTTGCGACTGGCCACTACGCTCGTATGAGCGAAGACGCCACCGGTCGGCAACTGCGACGCGGGCTCGATGATTCCAAGGATCAGTCGTACGCTTTGTTCGGGATCGGTCGCGAGCGGTTGTCGCGGATGATGCTGCCGGTGGGCGACTACGAGAAGTCTCAAATTCGCGAAATTGCGGCTTCGTTGGGTCTAGGTGTCTCAGAGAAAAAGGACAGCCAAGAGATTTGTTTCGTCACGCAGGGTCACCACAGTGATTTCGTGAAATCGCGGCGGCCGGACATGGTCGGGACCACCGCGGGAGAAATCGTGACGCTCGACGGACGAGTCGTCGGTGAGCATGACGGGTTCGAAGCCTACACCGTCGGCCAACGCAAGGGGCTCGGCGTCGCATTGGGCAAGCCGAAGTTCGTGGTGCGCATCGAGCCGGAAACTCGCAGGGTGGTATTGGGCGACGCGGAAGATCTGTTGGCACCGGGCTTGATGGCGGACGAAGCCAACTGGTTGATTGACCCAAGTGATTTGCCTGAGCAGGTCAGCGTGCAGATTCGATACAACGGCCGCCCGCACGCGGCGCGTGTTCTCGTCGATGAGTCGGACCCGAATCGGTTCGAGGTTGTTTTTGCCGATCCTCAAAAGGCGGTGGCACCGGGGCAGGCAGCAGTCGTTTACGATGGAGAACGTGTGTTGGGTGGTGGATGGATTGTTCGCCCGAACGATTAGTTCGGGAGACGTGTTGGACCTCCCAGTTCCCAATATTGGGCCGTTCCTAAAATCACGCTGTTCCGGAATCTCGCGTGATACACACCTGCGGTGACCACAAATCAAACACGATAGGCGTCCGTTAGCTTGCCGAACATTTCCACCGAAAGTGTGTCGTCGCGGGAACGACGTTTGGAGTTTGCCATCGGGCGAGGATGGTGGATCGTGCCAACGGTTTACTTCGTTGGTCAATTCATCGCTTTTTTCCTGATCGAGTTGGTCACCGGTTTCAAAGGCCTTAGTCCTTTGGATTGGTTGTTGTTCATTTCGTTGACGGTGGGGTCGCCGACCGTGGCTGCGATCTTGTTCTCGCCCGGATTTCGGTGGCGCCATTTTGCGATGGGCTGTGTCGCGTTGATGCTCTCGAGCATTGTTTTTTCGTTCGAGGGTGAGGCCGTTTTCTCGTTTTTGGTGGTTTCCTCCGTCGTCGCTGCGATACAAGTTTTCTTCATGCGACTCTCGCGGATGCCACCGTGGGTGATACGCCCGGCCCGAGCCAAGCGGCATCAGAAGGCGTCGATCGGTTGGTTGTTGGGAATGACGGTTGTTGCCGCGGTGCTGATTGCGGTGATCAGGGTGGAGGATGATAGCCGTCTGTACCTCACTGCGTTTGCATACCTGGGGCTCGCGGTTTTGGCCGGTTTGATGGGCAACGTGATCGCGTTTTGGCGGAGGCCGTGGTTGCGATGGTCGGTGGTGTTGTTGGTCATGGGGGTGGGGTGGGGCGGTATGTTGGCGGCCGACGCCGGGATTTTGTCGTTGGCGGCGTGGGAGTCGATCGAGAGAATGGATCGTTATGTCAGCAAAATCGTCTGTTTGGCCCCCGCGGCAGCGTTGGCGAACGTGGTGGTCGTGCATCGCGCGATGAGAATTCAATTCTCTCGATCTGGGAAACCTGATTGGGGAAGGCGGCCCGCAAATGCCTCTGTCGTGCGGCATTAAAGCGGAACCAAGTCCCCTTTTTTACGCAATCGGATCCAGGCAGCGTCGGGCCGGAGTCACTTCGGCGGGGTTTGCGATTGTCCGGCGATTCTCATCCGTTACATTCAATCGCATGAGCGCTACCTCCACCCCCACGACGACTGAACCGACCGCCACCGAAGCCAACGGAGGTTCACCGCCACCTCCCGCCGGCCCGCGAATTATCCGTCAATTGCCGCCGCAACTGGTCAACCAGATTGCGGCAGGTGAGGTGATCGAGCGGCCCGCTTCGGTGGTAAAAGAGTTGCTCGAGAACAGCATCGACGCGGGGTCATCGCGAGTCGAATTGACGATCGCCGGTGGTGGCGTTGAGTTGATTCGTATCAGTGACGACGGTTGTGGGATGACGGCGGAGCAGTTGCCTCTCGCGGTGACCAGTCATGCGACGAGCAAACTGCCCGAGGACGATTCGTTGTTCCATGTCGGAACGCTGGGGTTTCGCGGCGAAGCACTTGCGTCGATCGCGAGTGTTTCTCAAATGACCATTCGCAGTCGCGCCGAGGGGGCCCAGAGCGGTAGCCAGCTTGATATTCGAGGCGGCGTGATCGAGTCGCCGGGGCCGTGCGGTTGCCCGGTTGGGACGACGATCGAAGTTCGCAATCTGTTTTTCAACACGCCCGTTCGTCGCAAGTTCCTCAAAACTCCTCAAACCGAACGCGGGCATATCGTTGAGGCGTTCACGCGTCTTGCCTTGGCCAACCCGAAGGTGCACTTCGTCCTTCGCAATGGCGACAAGGAGATGTTTGACTTGTTGCCGACGCCACGTTGGGCGGATCGCATCGAAGCGTTCTTCGGAGCGGAGATTGCGGAGTCGTTGATCACGATCGAGAGTGACGACGCGCAGGTGAAGATCTTTGGCTACGCGTGTG
>NZ_ANOH01000338.1 GCF_000346505.1 Aporhodopirellula sallentina SM41
GCGGGGTTGAGGAAATTGGGGACACGGTATTGGCCGCTGTTACTGGATCGGTGAAAGCGACCAAGACCAACGTCAATTTGGGGATCGTGTTGTTGCTCGCCCCGTTGTTGGCGAGCGAGCCGGATTGGGACGAGGTCAGTGAATCGAGTCCTGAGATTGCTTGGTCGACGGAGGATCGCTTGCGGCATTGGCAGGCGTCTGTCGAGCGGTTGCTCGAGCGGATCGATTTGCATCAGGGGGCGATGATCGCCAAGGCAATCTCCGGTGCATCCGCTGGTGGACTCGATGGCGATTCGCTCAAGGAAAATTCACTCGGTGAAGATCGTTCGCTCGACGTCAACCGAGAGAACAACGGTTCGTACGACATTCTCGCGGCGATGCGTTTGGCGTCGGACCGGGACCGGATCGCGCGACAGTACGCCGAAGGCTATCGCGATTTGTTTGAGGTGGTGGTGCCTACGATTCAGGACCGAGTGACTCGCACGGGCGACGTGTTGTCCGGGATTGTGAACGCTCACATCACGCTAATCGCCGGAGAAGGCGACAGTTTGATTGCGAGGAAAGGCGGAGAAGCCGGGTCACGAAAAGCAGCCGGGTGGGCACGCGATTGTCTCGCCGCGATCAACGGCAGTGACGGTGTGCAGGTCGCCAAGCATATTCAAACGCTCGATCGGCGGTTGCGGTCCGATGGGAATCGACTCAACCCGGGGACGTCGGCCGACCTGATCGCGGCGGCGTTGTTTGTGTTGCTGCGGGTGGTTTAAACGCGTCCGTTGATTTGTTTGCGTTTGATTTGGAACCGAGCGATCCCGGTGCCAAACATCACCAGACCGAGGATTAACAGCAGGATGCCGAGCACCAGCATGTCCGGCGACTCGCCAAAGAACTTGATCAACGTGCCGCCGGTGCCCGCCATCATCAAGGCAGTTCGCCCGTATGCGAGCAACGTGCGTTCGTTGGCGAGATCGGTCCGGATCACCGCCAGTTCGTTGCGACGATCCGGCTGTGAAGTGGGCTTTGGAGCGAGCTGTTGCGTGGGTGCTGACATGAGGCTTAGAACAACCGGTTGATCCCGTTGAGGGCCGCCACGCGGTAGGCCTCTGCCATGGTCGGATAGTTGAACGTCGTCTCGATGAAGTACTCGATCGTGTTGTGCTCGTCGGGTTGGTTCATGATGGCTTGGCCGATATGCACTATTTCGGATGCGTTGGCGCCAAAGCAATGCACACCGAGGACGCGTTTGGTTTCGCGGTGGAAGAGCAGTTTCAGCATACCAACCGTTTCACCGGTGATTTGGGCACGTGCGAGAGAGCGGAATTGAGCCTGGCCGACTTCGTAGGGGACGCACTGCGCGGTGAGTTCTTTTTCGGTCGCGCCGACGGAGCTGATTTCCGGGGAGGTGTAGATCCCAGTGGGGATATCGTGAAGACTCAGGTTACCGCTGCACTGACCGAGCATGTGCATACCGGCGGCGCGACCCTGGGTGTAAGCGGCGCTAGCGAGCGACGGGATACCGATCACGTCGCCAACGGCATAAATGTGCGGCAGGCAAGTTTGGAACTGTTCGTCGACGTCGATTTGGCCGCGGCTGTTGGCTTCGATCGGCAGGTTTTGCAAACCGAGATCGTCGGTGTTGCCTTGCCGACCGTTGGCCCACAGAAACGCGTCCGTCTTCAACGCCTTGCCGCTCTTGAGATAGAGTACCACGCCGTCATCGTGCGGTTCGAGCCGGTCGATGTATTCGTTGTGCCGAATGATGACCCCTTGATCGCGGAGGTGATACGACAGCGCGTCGATGATTTCGTCGTCGAGGAATTCGAGCAATTGTCCGCGGGTGTTGATCAGGTTGACCTTGATGCCGAGGTTACGAAACATCGATGCGTATTCCGTGCCGATCACGCCGGCGCCATAGACCGTGATGGACGCTGGGCGTTCCTGCATGCCCAGGATCGTGTCGCTGTCGTAGACCCGTGGGTGCGAAAAGTCGACGTTCGACGGGCGATAGGGACGCGACCCGGTGGCGATGACAAAGTGTGCCGCGGTCACGGTTTCGCCGTCATCGATTCGCACGGTGTGTTCGTCGATGAAGCGAGCCTGGCCGCGATGGATCGGCACGTTGTTGCGGTCGTAGAACGATTGCCGCATCGAGACTTGCCGGCCGATGATCGTTTGGGTGCCACGTCCGAGTTGTTCCATAGACGGGGCGATCGTGTAGCCGAGTTCCCGCATGACGGGATTCTTCAGCGAACGCATGGTGCTGGTCACGGCGTAGCGAAGGGCTTTGCTGGGGATGGTGCCCCAGTGGGTGCAGCCGCCACCGATTTGTTGGTACCGTTCGGCCACTCCGACCCGCCATCCGCCCTTGGCAGCTTGCATCGCCGCCCCCTCGCCTCCCGGGCCTGTCCCGATGACAAAAAGGTCGTAGTCAAATTTCGATTGTTCGGATTGGCTCATCGGTTTCGGATCCGTCTCGTGCGCGTTGTCTGTTTCAGTCGATGTCGTCTGAGAGATGGTCGAACTCAATTGTGAGTTTCCTGTTTTTGAGAAGGGACGTGTCGCAGGCCGAACGAATTTGGTCGAATCAGGAGCGAGTAGGACAAACAGTTTTCCGGTTCCGCCAGCCCTTGGTTTTACGATGTTGCTAGCCTGCGTCCAGACCGACATTCGATTTGCTGCAGTGCAAGAGAACCTGCAGACGGTTCTCGACACGCTTGAAAAGTTGGCCGAGAAGAATGTTGATCTCGCGGTTTTCCCCGAATGCATGTTGACCGGCTATGCGTTCGAAAGCCGCGAGGAAGCATGGGATGTGGCGATCAATGAAGATTCCGAGGAGATTGCGGAGATCATTTCCACTTCGGATCGGCTCGGTGTGCCGTTGACCTTTGGTACGATGTTGCGTGATAGCGAGAAGTTACGCAACGCCGCGTTGTTGGTCGCCGGCGGGAAGATCGTGGGCCGTTATCACAAGATTCACCTCCCTCACCTCGGTGGGGATCGCTTTGTCGATCGCGGTGAAATCCCCTATCAGGCGTTTACTTTGCCGAGCAAAGAAAAGGGTGAAAAGGGCGAGCAAGACGCCGAACAGGGGGACACAGCTCGTTCGCCGATGCGGGCACGAGTGGGGTTAGGGATTTGTTACGACATATCGTTCCCCGAACCGATGCGGGCTCTCGGATTGGCCGGGGCGGATATTATTGCCTTGGGTACCAATTGGCCGGTCGGGGCGTTTCGCACCGCTGAGATCGTTCCGCCAGCCCGCAGCATGGAAAACCACCTGTTCTTTGTTGCGGCGAACCGGATCGGCCACGAGCGCGGGTTTGATTTTTGCGGCATCAGTTCGATCTGCGGGCCCGACGGGGTGGAGTTGGCTCGCGCGAAAGGTGCGGAGCCCGAGATTTTGTTCGCCGAAGTGGACATCGCTCAAGCCCGCAATAAACGCATCGAGCGAACCACCGGCAAACACGTTATTGACCGGTTTGCCGACCGTCAGGTCGAGTTTTACGATACGCTCACCGATCCCGTCCGCCCAAATCCCACGTCTGAGTAGGCCCCGCGAAGCTGAATAGGTTCAGCGAAGCCCAAATAGGCCCGCGAAGCTGAGCAGGCATACCCAAGAAAGTCCCCATGAACGCAAACGAAGAATTTCCGATCGAGGTTTCGGTCGAAGACGTCGACGCCCTGAGAAAATCCGACACGGATTTCATTTTGCTCGACGTGCGAGAGCAACAGGAGTACGACACGGCGCGAATCGAGGGGGCGAGACTGCTGCCGATGAGTGAATTGCGGAACCGGCTCGGGGAACTCGAGCCCAACAAAGACGACCATATCGTCGTCCAGTGCCACCACGGCGGTCGCAGCATGCAGGTGACTCAGGCACTCCGCAGCGTGGGTTTCACCCGGGTTCAGAACATGGCCGGCGGGATCGATCAGTGGTCGCTAAAGGTGGATCCGTCGGTGCCGCGATATTGAATCGGCTCGGCGGACGCGGTTTTTGAACGGAATCGCGTGTTTTGCCGTGGTTTGCGGGCGTTGGGGTTGTGAGAAAACGTTTCGTTTTCTAGCATTTCGCGTTCCGATATGCCGGAGGCGATTCCGTCCCGGCTCCCGTTCCCTTTTTCTGTCGTGTCCTTGGTGGGGCGAAGGGCGTTAGTGTCGGTCCTGACCGGTTTAACCGGTGGACTGCCGAAATGCTCTGGAATCAGCCGTCTTTTTGACGATGTGCTGAATTCTCGAACCCGACGTGTGCAGAACCAATCATGGAGAATTGCCCGAATTTGCGGGCGACCTACGCTGATGGCAAATGAAATTGTTAAAGAGATGATCGAGTCGGGTGTCCACTTCGGACACCGCACCAGTCTCTGGAACCCGAAAATGGCTCCGTACATTTTCGGTAAGAAAAATCAGATCCACATTCTCGACATCCGCGAGACCCTTCGCGGTTTGTTGCGTGCCAAGAAGTACCTCTCCCAAGTCGCCGCCGGCGGCAGCCTGATCCTGTTCGTCGGTACCAAGCGTCAAGCTGGTGAAGCCGTCGAAGAGCAGTCGCTGCGTTGCGGCATGCCTTTCGTGAGCGAGCGTTGGCTCGGTGGTACGCTGACGAACTTCCGTACGATTCGCAGTCGTCTGGGCCGTTTGGAAGAGCTCGAAGCACTTCGTAGCGGCGAGCGTATCAACGAATACAGCAAGAAGATGCAATCCTCGCTCAACCGCGAGTACCGCAAGATGTACCGTAACCTGAACGGTTTGCGGACGATGAACCGTCTTCCCGAAGTGATGTTCATTGTCGATCCGGGCAAAGAGCGAAACGCGGTTCGCGAAGCCAAGCGTCTTGGCATCACCACCGTCGCGTTGATCGATACCGACAGCGATCCGAGCCTGATCGATTTGCCGATCCCAGGCAACGACGACGGGATCCGCAGCGTTGAGATGATCATGCGAGAACTCGCTGACGCGGTCATCGCGGGCAAAGGCCAGACTCAAACCCAGGCGGCAGACACTCCTGCCGAACCTGCTGTCGCGGCCGCCCCAGAAGCTGCTGCTCCGGCAGCCGAGCCAGCCGTGGAAGAAGCCGCTGCGGCTCCAGCGAGCGAACCTGCCGCCGAGTAATCGGTGTCTGTTTCAATCGTCTGCCGTTCATTCGGTCAACATCGTTGCGGTGATCTCTGATCGCCGCAGCGTGATTTTCCAGCCGCGGGGCTCTGCGGGACACTCGTTCGGGTCTCACCGGACTCTTCGCAGGCCCGCCGTTTTGGAACGCAACCGGGAATGAAGTTGCGAATGTCGGACGTCGCAAACGCTGAACATCGTAGGTTCCCCGTTTTGAAGACGCCCTTCGCGACAGACGCTGAGAAATGCGGGCACTGTGAGTGAGCGGCGAGCGTTGACGCAGCGAGCACAGGGCGGAATGGCCCGTCGAATGTTGTTCGGTTCGCGTCCCACTCGGCAGGCTTTTGACTCGGCAGGGTTTTTGACTCGGCAGGCTTTTTCACTCGAAAGGGTTGCCGATTGTGACTTTGCGGCGACTCTCCGCGGTTCGTGAGATCCCACACGGCTGATTCCATACAGCCTCATCTTGTCGGCAGCGGTGTTCGCGACCAAGCTATTCGCCAACGCGGGTGGGGACCGATCTCGGTCAACTGCCCGCATCCCAACCAAGCCATCCCCTATCAATACATCTGACTCTCCAATTTAGATTAGGAACAAAGAATGAGCATTTCTGCAAAAGCCGTTAGCGAGTTGAGAAAATCAACCGGTGCTGGCATGATGGATTGCAAGAAGGCGTTGGAGGAATCCGGCGGCGACATGGAAGGTGCCCTCGATTATCTCCGCAAAAAAGGCCAAAAAGTGGCCGAAAAGCGTGCTGATCGTGATACCAACGAAGGCGTGGTTGTTGCCTTGACGGAAGGCAACAAGGGATTGCTGCTCGCGTTGAGCTGCGAGACCGACTTTGTCGCCAAGAACGAAAGCTTCATCGAGTTGACCGAGCGAGTCGCCAAGCTCGCAATGGAAAACGGTGCCAAGACCGTCGATGAGGTCAACGCTCTGAGCATCGAAGGTACCACCGTTAAGGAACACCTCGTTACCGAAACCGGTCGTACCGGCGAGAAAATCGAAGTCTCCGACGTGCAAGTCGTCGAAGGCGACAACATCGCTTCGTACATCCACGCAGGCAGCAAGATCGGCGTGCTGGTTTCCTACAAGGACGGCGGCAAAGACGACTCGGCGCAGTTCTTCCGTGGTGTGGCCATGCATATCGCTGCGATGTCGCCATCGATCCTGCACCCCGATGAGTTCGATCCTGAATTCGTCGAGAAGGAAACCGAAGCCCTTCGCGCTCAGATCATCGCTGAGAACGAACTCAACGAGAAGGAAAACCTCGGCAAGCCGATCAAGAACGTTCCTCAGTACGCTAGCCGTCGCCAGTTGACCCCCGAAGTCATGCAGGCGACCGAAGAAGCGATCAAGGCGGAACTGAAAGCCGAAGGAAAACCCGAGAAAATCTGGGACAAGATCGTTCCTGGAAAACTCGAGCGTTTCATCGCCGACAACACCGCGTTGGACCAAGAACGTTGCCTGTTGAGCCAGTTCTACGCACTCGACGACAGCAAGACGGTCGAAGCGGCTGTGAAAGAATTCAGCCCGGAAGCCGAAATCGTTGAGTTCAAACGCGTCGCCGTGAACTAAAACAGAACTTGGGGTGAAAACGATGGGTTGGCGTTGCTTCGTCAGCTTTGTTGCTGGCGGGCGCGAGTCTGCCGTTTGGATCACCCCAGGGGCTTTCCGTCCGATAGGATTCGGACGTGCATGAAGTGCAACCATGACATGAAACGGTCCCAGTTCGCTGGGGCCGTTTTTTTTGCCATGATCACAAACGTGATTCGCGCGAAAGCTAATAAAGGATCAGATATTTTTTCCGTTCCGCGTCCGCTCTATTCCTTGGCATGCTATGAACCCCACGCAAACCTTTGATCTCATTGCCGTGTGCGCGTTCGGGCTTGAGGCGGTGGTGAAACGGGAACTCGCCGCGTTGGGAATTGAATCCGCGATCGGAGAGTCAGGCCGCGTGCACTTCCGCGGTACCGCGGAAACGATTGCGAAAACCAACCTGTGGCTGCGCTGCGCCGATCGCGTGACGATTCGCGTGGCCGAGTTCCCGGCCGCGGATTTTGATGCCCTGTTCGAAACGACCAAGGCGATCGAGTGGGGCGAATGGTTGCCGGCCGATGCGGAGTTCCCGGTGACCGGGC
>NZ_ANOH01000339.1 GCF_000346505.1 Aporhodopirellula sallentina SM41
TTGAAAACCTATTGGCCGATCCGTGGTTTTTGCGGGACAACCGGGGCTGAAAAATCAAACCTGGCTGCCGGGATCTCACCCTTCGATCGCGACTACACCAACGAACTTTCGAACAATGCCAACATCCGGGCCCATGCCTTTTCTGCTTGTTCGTAATTGTGGACGCGGGTGTCGGGCGGGCACCATCCGTGTCCGGCAGGATAAACTTCGATCTCCGCTTTTAACCCCGCCTCAGCGAAATCTTTCTTCAGAACCTGTTTCGCGTCGGGGTCACGTTCGTCGTCGTTTTCCGCGATCGCGATCAGGAACTGCGCGTCCATTTGCGGGATCAGGCGGTGCGGGCTGTCGGGTTGATCCGTGACCAGCCCTCCACCGTGGAAGGTCGCGGCGGCGCCAACCCGGTCGGGAACGGCAGCGGCGGTGCGGAAAACGATCGGGCCGCCCATGCAGTAGCCGGTCGTGCCGACAGGTTTCGACGTGTCGACTTGCGACTGAGAATCCAACCATGCGATGAACGCTTTGGCATCGGTCGTATGCGTGGTCGGGGTCAACGAACGGGCGAGTGGCCGGACATCAGAGATTGGTGTGTTGGCCCCTTTTGCAGCGGTCGGTGCCTTTTGCTTTCGATAGAACGGATTCACCACCAGAACGCTGTAGCCGGACTCCGCAAGCCGTTCTCCCATTTGCCGAAACGCCGGTCGCAAACCAAAGATGTCTGGCCAAATTAACACGGCCGGATGTTTGCCGGAGGTTGGAGAGACGAAGTATGCGTCACACTCGCCATCGGGAGTTTCAATACGGACGTCGTTGGAACTCACCTCCGCGGCGTCCGCGGCCCGCGGCAACATTATCGCGGCCCCGAATCCGGCTGCCGCAATCGCGCCGAGATCACGACGCGAGTATCGTTTTAAGTCGTCTTCAAAATGGTCTTGGTCACACATGGACGGCTCTCTGAAAGGAAACACAGGGAAGATAGTCAGCCTTTTCATTCCGGCGAATAATCGAAAAGTATATCGCAAGTCGATACGCGAATCGTTTCTCACCGGAATTTGAGTCTAGGTGAGTTGCCCGCCGATCACAACTTCCCGCCAATTCGATTATGCTCACGCGAATCCGGTTTCGCTCGCGAGCCTTTTTGACACATCTCGCAAATCACAATCTGTCTCGATGGATCCGGATGATCGCCCCGAATTCTTATCGCGGATCTTG
>NZ_ANOH01000340.1 GCF_000346505.1 Aporhodopirellula sallentina SM41
ACACGCTGAGTAGTTTTGTTTTTAGCTCTTCGGTCTTCTCTGGCATTGCCGCGGCGAGGTTGTTCTGTTCCTTCCAGTCTTTTTCGATGTCGTAGAGTTGGAACTTCGTCAGGGTGTCGTTGCCGACAATCTTCCACCGGCCGATACGCATGGCGACACGATCATTGGGCGGCGAAACATGCGTTCGCCAGAACAGTGGTATCTCACGTTGGAATGGTTTGCCGGCGAACGCAGGCAGCATACTGACGCCATCGATCGTGCGGTCGGTCGGCGCCGCGATGTCGTTGATGTCGAGGATGGTTGCGAAAAGGTCGGTGCCGATCACCGGCACGTTGCTAACGGTACCGGGCTCGATATGTCCGGGCCAACGAGCCAATCCTGGAACTCGGATTCCTCCTTCGTGTTCACTTCGTTTTCCTCCGCGCAAACCACCCGTGGTTCCACCATATCGAGCTACAGGTCCGTTGTCTGAAGTGAAGAACACAAACGTGTTTTCAGATAAACCATGTTTGTCCAACGCGTCGAGAACCATGCCGAGTGCGTTGTCGAGTTGGGAGATGTTTCCCATGTATTGGCTGTTTTCGTGCCCAGCGTAGAGAGATTGAAATTTCGTGTCGGTCGCGATCGGTGAATGCGGTTCGTGCACCCACACGGACATCGCGAACGGCTTGGTTGGGTCACGAATCTCGCTCAGCCAACGCTGGGCTTCGGAGGCGACGAGTTGGGCGGAATAGCCGATCAATTCTCCGACCGGTTCTCCGTTGCGAACGAAGTTGTCAGGGTTTTTATGACTAGGGCTGGCGTTGTTTTGCGTGATCATCCAGTAGTCGAATCCGTGGTCACCCGGTTGTGGATAGTCGGGAGTGTTGAATTGTTGCCTCGAATTGAGGTGCCACTTCCCGAC
>NZ_ANOH01000341.1 GCF_000346505.1 Aporhodopirellula sallentina SM41
ATTCGCATCCCAGGGCGTTGCCCTGGGCGATGCAAACCACCGGGGCGTTGCCCCTTCAATCACGCAAATCCAAAACGGACACGTCGCGTCGCAATTGCCACGAACGAGCCCGCTACTTGAGGCGACGGATGGTGACGTCTCGGTATTCGACGGGGTCGTTGTGGCCGGCGAAGCCGAAGTGGCCGCTCTTGCGGTCTTTACCGGGGTGTGGGCGGCCGGATGCGTAGTCGGTGATCTTAGATAGATCCGTGTCGAGGATCACGTTCCCGTTCAACTCAACTCGGATCGTGGATCCCTCCACTCGCACTTCCTGGTAATTCCATTCGCCGACCGGACGCAAGTATCCGCGTGCGGCCGCTGCCATTCCGTACGCCGAACCGTGGTACTGACGTGGATCCAGTTTCGCGTACGCCGGGTGTTCGTTATCGAGCACCTGCAACTCACACATTCCCACGTACGCGGTATCACCGTCGAGCGGGCATCGGATCGCCAACCCGTTGTTGCCTCGCGGTGGCAATCGGAAATACAAACGGACGACGAAGTCATCGTACTCGTCCTTGGTCAGCAAGTTACCGCCGTGGCCGGGCCGGCACTGAATCGTGCCTTCCGGGGTGACTTCGTAATTGTCGACCGCTCCGATCCAACCGTCGAGCGTTTTGCCGTCGGTCAGTGGCTTGAACCCGGTGTCATCGTCCTGAGCCAGGAACGCGTTGGCCGCCTCGGTATCGAGCGGTTGCAGAGTGATGTTCCTCCAGCGGATCTCGCCACCGTGCGTTTGCAGTTGGATCGGACCGCGTCGCCGCAACGGCTCATCACGTCGCCAGTAGTTTTCCATGATCGCACGGTCGACGACCTGTTGATCGTTCAGCCACACGCTGGTCCGCGCCCCGACTTGAACGACGCGAACCTTGTTCCACTCGCCGAACGGACGGTCCGCGAGCACGAGCGGGTTCTTGCCCGGGTTGCCCTCGGAATTATTCCACAACCCGCCGCTACCGAGGTTCGCACCGATCGAGAACTTGGCCTCCTGAGTCGAATCCCAAATCTGGACCTGCGGTGTGCCCTTGAGATAGATACCGCTGTCGGCTTCCGGAACGGTCTTGTACTCGAGCTGCAATTCGTAGTTTTCGAATTCCTCGTTCGTCGTCAGGTACGGCCCCGCCCCGTCGTTGACGAGCTCGCCGTTCTCAACACTCCAGTGCTTCTCCGCCTCATCGTTCCACTGAGCGATTTTGGCTTTCTGCTCTTCGGCGGACAATTCATCGAATTTGTACGGATCGAAGTGAGGACGTCCATGCCAACCCTCAGTGTTTACTCCGTTGAACAAACGCCGTGCACCGGAGTTGTCGTCCGCATGCAGCGTGACGGGCCAACCGGGGAACTCGTTCTCGGGATTGCCATCGGTAACATCGACGAGGAAGCGATAGCTGTGGATTTCGAACGTTTCCGTTTCGGGATCCATTAGCACGTAACCGAACCCGCTGCCTTTTTCATGAGCGCGTTCGTAGCGATGCTTGGACTTCGCCGGGATCGGGTGCCCGACGGCGTAGATGTAAACCAGGTTTCCGAAACCGTCGACGAATTCGCCGGTATTGGGCAAGTCATGCATCGGACGATTTTCGTGAGGGATGCCCTCCTCATCGGGACGCCACCAACGCGGATAACCCGCTGAGATCGCGGGCGTGCAGAACGACCAGTTCGAATCGCGTTGCTCGCGGACTCCGTATTGGCTGAGCGTGGTGAGGTGTTGGTCACCGCTGATGTGCAACGCTTTCGATTTGCGAACCAAATCAATCGCACGATCGCGAGCCGTTTGTGGCCATGCTCCCGAGTCGAGATCGCCGAGCAGGAAACTGTTGTAGCTGCCGTGGTGCGTTGCCACGCCAGCGAAAACGGTCTGCGAAAGCAATACCTTCATCTTGGCACCACGCCAATCATCGGCCCAGTGTTTTAGGAACGCTTCCTGACGTTCACCAAGCAATTCCAGCCCCGGCTTATCGAGGATCGAGGTATCGAAGTCACGTTCGGTCACGTGGTCAGCACGACCGCCTCCGGTATCCACGTGTCCCGGGCCGCTCTTGAATTGGCGATCCGCGACGATGGCAAAACTCACGTCGCCGTAAACCATGTCGCCGAAGTAAACACTCATGCCTTGTTCGGCCGGACTTGGGTCAAACGGTTCGGGGTGATGCGCGACGCAGGTTCGGTGCACGGCGTTGACCATTCGCACCGGTTCGCGATAGCCGCCTTTGGAGGACGCCCCTTGGTCCTTGCCATCGGACATATCCATCGGCTCGCCGCCTTCGCCCCAGATGTTTCCCTGGAAGACGTCGTGGTCATCAGGCAGGCAGAGCGTCGGGCTGTGCCGCATCGGTTCGCCGAACGCCCAACCGAACATGTAGAACTTGCGAAGGTAGTTCACGATCGCTTTCTCGGCCGGCTCGCGGATGATGCTGTATCCACCGTTACCTTCATAAAGCTGGTCACCGGAGAAATACAGCAGGTCCGGGTCGAGACGCATCAAGTTCTCAGCAACCGGCGCGTAAGGGAACCCGGAATCGTGCTGGCACGTCAGTCCCGCAAACTTCAGCGGACGGCCCGTCGGATTCGCCTTGATCGTTCCCGTCCACTCATGTTGGCTCGGCTCGCCGTCGCGATAGGACTGTTGATAGACAACGCGAAACGGCACATCCGTCGACGCGTCCCAATTGGCGATCCGGAACGTCCCCGTCCACGCGTCATGATCCAACTTCGCATCCGCGATTGATTCCCACTGACCATCACGCTGAACTTCCAACCGGACCTCGTCGGAATCGTCTTCACCGAGCGGCGGAGTCAACGCGGTCAGTTTCAAGACAAACCCTTCGTCGCTCCGGGAGTCCGACAGCGAATACATCGTCCATAGGATCGGTCCCCAAGCGGCGTCGGGGTCGACCGAGAACGCATCGCCCGACACGTTCCACTGACGAATGCGATACCGCGACATCCCTTTGCGAACGCGAAAGTTCGAAAACAAGTTGCACCCGATCGCGACGTTGCCGAGCAGCACATCCGGCTTTACCAACGCGGTCATCGACCCGACCGAGTCCTGCTGAGAATCGAATGCGTTGAGCGTCAATTCGATATTGTCGCCTTGAGGCGTTCCGGTCACTTCGATCGTGACATCGCCCAACGCCACATCGCCGCTGAATTTGACAGCGGATTCGTTGATGAACAATTCACCGTCGCGGACACCGGCGACCACGGGCCCGGAACTGATCGCTCCTCCAGCACTCTTTGTTTTGCGTGGCCCGTTGTTGGCGGCAAAGCAGTTGCTTTTCAACTCATTGAGTTCGCTTCGCACACCGATCAGGAACCCAACGCTGCTGTCGACATCGCCGTGTTGGACTTCGCTGACGGCGGCCTGCATTCGGAAGCTGCCCGCCGGGTTAGTCAGTTGATGCGTCAACAGATGAACGTTGCGATACCCCGCAGCAGAAACCAACTCGGCCGCCCCATCGACCACGGCCCAATTCTCCATCGGGTTGGCCCAATACTTCGCCCCTAACCAGATCCGATCGAGGTCTTGCTGCCACGTCGACTGATGCGGATTGACGTCGAGCCCGGTGCTATCTTGAGTATCAGTGGCCTGCCCCTCCTCAGCGATCGCGGGGGCAACGATGGTACCGGACAACGCACCAAGCAACTTCAAAGACTGACGACGATTGTACATAGGGTTCAGGGGTGTTGAGGAGAGAACTGGGGGTGTTGAGAACGCGAGAAGGAATGGAGGGAAAGGTGGGGAGGTGATTAGGAGGGGAAAGGAATAGGTGGCAGGTGGATTGGGACACGCGTGTCAGATGGAATCGATCTGCATTCGAACGCGGCTTGCCAAGAATGATACTGAGGCTGCGACAATTTGCGTCGACATCCGAACCCTCGACCACCTCGCCAGCGCGTTATGATGCCGAGTACGCCTTAACGAGCGATCACTGGATCCACGCCCTTCGGAAGGAGAACACGATGCCTCATCATACCTATAAGAAAATTGAGATTGTCGGAACGTCTACGGTGTCGATTGAAGATGCCATTAACAACGCCGTTGAACACGCATCGTCGACCGTTCGTGGATTGAGTTGGTTTGAAGTGGTGGAGACACGAGGCACCATCAGTGAAGGCAAAGTCGCCCATTGGCAGGTGACGGTGAAAATCGGGTTCACCCTCGACTGATCCCACGGATGCGTTGCCGTGGCAGCGGTCCGGCAGCATAGAGCGGTCCGGTGGCATAGAGCGGTCCGGCGTCAGGCAGCGAGGCGGCCGCAGGGATCGGTGGCCGGGGCATTGAGAACCGGTCGGGGCAGTGAGCGGATTTCGGATCACAGCCGCGAAACCGGCCGGACGTATCGCGGTGCGCGGCGTCGGCATGCTGGTCAAACTAGGTGGGAGAGCGAAGGCGGGGCAGTCTCTATCAGAGACGCGGACGCACTATACCCAGCGGGATTGCAGAATGAAACGCCCCGATGAAGGCACCTCATCCCGGCCCACCACCGGAGTTATCCCGGCCCGCCGCTGAAGATCTATTCCCGAAAACGGCGTTTTACGAAACGTTTTTTCCATTTTTCCCCGATTTTCGCCCCGGGAAAAAGCCGATTCATTCCGGTGAGGTTGTCAACCTAGAAGCGGTTCGGTAGACTTCGTCGCTTCGAAAATCCCCTGTCCTCCCTTCCCGTTTCTCATTTCAGATTCGCTGCCATGACCATGGATCGTAGCCTCAAGGTGCAAGCCGGGGCAATTAAAAGTCGCAACGTCTTGACTCGCGCGGAGCGCATCGCACGCCTGAAAGAACTCGACAAGTTCGACGAAGACGCGAGCATCATCGGCATGCCTAAAACCCGCGTGCAAAAGATCTCGCTGAAGAAAAAGAAGAAGGTGAAGAAAGCCGAGGATTGATCTCCTCGCTCGGCTCGCCCGACCCGAAATACAAATCAACGAACACACGGCCATCGCAAACGCGTTGGCCGTTTTCGCTGCGCCGATCGAGAATCTGCCCGGGCATCGCAAAGCGTGGACGCTCCTCCGCACGATTGCCCGCTGAGCCACTCGCCCCAAACGGCGAAGCGTCCAGGAACAACCGCCCCTCACGAATTGATTTCGGCGGTCAACTTCTCGCGGAAGATCTTGCTGTTGTGGCGGATGTCGACCGGCAGCGGTGTACTTCGAATTACGAAATCGTTGATCCGGTGCGTCAGCGGATTTCGGGACGCGACACTGCGTAGATCCTCGACTAAAGCCTCTCGCTTTGCCGAGTCCTGAGCGACCGATAAATCGGTAGGTTGGATGATGATGACCGGTGTCTGTTCGCCAACGGGACCGCGTCCAACGAGAGCACACTTTTCCACATCCGGGTGAACGTTGAACACCGCTTCACAGGGCACGGTGAAGAATGTTCGGTCTTTCGAAATGACCCGATGAGCCTTCCGGCCACAGAACCAGAACCGATCCTCCGCATCAAGATATCCAACATCGCCCATCCGGTGCCAAACACGATCGCCGTCGGCAACCTTGTGGATCGCGTTTTGATCCTTTCGCGTCACGTACCGACGGGTCACCATCGGACCGGTGACCAACAGTTCGCCGATCTTGCCACGCGGCATCTCTTGGATTCCATCTAGTGTTGGGATCGGTTGCTCGGTGATTTCGATCACCTTCCACTGCACACTTTCGAACCGTGTTCCGACACAGACTCCCTTGCCCTTGTTTGCCGCCGGACCGGTCGACGTAATGACTTGGCGGGATTCGATCGACGCGATCGGCAGGGCCTCGGTCGCGCCGTAGGGCGTTTCAATGTCGGCCTCTTCATGAACAAACCGACGAAGGCTCGCGAGCGTCGCAGCCGGAACCGGCGCCCCGGCCGACAACACACGGCGAAGCGTTGGGAACGGACGACCGACCGCGTTCTCTTCGCACCACCGGGTAACCGTTCGCCACAACGCGGGCGATCCGAACGCTTGATCGACTTCCCATTGCCGAGCGGCGGCGATTAGTTTGCGTGGATCCACGTCAGCCGGACGTGTTGGGTCCATGTCGGGAATGATCGTCGTGACACCCATTACCGCGTCGAACAAACCGAACAAGGGAAAGCACGCGAGGTCACGCGATCCTCGCTGGATCCCATAGCGATCGGCAATGCGATCGATTTGAGAGTGAAACGTGCCGTGTGTGTAGGCAACGCCTTTGGGCGGACCGGTACTGCCGGTGGTATAAATCACCGCCGCCTCGTCGTCGGCGTTGATACTCGGTAAATCGACATCGCGATCAGCCCCCATCGCGGCAATCTGCGACAGGGTCTTGCCTCCCCAAAACCAACGCCGACCGACGGTCACGTTCCAACGCGCCGTCGGAAAACGGCTGCGAAGAATCGTGCGGATCGCTTGCGCCTTGGGGATGCCGACGAACCCATCAGGTTCAATTTCTTGAAGGCAATTGACCAGGTGTTTGCGATCCATGCCGGGATCGATCAGCACGACCGTCACCCCAGCTTTCATCAACGCAAACACCAACTCGATGAACTGGGCCCCGAACGGCACCAGGCTGATCAATCGCATTCCGGGACGGACGCCCCACTTGGCGAGGCCGCGCGCGATCACGGTGCTGCGTTCATCGAGTGTTTTGAACGTCGTTAGCGTGTAGTCGCGATCCACGCCGCCGGCTTTCGGTGGGCCCGAGGGCTCGGCGATCGCGATCGCGCCGGGCAACATTTTCGCAATCTGCGTCAACCGATCGGCGACATTGCCACCGGACAAATCCACCAGCGGCGTATCCGAACACGAGGACGACGCGTCCCGCTGGAGATCCGATGGACGTTCATCATCAAAGAGGTTCATACCGATCTCGATTTCAAGACAGAAACAATTTGCTCGGCAACGCAAACCGGTAATGCCGATTGAGCCGACTTCCAACCGGGGATCGCATTGACTTCCATCAAACAGTAGCCGGCGTTGTGATTGAGTTCGACCAGGTCGACGGCGGCAAAGGCGAGTTCAAATTCACGGCAAACCTGCAACGCAAGTTGACGCCACGGGGCGATGCATTCGATCCGCTCGGGTTTTCCCCCCGCCCGCACGTTAGTCCGAAAGTCATCCTTACAGACTCGTTTGATCGCGTACACCTCATCACCGATCACCAGCAACCGAATGTCGGTACCGCCGGGTGGACAAAACTGCTGCACGTAGAAGACCGCGCCGATCTGCTGCAGCGCTGTGAAGGCGGTCCACGCGAGTTCCTTGTCGCTGATCCGCATCACGCCCCGGCCTTCTCCGCCGAAAATCGGTTTGACGACCACGTCACCGCCGAGACGATCAAACGCGTCCATCGCTTCAGCGCGACTTTGGGTGACAACCGTGGCCGGAGTTAGAATCCCCATCCGGGATACTCTCGCGAGCGTGGCGTATTTGTCGATCGCCAATTCCAATGCCGCGGGAGGGTTCACAAAACTCGATGGTTGCCCCTTTTTTCTGCGACGATAATACTCGTCGTGCAGCGTGGCCAACCGATAGACCAACTGTTCGGTGGAACCGGCGGGCATGGTTCGGGTGAACACGCAATCGAATTCATCGAAACACATTGAAACGGGACGATCCATTTCCACCGATCGGCACGTCGCCCGAGTGCGGGGTCCGGTGCTTTCGATTTCCGCGGTGAGCGATTCGTAGTCGGCGAAAAAAAGCTCGACACCGAGTTTGCTCGCAGCGTGATTCAGTTCAGACAAATGCCACCCCAGCGGCACCAACGGCGCACGAGGATTCGTCCTGCCGCCAAGCACAAGGATACGCGGCGAAGTCACGCCCGTACGCTCCACTCGCAAACACTTAACGTGGAAAACCACCGAGTCATCTGGTGCCTCATGTTTCGATCCCGAACGATTCGCCGAGCACTTCCCGATCGAGCGTCCCGCGTCGCCACGACCGACCGCTCTTGCATGAGTGGATCGTCACCACCGCTGGGCTGAACAACATCGGGTCGACTTTGTAGAAATCGTAATCGTATTGCTTGAAAACCTTTGCAAACGGTTGTCCGTAGTCGCTCGACGATTGGCTCGGCACCTTGTCGATCACTTTTTCGATCGCCTCGTCGTCGGCATCGATCCAAAGGCTCACCTTCGCACCATACAACATCGCGTCGTTTGTTCGTCCGATCCCGCCGATCGTATCGCCCGGTTTGGACGCCGGCGGCAGGGGAGCGACTCCGGATGCGGAGATCAATTTCGTGACATCGAAATCAAGCGCGTGCAGTTTATGGAGCGCCGTCTCGACGCTTCTGGCGACGACCTGAACGCTGCCGGCAATCGATGTACTCGGCGCGATCCCCAAACACATTCGCTCCGGCGGCACACCACACTCCGACGCGATCGCGTGAATCGCCTCCTCGCCCGGGAGTTTGTCCGATTCCAAAACGCCGACGGCGTAATCATCCTCGCCGGCAGGCTGCACGAGACCGAGATGTTCGAGCATCTCTTCGCGACCACGCAGCATCCTCATCGGACCGCTTCCCATCGCAAAGAAGTCGTCAACCGAAACCGGCCATCCCGCGTATTGCCCGCCGAGGCAAGCCTCGATCGGCCGATCGGTACGAACCAAAACGGCGTTGTCCGCTACCATGCCAGGCTCCGCCGGAACGATCGAAACGTCCGCAAAATTGCCGAAACAAAGCCTCGCCAAAACCAGCCCCGCCTGCAACGATCCGGGACAATTGACGCCACAATCCAGGATCTTCGCACCGGCGATATTAACACCGACCGACCGAAAATCGTCCGCGTTTTGCCACGACCCGTTGAAGAGCGAATGAGCGTGACGGAGCAGTCGACGGGCGGTAAAATTTGTTTCTGAAGTCATCCGCGTATCGTGAACGCTGGTGATTCGATTGTCTACCTAGGGTGGAGCGGTTGCGCGGGTGAGATTGCCGGAACGGCGCTGCGCTTGGTCCGGCCTACTTTCCTCCGAAACCTGTTGGCGATCGAAGTGGGTGGCCGGGCGAAGGAGGCTTTGCGACGCACATCCGGCAACGGCGCGGATGCCGGAACGGCGCTGCGCTTGGTCCGGACTACTTTCCTCCGAAACCCCGTTGGCGATCGAAGTGGGTGGCCGGGCGAAGGAGGCTTTGCGACGCACATCCGGCAACGGCGCGGATGCCGGAACGGCGCTGCGCTTGGTCCGGCCTACGATTGCTACGATTGGTAGAGAGAGATGGAACTCTAGGCCTGTTTCAACACGACGATCAACGCCACCAACAATACAATAAAAACACACGCGAGCGTCGCGCTGATGGCGACCCGTTTTCGCGACATGCGTTTTTTGTTCGTGTCGAGTACTTTGCCTCCGGCACGAATCTCGACTCGTGAATCCGACGCTTCATCCGGAACACCATCGCCCGAAACGGTACCGGTTGGGGCTGGAGCCTCCACACCGGGAGGCGTCGCAGCCGGCGCCGATGAAACGGCAGCCCGATCGCTGACGATGCCCGTCGCGCCATTCGAGAAAACCGGCAACACTTCTTTGGCGATCCGCCAATCGGGCCAACCATCCCGCCATAACATCGCGGTGTCGGCGACGCGGCCTTCCTCGATCCACTGCCCCAACGTCGGGCCGTTCGCCGGGCCGTATTGACCGCCGCTTGGCGGGCGAACGTACCACGTTGAACTCGCGTCACCCAGAATTTCCTGGGTGGAGGGGGCGGGGCCGTTAATCACGTTCGGGGCTGGCGACGGCGTCGCCACCGGTTCGGCAGATTCGCTCGCCGGCCCGGTTCCCCGAACCGAGGAGGGTCGGCTCGCAATTTCGCGTTCCACTGAGGAATCCGCGACCGCGGTTGCTCCCGCGCCGGAAACTGAACCCGACTCCCCATTCACCGCCGCGACGGCGTTGGACGGTGTCGTTTGTGGTGACTGCCTGGCGGATGTGGCGAGCGGACCCGTGTCGCCTTCGGATTCCGATTCGTACGAAGCTCGCGAATCAATCGGCGTGGACGTTTCGGTGTCGTGAGTTGGAATGCGAAAACGCACCGAACACGAGGGACAAATCCCCCGACGCCCGGCCAGCTCTGACTTTATGTTCAGTCGCTTGCCACACGCATGACAAGCAAAACGAACGCCCATTTGCTAATTTCCTTTTCCACCTGCAGGCAGGTTGAATCCACCCAACACGGGGAGTCGTCGGAACGACCGATACCACGAATTAAACCGAGAAGAACCTTAGTATAGTTGATCACTCCGGTCGCTGGGAACAAACCGACCGTCGCAGTCACGCAGCGATCGCCCCAGCACGTTATCAAAAAGGACGAAGCCGATTTCGCCAAACTCCGCTCGCCAAACTTTTCTCCTCAAAGTTCGGTGCCCCGAGTTTGGGCGAATTCAGCCACAGGGATGGGAAACGTCCAATTTCAAAACTCCCTAATTCTTTACCGGCATCAGATCGAGCACCGCGGTGACCATAGCCGGGACTGAAACCCGGAAAGTCTCCTCGGCGTCGGGATAGTACACCGCCGAATGAAGTGAAGCCGGAGGGATGCCTAGCTTTTCGAATCGATCGAGCCTCGCCTGACTGACCGTTCCGACGCGATACATCAGGATCGGCACGCCCGCGATTCCGTAGCGACTGAAGTCTTCGCCGCCCATCGACGGGTCGTCCTCGAGGATATTCTCGCTGCCGAACAACTCGCCGAACAGTTGCCTCATCCGTCCGGCCAACTCATCGTCGTTTTTCAGCGACGGGGTTCCCTCGCTGACGACGTAGGTCGGTTCCGGAGCGTCGTTTGCCTGAGCGATCGCAAAAGTTCGGCGTTTGATCGCGGCGAGTACTTTCTCACGAACCTCCTGGCTGTAACTGCGAACGGTCAGTTGCAAGTGACAGTCGTTGCCGATGATGTTGTGTTTCGTCCCGCCATGGATCGAACCGACAGTCACCACAGCGGGCTCGATCGGAGAGATTTCACGGCTGACGATCATCTGCAACGACATCACCAACTCGGCGGCTTGCACGACCGGATCGATCGTCGTGTGAGGAGCCGAACCGTGACCGCCGCGACCGCGCATCGTAATGTCGACACTGTCCACGTTCGCCAACGCATAACCGGGGCGGATCTTGATCTGGCCGGTGGCCGTGTCGCTGCTGCAGTGCATGGCGAGGGCATAGTCCGGTTTGGGGAACCTTTCGAACAACCCGTCCTCGAGCATCGCTTTGGCACCGGCCCCACGTTCTTCGGCGGGTTGGCCGATGACCAACAACGTGCCCGACCACCGATCACGATTTTCGGTCAACCAACGAACCACGGTCGTCAAACTGGTCATGTGGATGTCGTGCCCGCAGGCGTGCATGATGCCGGTGGTGCTGCCGTCCTCGCGAGTGGTCGTTTGTTTGGATGCGTAGGCGACGGGTGTGTTTTCGGTGACCGGCAATCCATCGAGATCAGTCCGCAACATCACGACCGGTCCGTCGCCGTTTTTGAGGATGCCGACAATGCCGTGACCACCGACACTGCCGGTCACATTCAATCCGGCGTCGGTCCACATCTGACTCAGTTTCGCGGCCGTTTCATCTTCTTCGAACGAAACCTCCGGGTGAGCGTGCAACCATGTGTACAGACGCAGCACGTTGGTCATCTCAGCGTCCAACCACGTGCCCAACTCCTTGGACACGCTGCCCACGTCGGGTCCCGAACCGGCCTCGGCTGAGGCAACTTCCGCAGCCGATACGCTCGCGGGAGGAACCACACCGAGGGCGACAACCAGCAGACCGGCGAACAGCGTGCGGGCACATAACGGGCGTGCACATAACGGACGGGCAAACAACGGGCAGCGGTCCCTTGGCAACGAGGCGAGCGATCGGCGGAAAAAGCGTTCGAATTTCGCGTACATCGTGTGGCATTCCTGAGTAATCGTGTGGCGATCCCGAATCATTGCGTGTCGCTCACGTTAAAAGTGCGACAGAGAGTCGAAAGTGCAACGAATCGCTGAAGTCTCAAGATAACCTCAGCCCCCTTTCCTATGTTACCGCCCATATTGTTGCTGGTTACCGCCCCAAGACTCGACGCAACGTTTACTGACGCGAAAGACGCTGTTGTCACGCATGGCAATGGCTGCGAAATATCGAATGAGAGCATGATGCAGTGAAACAACAGGCACGCAATAAAAACGCGATGCGAATCGACAGACCAAGTTTACTGTTAACGGCAGCCATCTTGTCATCCACACACACCCCCATCGCCTCAATCGATGGCTCGCATCCGATTGCAATTTTTGAGAGAATGCCCCCGCTCTTCCGCTGGGTTGGCTCTATGCCGGCACTCCCACGCTGCCTATTCCCCCTGTCCTTCCCGAACTCACCTTGATTGCTATCGCACGAAGTATTTGTCTGTGGATCTCGGCCAGCATTTTGGTGGCGATACCGATCCTTCTCGCGGTCGACTTCGGCGGCGTCTATCACTGGAGTCAGTACCTTGCCGGGATCGGCATCATGGTCGCGGTGGTGTTCGCGCTGCCCGGCCTGAGCGACTCCACCGCGTCTTCGGGCGTTCGACAGCATGCGATTTTGGTTCCACTGGGACTGTTGACTGCGTGGGCCTGGTTTCAAACCGTGCCTCTGCCGAGCGGCATTGTCTCGTGGCTCAGTCCCGGATCGTACGCGGCCTACACAACTTGGCTCGACGGATTGGTGAGTCAAACCGCCGGACAGATTCCGATTTCGATCTCGCCGGAAGACACGATCCATGTCGCCTCGTTGTTCACGATCTTGTTGCCGTTGTGTTTTGCTGCCTCGATCGTTTTTCATGCTCGGATTCGACTGCAGATGCTGCTCAGCGCGATCGCGATCGCCGGCGCCAGCGTTGCGGTTCTCGGTTTTTATCGCAAACTCGATCCGACCGCGGACCTGTGGATTTTCCAACCTGTCGCGAGTTCATTCGGCGGCTTTGTGAACCGCAACAACGCAGCCTTGATGCTCAACCTCGGACTCGCGGCGAGCCTCGGATTGCTGTCGTGGCGGATGATGGCACTTCACGCGGTCGAACTCGACGATCCTGATTTTGAGTTCAACGATTTGTTAGCGTTGATATCCGATCGCGAATCGTTCGTGGGTTTGATCTCTGGAACGGCATGCGTCGCCGGACTGCTGGTCAACGGATCTCGTGGAGGAGTCGTCGCGGCCTTGTTCGGTTTGATGTTGGCGTTCGGATATGTCCGTCCCCGCCGCGGATTGATCAGCATTCCGGTGCTCCTGGTGGTTCTGTCTATCTCGGTGGCGGTGTTGATCACGCCCATGAACTTGAACCTGGAATCGGTTACCCGGTGGGAGTTCTTCTCCGAAGAAGCAGACACGCTGCAAAGCGACGGTCGGCTTTTGCATTGGCAGGACGGATGGCGAGCGGCAAAAGCTCACCTTCCCGGCGGGGCAGGTGTTTCCGCCTACGCTTACGCTTACCTGCCGCATCAAGTCGTATCCCCGAGTTCGTGGTTTGAACACGCCGACAACCTGTGGCTGGAAATGTTGGTGGAAACCGGGTTAATCGGCATCATCATTTCCGCTTGGTTCTTGACGATCCTTCTGATCGCGTTGAACCGGTTGTCTTATTCAGCGGACCCGATCGACCAAGGGGTTCGTGTCGCCGGTTGGTATGCGATCACGGCAATCGCGGTCTCTCAATTCTTCGACATGGGAATGGCGATCCCCGCAAACTTGATCGCGGCACTGCTGATCTGCACCGCGATCATCACCCGCGACATGGCCAACGGAGGCGCCGCCGCGAAACCACCGCCACTGACCGCGGAAAGCTATCACGGCCACGAACTCGACGACTACGACGACAAATCGGACACGGCGAAAGACGCGGAATCCGGTGGGCCGAAAATCCGGTTGAAAACGAACCTGGGCAGCATGGGCATCCCCCACCTCTCGTCGTCTCAGTGGATCGGTGCCTCGGCGATAGCCGCCTTCACGATCCTTGCCGGCGCGTTGACTCTGCCCGGACTGCGGCAAGACGCCATTTCCGATTCGATGTTGAGCCGATTGAAGGACGAGTACGGCGAGTGGCGTTTGAATCCGGCATCGCTCGAGAAAATGGAAACGGCACTGACCGAACGCGTCCAGACGCGACCGTCACCGCTAGTGCGTGCTCGTCTTTCGGCGGTACAGCGTGACCGCGGACGACTCGCCGAAACAACCGAATGGGAACCGAAGACGAGAGAGCAGATGCTCGACGTTTACCAACAAGTCGATCTGCAGAATCGAACGCTCCCCTATCCGCCCGAGCCCGACTCGATCATCACAACTGAATTCGAGAGTCAGACGCACTACAACAACGCGTGGGAAACCTGCTTGGCGACGCTCGCGGTCTGTCCGCTCGCACAGGAACCCCGGGGCAGCCTCCTGCGACTCAAACCGGTCATGACGACATCCGAGTCGACGACACAGCCCAATCAACCATCCCCAGATGCGGTTGCCGATGTGGCGGCCACACACTTGCTCACGTTTTACGCCGGTGACTCGGTGCGGCAATTCGCGTTGGCAAAAGACGCGTTGTCGAGGGATGATTTCGATCAAGCCACCAAGGCATTTCACGCAGCAATCGAAAGCAACGCGAACCTCACGACCCAGGTCATGCGTTTGTTAGAGGAGCATCCCGAACTGTCGATCCATGAGGTAATCCCGAATGAGTCGAAACCGATGCGGCTCGCCGCGGCAGAGTATTTGAAATGGGAAAACGCGGACCCTGAGTTTTTCCGCAAGGCAGTCGAAACCATCCGCTGCGGTGAAGGCGATTCGATGCAGCAGCGTGCCGCCTGTCATGCCGTCGTCGGTAACGTCTATTTCTACCTAGACGATCTCGAAAAGGGACAGGACTACTATCAACGGGCGATCCGATTGGCACCCGACCAAGCCCGGTACCGGATCGATTTGATCAAACACCTGCTCGCCAAAGATGAGCCAGCAGAAGCACTTTCGTATGCCCGTCAGGGTCGCCAAAGCCTCCCCGAAAATCCGCAGTTCCAACGATTCATCGACCAAATCGCCGAAGCCGAACGCAAAGCGTTGAACCAACCGATCAACGAACCGCGTGTCGATCGCAGCAAAGTCGACGCGATCCTCAACAACTCGCGATAGCCGCCGACTAGAATGACGCACCATGAATACACAAACGGAAGCTGCCTCGGCGTTTATCGACAAGATCAAAAACCGACAAGCCACAATCGGAATCGTCGGCCTCGGATACGTCGGTCTGCCACTCGCCATCGCGTTCGCCGAAGGCGGGTTCAACACCGTCGGGTTTGACATCGACGGCAAAAAGACGCGAGAAATCAACGCCGGCCGCAGTTACATCAAACACATCGGTGCGGACACCATTTCGGATCGTGTTCGCGCCGGCAAACTGGCCGCAACGACGGACTTCAGCCAAATCAATGAAGTCGACGCGATCATCCTCTGCGTTCCGACGCCGCTGGACGAGCATTTCGAGCCCGATCTTTCCTATGTCGTCGGCACGATCGAATCGATTGTCCCCCACATGCGTTCCGGACAAACGATCAGTTTGGAGAGCACCACCTATCCGGGAACGACCGAGGAAGAACTGGTCTCGCGAGTGGAGGCGGCCGACCTATCGGTTGGCTCGGACGTCTTTGTCGTCTATTCGCCTGAACGTGAAGACCCCGGCAACCCCGAGTTCGCCGCGACCAATATTCCCAAAGTCGTCGGAGGCCACACGCCGTCCTGCCTCGACGCCGGATCGACTCTGTATGGCAGTGTCTTTGATCAAATCGTACCGGTCACCAGCACTGCGGTCGCCGAACTCACCAAACTGCTCGAGAACATCTACCGCAGCGTGAATATCGGTTTGGTCAATGAACTGAAACTGGTCGCGGACTCGATGGGGATCGATATCTGGGAAGTGATCGCGGCGGCGAGCACCAAACCGTTCGGGTTCAAACCCTTCTACCCCGGCCCGGGGTTAGGCGGCCACTGCATCCCAATCGATCCGTTTTATCTCACGTGGAAAGCGCGTGAGTACGGTATCCACACGCGGTTCATTGAACTCGCCGGAGAAGTCAATCGTTCGATGCCGGCGCATGTGGTCCGCCGGTGTTCGGACGCACTCAACATACACAAGAAACCGCTCAACGGCAGCCGAGTGCTATTGATCGGTCTGGCCTACAAACCGAACGTGGACGACGACCGCGAATCGCCATCGTACGAATTGCTCGAACGGTTCCAGGCCGCCGGTTCCGAGATCGACTACCACGATCCCTACGTTCCCGTCATTCGTCCATCGCGAGAACACGCGCATTGGGCGGGCAAAGAAAGCGTGCCCTGGGACCGAGCCACCATCGCGAGTTACGACCTCGTCGTGATCTCTACCTGGCACGAATGCCTCGACATCAACGAACTCGCGGATTGGTCCCAATTCATCGTCGACACTCGCAACGCAACCGGCTCGCTGTCGCCGGACGTTCGATTGGCAAAGACGTTGAAAGCGTAAAGGGCCGCCCCGCTGTGGCTTGGCGGCATGTTTTCATTCCGGTTCCCAGGCCGTTGTCGGGGGCGTCTCTGCCTTGTGTCCCCAAATGAAGCATTCCTACCGGACGAAACCGAATCGGCCGGTAGGAACCGGCCCTACGTCACTTTTTCTTGCAAAATGCTTTAGGAAGTGGCCTCTTCGCCATCTTCCGAATCGTCGCCTGAACCTTCCTCGGTATCCGAATCTGCTTCGGGCGATTCGATTTTTTTTGGTGGCCCCAGCAACTCTTCGAGCGAAGCGTCGAGACGTTTTCCTCGAGCGGACAGTGAAACCACTTTGCCTTCGCGGTCGACCAGGATCGCCGTCGGAATTCCCGAAACGCCGTAGTAGCGGGCGATCGGATGGTCCCACCCGGTTCCGGTTTCTTTATCGCCGACGAGATTCACCCATTGGATCTCCTCTTCCTCGATGCATTCCTGCATCGCTTTAACCGTCCGGTCCATGTTGATTCCGACGATCGCAAACTCGTCGCCGTAGGCTTCGAGGTTCCGTTTCATGTTGGGGATCTCGCCCCGGCACGGACCGCACCACGATGCCCAGAAATCCACCAACACCACGCGGCCGCGATACTCCGACCAATCAAACGCTTCGCCTTCAGCCGTCGTGCCTTCGAGTTCCATCTCGTTTCCGAGCAAACCAATCCGACGTGCCGATCCTCTCGCCCGCGAGGCCATTTGTTGCATCCGCTCATCGTCGGAATCTTCCATCCGATCTGCGATGTTGTTGTACAACTTCACCGCCATGTCGGTCTGGTCCGCCGCACTCAATCCTGCGGCGAGCTGCGACGCGATCGAGTAGAGCTGAGAGTTGATGCCGCTTTCGTCTGCGATTTGAAGAACCTGACCGACCAGTTCCTTTTGTTCTGCCGTGTCCATGCCACGAACGCCACGCACCTGTGTCACGAGCTTTTCCATGACGGCAAAGTTGCGAATCTCGGGACGCTTGTCCTCGGCAAACGATTCAATCAACTCTTCCAGTTCCGCTCTCGCATCGCGATCGATTCGTGCCAAGAACTTGAGCGCCGGCATCTGAATTCCGATCGCTTTCAATTCGGTCTCGATGGAGATGTCATCCATCTCGCGAATCTTGGCGGCGGTGTCGACAACGGCGCGTGCCGATCGCAGCACTGACTCTCGCGTCCGCCCGCGGTTGCGCATCGTTTCGCTCGCAAAGGCAAAAAGTTCTTCCGCCGTGCCGTCGGGAATTTCAATCGCAGCGTCTTCTTCCTCTGTTTCTGCGGGATCATCCTTGGGTTCGTCACTCTCATCGGTCGCAGTATCAGCCTGCTTTGTCGCTGCGGACGAATCATCCATCGCGTTAGCGACGATGCCGATGTTCAGCAGCGCCCCCACTCCAAACGCCAACAAAATGCATCGGAAACGGGCGAACGAAAATACGAAGTCGCGGACCATCGACGTCTCTCAAAATCGGAGGTTAGAACAGAGAACAGACTCAACGGTTCATCTTATCGAACCACCCGAGCGTCGTGTTGCGACTTTCACGAATCCCAAACATTTCAGCCCGCTCGAACAAATCATCCAGCGACGACTCGCGAAACGGCATGAAGTTTTCCGGTGTCCGCGTGAGGACGTCTCCTCAATTGCCCGGCATCACGATGCCATAGACCTCGAACGTGTTCCCTTGGTCGTCAACGGCGGGTCGGCCACGCGTGAGCAACGAGCGATAGTTTCCATCGTCGTCTCGCTGACGGATCGGCAGTTGGTAAGCCGAACCGGTTTCGATCGCTTGCTCCAAAACGACGTGGAGTTTGTCGCGATCCTCCGGATGAATTTGGTCGAGAAACTCGTCGTAGTCCGGCTCGCCTTTCGCCGGATCTCGACCGGCCAAGCGGAATGTTTCCGACGACCATTGAATCACCTTGGTTCGTGGATCAAACGACCACGTCCCCAGACCAGCGAGACTCTGCAGATCGCGGAGCCGACGACGGCTTTGTTCCAAATTCCGCTCGGCATCACGCCGCTGGGTGATATCCCGGATTGTTGACAACAAGAGTTCGCTGCCACTGACGCTAACGGTCCGAGCACTAATCAGAACATCGATCAGATCGTTCGGATCACCGGACTTCCGCAGGAACCGAGTTTCGAAGTTTTCGATATGACCATCTTGGGTCAACGTCTCGACAAAATTTTGACGATGGTTGTCGCAGTTCCAAATGGCGAGCTTTGCGATCTCCCTACCGACGAGTTCTCCCTCTTCATAACCGAGCATCGTCAGGCACGCTTTGTTGGCTTCCAACACGACGCCGTCCGCCCACTGGATCAACAAACCAGCCTCGGGTGATTGAGTGAAGAGGGCAGAGTACTTCGCGTGACTTTCGCGAACCCGATCTCGCCGGTCTCGATCGCGACGAACCCGCACCGCGGCTTCGCAGTCGCCTTCACCGGCGGCGGCATACAAACGCAGCGACAGGTCGAGATCACCACGCCCGGCAGTGAACCGCGCAAACTCCAGTTGCACCTTCTTGAGCGTCTCGGTGGCTCTTGTGTTCTCTGGCCACAACTCGATCGCTTCGTGCAACAACGCTTGGCTGATCCGAAAGCGTTCGTAAGTCTCTTCCGTCGTGAGTTCCGCGATCGGTTTTCGCGAACGGTCGTTTTCATCCGGCCACGCACGTCGCTTGGCACGTCGCACGAGCCGCTCGCTTTCTTGATGCGTCCGGTGGTCGGTGATCGCCGAAACGAACTCTTCGACCGTTGCATAGCGGTCGCGAGGGTCGGTAGCCATCGCCTTCATCGCCGCGTCCATTAACTCGCCAACGACTTCGGTCGGCACGATAATGTTGTTCGCCGCCGAATGAATGCACTCGAGCAAGCTGTTGCCGTGGTGCGGCGGACGCCCGGTCAAAACCTGAAATAGGATCGCACCGAGCAGATAAACATCGGTCAACGGGCCGATTTGTTCGAGCCCTCCGGACGCCTGTTCCGGAGCCATGTAGGCCGGGGTTCCTCCGATCGCGCTGCCACCATCACACCACTGCGGCGCGGCCTCTTTCTTGGACCGACCGAGCTGGATCGCGAGCCCCCAATCGGCAACCAGGGCTTCACCGAACCGTCCGAGCATGACGTTTTCAGGTTTGATGTCGCGATGAATCAGCCCGCGCGAATGGGCATATCGGATCGCATCGGCAACGCGGAGCAAGATCGTGAGGTTCTCCTCCACGCTGAATTGGTCGATCTGTTGGTCCCAACTCGTGCCGTCAATACGCTTCATCGCGTAGAACAGATGCCCGTCGGCGTCGATACACAAATCGTGCAACGCGATCACGTTGGGATGGTCGAGCGAACCGATCACGCGGGCTTCGGTTAGAAAGCGATGACGCGATTGGCGGTCACCCGCCAACTCGTGTCGCAACACCTTCACAGCCACCTCGCGGTCAATCGCGCGTTGGTGTGCCTGGTAAACGATCCCGGTACCGCCACTGCCGAGCTTTCCGATCAGGCGATATTCCACATCTTCGCCACCCATCGGGTTGGCGGAAGATGTTACCCCCAACGCCGAATCGGCTCCCATGGTCAATTGCCCCAGAGAGATCACTTTGCGAGGCGGGATAAAGCCCTCGTCGGCACGAAGAGCCGCAACGTCCAACGGTTCATCAACCGTCTTATGCAAAGTCGACGACAGCGGTTGGTCGTCGGACCATTCGGGGTGCTGCAAGTTCAGACGATTGTCGGCCAACGATAACGTGATCGTCTTGGCATCGGACGGCATCTCAGCCAATCGCTTCGCAATATGATCGTCGCCAAAAATTGTATCGAGCAGTGTCGCCATCGCAGATCCTTTTTTTTACCCGGCCAACACCACATGCAAAAAGATGAATTCGTTGCCTCGCTATTGTATCTCTCCGATCGACTCGGAACTCTATCCGGTCGACATCCAACGCGTCCATCATCCATCCGACGCGGTCCGATCACCGATTCATTCCTCTAGCGTCGTCGGCTAGTCTTTTTGGCTTTCTTCTTTGCCGATTTCTTCACCGATTTTTTACCTGCCTTCTTCGCTGCCTTCTTGGTCGTCTTTTTAACGGACCGTTTGACAGATTTCTTCACTGGCTTTTTGGCGGATCGTTTCGCCGACTTACGAACTGACTTCTTGGTTGGCTTCTTAACCGACTTCTTCTTCGCGGTTTTCTTGGAAGTTTTTTTAGCGGCGTTTCGCGACGATTTCTTAACGGACTTCTTCACCGTCTTCCGCTTCGATTTCTTCTTCGAACCACTTCCTTCGAAAAGAGCGACCACTTGATCCCGGTCGGTTATTTGCTGTTCACGGGCCAGCACGGCGAGTTCAAACGCGTGATCTTGGCCGTATTTGTTCCAAGCAAAACTCGCCTTCTCGCGTCGTCCATCCTCAGTCACCCACGAAGCACAGTACGCGGAGTAAGCACAACCCGGATAGCGATTGTCTTGTGAATAGGCGACGTGGACCCCGACAACCCCGGTACTGTTGCGCGACGTCAAACGATTGCGGGTCGAGTTCTCAGGCGGCCCCATCTCTTCGAGCAAATCTTGATACGCCTCTTTCGCCGCGACGAACGCCTTGCGTTTGCCACCGAATTTGCTGTCCGAAAAATACTTATTTACCCGATTACCGTTTCGGGAGATCCGTACCATGTACCCGCTGCGATTTTCCATTTCAAAGCGGGTGATTCCCTTGGCGACGGTTTTGGTAGACATGCAGAAACGACTCGGGAGATTGAAGCAAAAGTGGGTGTCACGTGGACGAAAAACCAGCGGACATTAAAGTCACCGACCTATCGGATTACAACCCGTTGAACCTGAGTTGACCGTCCCCTTCAGCGTAGCTTGAAAAACCAAATGTAAACACACGTCCACTTACCTTGCGAGGGGATGGCTGCGATTTTATGTCTGATGGTCAACCGTCCATTTCGAGTACGGTACATCAGTTGCGTTTGATTTCACTTGCTCGTGCTCGCCGACACGCGAGAGGACGAGCGAGATTTCAAACTCTCCAGCCGCTTATCGATCGCTTTTCGAGACCTCTCTATGCTACGCAAGCCACGAAGAACTTCCCGGATGAGCCAATGGCCCCAACGCTTCGTTCGGCTCGAGCGATTAGAGAAACGCGAGTTGCTCGCGGGCGATGTCGCGTCACCGGCCGCTGAAATCGCTCAGAGCGTTGAGCGAGCCGCCGAGGGCGAAGACACCAGCACTGTTCATTTCCGGTTCGACTACCGACATGACACGGGCTTCTTCAACAACCACCCCGAACGAAAAGCCTTGCTCGAAGAAGCCGGGCAATACTTAACCGATCGATTGAGCGATACGCTCGCAGCGATCCCGGCATCCAATTCGAACTACTCGTGGCAGGCGCACTACACCAACCCGTCAAACGGCGCGAACACGAAGGTCCCCAATGGGTTCTCAGTTGCCGCGAATGAAATTGTCGTTTTCGTTGGGTCACGCAATCTGCAGAGTCTCGATGCATCAGCACAACTAAAAACACGTGCACACGCCGACGGTGTGAACACGCCATTCAGCTACAACTGCGCCACCGGCACGCAGGCGCAGTGCGATGCGTTCGGATCGACGCTACTGACGCGCGGTGAAGGAACAACAATGGGCGTGGGTGCAAACGACTTTGCCCCCTTTGTGGGTTCTATCAGCTTCGACACGCGAAGTGAGACCGTCAACGCATGGAATTTTGACGACGAACCGCTCGAAGAAAATCAACTTCGTTTCGTTACCTTTGTACAACACGAACTCGCCCACATTCTCGGACATGGTGTAGCCGACTCGTTCATCACTCGGGTCAGTGGCGGTCGTTTCAACGGTCCTAAAACCAACGCCGCCTACGTGGGTTCGGGGAGCGTGCCGCTCAACGGCGAACATATCGCTCAGTCGGTCGAAAACGAACAATCGACGATCATGACGGCGAGCATCAACACACCGGACTTGTTCTCGGCACTCGACTTTGCGGTTCTCGATGACATCGGTTGGCAAGTGACCGGAGACTCACGACCGACCGTCAACATCACCACCCAATCCACTGTCGTCACCGAGGGCGTCGGTTCGCTGCAGGTCACCGCGACGTTGTCGAAGACGTCCGCCAGCTCGATCACCATTCCGGTGTCGATGTCGGGGGCCGCCACCTCGGACGTGGAGCTTTCTTCGACTGAGTTCGTTTTCGCGGCGAATCAACGAACCGCGACCATCACGATCGAGGTTACCGATGACACGGCTGACGAAACCACCGAAGCGGTGACGGTCTCTTTGCTCGGTGCGTCCGGTGCGATTCAAGGCTCGACAACCGATTTTCGGTTAACCATTTTTGACGATGATGGAGTCGACTGGACAACCGTCCCACGACTCGATCCCGCTGCGGTCTCGAATCCGCTCACCATCGCCGGAAACAACCAAGCCAGCGGCATCGTCTTCCGCGCCACGGCCTCACAAAACCTGCAGGTGACCGCTTCGAACGTCGACCAGATCAGCGAAGCCGTCCTGCTCATCGACAAAGACCAAGAGATCATCGGCCAATACACTTCCACCGGTCTGGCGTCGACTCCGCTGACCCAAGGCGAACCCTATGCGTTGATCTTTCTACCACGCCTAACCACGCGAACGTTCAACATCACGTATCCCGCGGGGCTCGGCGCGTCGATGCCCTGGACGAACGTCTTGTTCCCGCAGGACGTCAATGGAAACGGTGCGGTTTCCGAAACGGATGCGTTGCAAATCATCAACCAACTCAACTCGGCCGGCGATGGCGTCTCCGTCGACTCGTCGGCCGTCAGCGGCGATAGTTTTTATGACGTGTCGGGCGATCAACGCATCACGGCGTTAGACGCTTTGCGAGTCATCAACTACCTCAACAATCGAGATTCTGTAGGCAGCGAACCGATCCAGGGCGACCCCGTACCACCCGCACCGGCAACGTCTCCGGCCAACACGTCGATGGCTGCGAGCCAGCCCGACGAGTTCGAAACGATTGCCGAGGCGATCGCGGTGGGGGCAATCGCTGCTCCCACGAAAGCGACAGCAACGGACTTCGCGTTCTCCTCCATTGCGTCCGATTCCGTTGACGAGATCTTCGCCGATGACTTTTCCGCGAACGGCGGTGAATCAGGTAGCGACGAATCAGAAGGTGATCGGCAACTGCTCGACCTGCTCTCGGATCGCCCCAGAGACGCGTAGCGGTTTCGTCTCCGCGGTCGCATATCGGACGTTTGCCGCGCGTTATTTTGCGACTGATAACATGCTAGCAAACAACCGAAAACGGAACGGAAGGGCGTTGCCGACGGGAAGCTAGGTAATTTTGGGAAACAGTCCGACTCGACGGAGAGACCTCCGTTCGAGTTACGCCGAATTGCCTGCAGACCGATTAGCTGACGGGCCGATCCGACGAAGAACACAGACTCTTCGACCGCGATCATACGGCCGTCACCAATGCCTACTCATCCCAATCACTCGTTTGCTGTCATTCCTTGGTCATCTCGAGTGACACGCAATCCGATCGCGTTCGCAATCCTATTGGCGACAGCGATCGCCGGACTCGGCGCTTGCCCGGCCTACGCTGTGCAAGGATCCGTGATCGAAGGCAGCGTTGGTTTGTGGGCCCCGTTGCTGCCGGAATTGACGGAGGCCGGGGGTGCGAGCGACTCGGGTGATTCGGTCGGCACGCTGCTCGAACTGTCGGGCCACCATCGCTTTGACGGGTACCTGACCAGCGTCGAGGCGGGTGTCGAATATGGGGTCACCAATTCAGTTGAGATGTTCGGATACGAATTCTTGCTGCGTGACACGTGGTCATTCAAAATCGGTGAATTGTCGGCCGGGACGGGTTTCAGCCAAATGGAATGGGACCGCGACTGGGGACACCGAAGAATCACCAATGATTACACCGGAGCGAAAATCCGCGGCGGGTGGGAAACGACGTTCGGTCGCCAACCGATCTGGATCGACCTGACCCTCGGGATCTACGACTTCGATGGCAGCTATGACGATGGCGTGAACAGCGATACCGTCTCGGAGGTCACGACAACGTGGGGACTCGACGTGAAAGCCGACTGCGACCACTTTCGCATCCCGATGCGTTTCATCGCCGGCATCGACTACCTCAACGACATGACTACTTGGGAAGCAGGCCAGATCGGTACCGACGACGCGGTCGCCCTTTCCGGGTCGATCGAATTCCGCCTGTGGTAACCGCCCTTCTGCCAAACCGGCAATCGGCACCGCCCAACTCGATGGCGACCAACAACTGAATATTCGCTAAAAATTCACCCCTCCCGGGCCTGCTTTCCGGCGTAAGATTACGCGGCGTCTTTCAATGTCTCGCGAGTTCTTTTATGCCATCGTATCGTCTGTTCGGATTCATCCTCGCGATTTGCGGTCTTGCTCAGACCAACGCGAGCCACGGGCAGAATGTCCTTTACGGGAATCCTTCCGTATCGGGACCGGTGGTATTAGAGCGAGGGATTCCGTCCTCCACGATCGAACCGGCAGTCCCTACCGGGCTGCCCGACGAGGTCATCGAACAGCGACTTCAGGCGTTACCCAACTCCGCGTTCGATAAACGGGCGAGCGACGAGATTTGGTTGATCAGCAGCCGGCATCTGTGCTCCCGCCATGCGAGTATCGAAAGTCTCGACGTCAAGAAACGCGTCAACGGCTCGCACTGGAAAACCGAATCCGTACACAGTCTTCTCGGTCCGGATCCGACCGGGATGAATCGCCCGATTGTCGTTTTCGTCCACGGGAATCGATGGCCCCTCGACAAAGCGATCCGACGAGGGCTCCAAACCTACGATCAAACGATCTTCCCGTGGCGCGATGCACCGTCGCTGCGTTTTGTCATTTGGACGTGGCCATCCGATGCGATTCCGGGGCCCATTCGCGACGTAAAGACCAAAGCATCCAAAGCCGATCAACACGCGTTCCACTTCGCGAGATTCCTTCAAAGCGTCGCTCCACCCACCCCGCTATCCGTCGTGGGATACAGCTACGGCGGCCGCGTTTCGCTCGGCGCGTTGCATTTGATGGGTGGCGGACGGATCGACGGCTACCACCTTTCCAATGCCCCGCCCGCGTTCAGTGGTGTGTCGCAGCGGATCAACCTGACTTTGGTGGTGCCCGCTATCCGCAACAACTGTCTGATCGGAACTCGAGCCCAGGCCTACAGCCAGATCAACCGGCTGTTTCTGGTTTACAACAATCGCGATCGTTATTTGAACCTTTTCAAATTCACGCGGTTCGGCGGTAAGAACCCAGCACTCGGCTACACCGGTGTCTGTGGACTCAGCCGGTTGCCCGATCACACCTACCGCGTGGACCAGTTTAACGCATCTCGAGCGGTCGGAACCGACCATGACTTCCTGGAATACATTTCCGATCAACGGATCGAAACTCGGTTGCGAGCCCACCTTCTATTGCCTGCGGATTAGAAAGCCGTCGTTGCTCTACCGAAAAAGCGACGAGCACCAGGAATCATCGCTCTTTCGCAACCCGATCCCGACTTCGGTATCGACGGGATGAAACAACCGGCCCGGATCGGTTACTCTAAGTACCGATCCGAGAATCTCGGCAGACTGATTCGACGTTGGGCATTCGCCATGGTTGCCGAGTAGCAGCCGCGACGAACGCCGACAGGCCAATAAGCTCTCGGATGTTTTCTCGTGTCTGCGAAATGCAGGCTCAATCGATCCCGCCCCATTGAATCCCGGAAAAAATCGCAACGCGAGTCCGCACGTGGACGATGACCCTCGCGACTTTCCCGGGCACCACGATACGACTCACTTTGTCCACATGGATGTGCCGTAATGAAACCGTCGGTATGGAAATCGTCAAAGAAAACGACGTGGCTCGCCGCGATCGCATCGGTAGTACTGCTGTCTCTGTGCGGCCCGTCGACCAACCTTTGGCCGTTGTGCTTCATCGGTCTCGTTGGAATCTTGCAGATCGGCCGCACGAATTTGCCGGGATGGAAGTCGGCGGTGTACGTTTCGTTCTTCGCGTTCTACTTCATCTCGCTGCAGGGTTTGCGACACGCACACCCGCTGATGATCGTTCCGTTGATCGTGTTTGCCGCCTACCTGTCGGTCTATCCATTGCTGTTTGTGGCAATGTTGCGACGGATCACGACGGGGGCACCCGGCTCAACGTCCGCTGCATCCAACGCAATTCGCTCTGTTCCGTTTTCGATTGTCGCCGCGATCCTTTGGGTGGGAGGCGAGCTCGTTCGAAACTATTTCGCCACCGGCATCTCGGTTTTGATGCTCGGACATTCACTCGCCGGGATGCCGTCGGGAATCTTGCTACAGATCGCAGACTGCTTTGGCACGTACGGGGTTAGCTTCCTGATCGTGCTGGTCAATGTCGCCGTTGCCGACGTCGTCTTTCGAAACTCGACTCGCGCTTCCAACCCCGCATCAACGGAAGACTTTGATCAGGCTGCCGAGTCGTCTGATCCAATGTCGAGCGACAGTGAGCCGGTCACCTCATCTCGGTGGCCTCTCGCGTGCAACGGCTACATCACTTCGGTACCGATCGCCGTCATCGCCCTCGGGCTGACGTACGCATACGGGTCGCGTGCACTCGATTATCCGACCAAACCGTCAGACACCACATTTTTGCTGGTGGGCCGGGACGAACAGACCGAATACCAACAAGATTTCCAACGCGAAGTGGACATCTTTTCGGCGTATGCCCGCCAATCCATCACGGCGGTTCGCGCCAGCGAGAAAACGATCGACGCGGTCATTTGGCCAGAGTCGATGCTGTCCGGTGGGCAACCATGGAACATCGCCGAAGAAAACCTGACCGTCCCGCCACACATGCGAGACGCCGGCATGGACGACCGAAAGATGCGTGAAATCATCGCGCAGTCGCAACTCGAATTCAATCGTCGTTCGGTAGACCTCATCTCCGCGTTGAACGGTGGTGACACATCACGGTCGCCGTCGATCATCGGTGGATGTGGATTGATCCGGTATGGCGAAACCGCGAAACAATTCAGCGGAGTGATTCATATCGGTCCGGACGGCAATGTCGCGAACACCTACGCGAAGAACCACCTCGTCATGTTCGGCGAATACATCCCGCTGATTAAATCGATTCCCATCGCAAAAGACATGGTTCCCCCGGGGCTCGGACTCGATGCGGGAGTCGGCCCTGCGGTGTTCGAAGTCGGATCGTTGGACGTTCTCCCTAACCTTTGCATTGAAACGGCCGTCGAAAGGGTTTCCGTTAACCACATGCGGACGCTATGGCAAAAGACGCCCGAGCGAATTCCGGACGTGATCGTGACGCTGACCAATGACGCTTGGTTCGATCACTCATCGGTTGTTGAGCACCATCTCCGGTGCGCTCAATTGGTCGCGATTGGATGCCGGCGACCGATCTTATCCGCAGCCAACGGAGGCCCGACGGCGTGGATCGACAGCAGCGGACGAATCGTCGAAAAGCTGCCTCTCGACGCGGCGGGCACCATCGTCGCTACACCTCAAATCGATGACCGCGTCAGTCTCTACGTGCGGCACGGAGTGACGTTCGCATTGCCAATGGGCATGGCGTGGGTGTGCGGGTTGTTTGACTTGCTGAGAACCAAACGGAAAAAGAAATAGCCGGCTAGGTCGTGGAACCTCCCCGAGAACTCATCAGCCGATCGGCAATAGCCGAGGGTTCCATAGGGTAACCAGGAACGATCGGTCTACCGAGTTTTTCGGATGAGTTCGTAGCGAGTTTTGAAATTTGACGGGCCGATCATGGTTGCTGGATTCGCCGGAATTCAGGCCACCGAAGTCTGGCGACCCCGGCCACATCATCATCCAGAATGCTTTAGTACGCCTTGGCGAAGACGCCGATTTTCTCGGCGGGTTTGCCGGTGAAGAAGCACGTTCCCGGTTCGTCGTTCCCTTCGCGTGGGACGCAACGAATCGTCACTTTCAACTCTTTCAGCAGCGGATCGAGTGCGTCTTCGTCGGCAAAGTAGCAATTCGCAAAACCACCGTGGATTCCGTCTTCGTCCTTCGTCGCGAAGAAGTCTCGGAACTCGGCCTCGCTCTTGATGCTAACCGTGTTGTCTTCGCGAAGCTTCAAGGCGGCGGCAAACAGTTCGTTTTGCAGCGTGTCGAGTTTGGTTGAGATCGTTTGCACGAGTTCCTCACGCGAGATCCCAAAACTCTTCGGTTGGTTACGAATCCCGCAGAAGACACTGTTCTTGGCAATATCCTTCGGTCCGATTTCCAATCGAATCGGGACGCCACGTTTGACGTGATACCACTTCTTCTCGCCACCGCGGATGTCCCGGTCATCGATGATCACACGGATGGGTGCGCCGTTAAAAGTCTGCGCCGCGATTTCATCGCGAAGCGAATTGACGTACTCCATCACTTCGGCGCGCGAGTCGTCTTTGTAGATCGGTTGGATCACGACATGCGAAGGTGCCAATCGCGGTGGCAACACGAGCCCGTCGTCATCGCTATGGGTCATGATCAGTGCTCCGATCAACCGGGTGCTGACGCCCCACGACGTCGTCCACGCGTATTCGATGCCTCCGGTTTCGCTTTGGAATTTGATCTCTTGCGCCTTGGCAAAATTCTGCCCGAGGAAGTGACTCGTCCCCGCCTGCAATGCTTTGCGGTCCTGCATCATCGCTTCGATCGACAAGGTTTCGACCGCACCGGGGAATCGCTCCTTCGGCGTCTTGCTGCCGACGATGACCGGCATCGCCATCCAATCCTGGGCGAAGTCACGATAGACATCCACCATTTGCTCCGTTTCCGCGATCGCCTCTTCCGCAGTCGCGTGAACGGTGTGACCTTCCTGCCACAGGAACTCGGCGGTTCGCAAGAACATCCGTGTCCGCATCTCCCACCGAACCACGTTGGCCCATTGGTTGACGAGGATCGGGAGGTCGCGATAGCTCTGCACCCACTTCGCGTACGTCGCACCGATAATCGTTTCGCTCGTTGGGCGAACGATCAACGGTTCTTCGAGTTTGCCCGCCGGTCGCAATCCGCCTTCGGGATCGGGCTCGAGCCGGTGGTGAGTGACGACGGCGCACTCCTTGGCGAATCCCTCGACGTGCTCGGCTTCCTTTTCGAGGTAGCTCATCGGGATGAACAGCGGGAAGTACGCATTCTGGTGACCGGTCGCCTTGAACATGTCATCCAAGGCTCGCTGGACGTTCTCCCAAAGCTGATAGCCCCATGGTTTGATCACCATGCACCCGCGGACCGGCGAATTTTCGGCCAAATCGGCCGCACGAATCACCTGCTGATACCACTCGGGATAATCCACCGCACGGGTTGGGCTGATCGCTGTCTTTGGGGCCATAGGTCGAGGTCGAGAGAAAAAGAGATGGGAAGGAATGGTCGACGATGAACAAATCAAACGCCTGATGAGCGTTTGACGCTTTTAGCAGCGTAGCTGCCGTTTTGAGAAGACCACTCGCGGCCTCAGAAAACCGGCCCAACGCCAGCCCGCATGGGATGGATCATTGGAATGATCCGCGGGCTGGTGGCAGTTGCTTGGTTCGAACGCTTGGTCTGAATCGCTAGGTTCGAATCGCTAGGTTCGAAGATCGGGCGGCTAATGACGGAGTCGAAAAACATCTACACCGTCAACGCTCCCGTGCAGCGGACCGCGTCCGACATCGGCTAGCCGGCCGGCTGTGCGGCGGACAGGCTCTCTTGAAACTGTTGGAACAGGTAGTGGCTGTCGTGGGGACCGGCGGCGGCCTCCGGGTGATACTGCACCGCAAACGCGTCCGCGTCTCGGTGACGCACCCCGGCGATCGTATCGTCGTTTAAGTGACGGTGGGTCACCTCGAGGCAATCCGGCAGGTCTTTGTCATCGACCGCGAACCCATGGTTCTGGGTCGTGATCTCGACCTTCTCCGTTTTGACGTTGATCACCGGTTGATTCGCACCACGGTGGCCGAACTTCAGTTTGAACGTCTTCGCCCCACAGGCGAGTGAGAGCAGTTGGTGCCCGAGGCAAATACCGAACACCGGAACCTTGCCGATCAGATTCGAGATCGACTCGTGCGCGTACGTCAGCGGCTCGGGGTCGCCAGGTCCGTTGGAGAGAAACACACCGGTCGGCTCGAGACGCAGGATGTCGTCCGCCGAAGTGTTCCCTGGGACGATCGTGACGCGGTTGCCGCGCGAACGCAGATGCCGCGGAATGTTCCATTTCATCCCAAAGTCCATGCAAACGACGTGAGGACGATCCGAGTCGTCGAGGTCGTCGGCGTTGGTGACAATTGTTGCTCCGCGAGCAACTTCCACCGCGGTCCATTCGTCGAGTTCGTTGGTCCACTTCTCTTGTTGGGCCGGCATGACCTGTTGGACCATATCGCGTCCGACGAGGCTCGGTGCCGCTTTGGCTTTCGCGACCAGCGACTCGTCATCGAGATCGTCGGTCGAGAGGACTCCCTGCATCGCTCCTTCGCTGCGGATCCGGCGAACGAGGGCGCGGGTGTCGATGCCCATCAGTCCCATCACGTTGTTTTTCGCGAGGTACTCAGCGAGGGCCCCTTCGGACCGATAGTTACTGTGGATTCGGCTTTCGTTGCGGATGACGAATCCCGCCAGCGAGGTCTGGTGGCGCTCGACGTCGATCGAGTTCACGCCGTAATTTCCAATTTCGGGATAGGTCATCGTGACGATTTGACCACAGTAACTCGGATCCGTCAGGATCTCCTGGTACCCCGTCATCGACGTGTTGAAGACCACCTCTCCGGCCACTTCTCCGGTGGCACCGAGGGAGCGGCCTGCGTAGACCGTGCCATCCTGGAGAGCGAGTTTTGCCGGTTTGGAAGCTTGATTTGAATGGGTCATAGACAATGTCTTCATGGCGGAAGGCACCCTCGCGATTGGCCGCATTTCGAACGAGTTCACACGGATTCGGCGAGGGGCGAATTGTTTCACTGAGTATCGCGTCGACGAACGATCTGTTCTAGGGGTAACCTTCGCATTCTCTGCACGAAAGGAACGAGAATTGCGTCCATCCCCCGGCACAACGCCAGGCAGGCGTGGCGCCAGCGCGGCCGACCGGCCTTCGAGGCGATCGAACCCGACGCAAAACCGCCCGGCTAACGAACATCTCGCTACACTCATCGATAGCATTCTCAACGACTGACAATATGCGAGTGCCCATTTCGACGTGAGCGATCCCAAAGCGAATCTCGCTGACGTCCCGAAAGAGCCGCCTCGTTGACTCGCGTGGCCCCGGCAACCGATTCCCCGTTTCTCAAACAAAAACTTGAACGCTGTGGAGAACCAATCCCCCATGATGACTCGCATTTTTCGCGGAATGACCACCCCAACTTTGGCCGTGGTTGTCTGTGCGGCATCACTCGCCCCGATCACCCTCGTACGTGCGGAGTCGGCCGGAAAAACGGCAGCTCCCGAGAACCTGGACTACCGGATCGATCAAATGGTCGACCGAGGCATCGAGTTCCTGCGGACCCGCGGCCAAACCGAAAACGGGGCCTTCAGCGGGGAAACCGGAGCCGCGGTGACGGGGCTTTGCGTCCGTGCCATCTTGGAGCACCGCCCCGCCGCGGCGGTCAATGATCCGGTCGTCAAGAAATCGCTGGAGTTTCTCAAATCGAAGATCCAGCCCGATGGTGGGATCTACGAAACCGGATCCCTGTATCGCAATTACGAGACATCGTCCTCCGTTCTCGCCCTCGTGGCCGCGAAGAATGCCTCCGACGACGGGGCAGAAAAGTACGACAGTATTCTTCGCCGGGCAGAAATGTTCTTGAAAGAGATCCAGTGGGATGCCGGAGAAGGCGTCTCGCCGGATGACACCGCCTACGGAGGCGCCGGCTACGGCAGCCACTCGCGACCAGACCTTTCGAACACCTCGTTCCTGATCGAGGCTCTCCATGAATTGGGCAACGACGCCGACGATGAGGCGATTCAAAAAGCGTTGAAGTTCGTCGCTCGCACGCAAAATCTCGCCCCACCGGAAGGCACCGACGTCGGAAATGACACCGCCCATGGCGAAAAAATCGGCGACGGCGGCTTCTACTACACCCCCGCAGCAGGCGGTCAAAGCAAAGCCGGCGAAGAACCCAACGGCGGACTCCGCAGTTACGGCTCGATGACCTACGCGGGTTTGAAAAGCATGATCTACGCAGGCCTGACGCCGGACGACCCTCGCGTCAAAGCGGCACTCGGTTTTATCCGCGAAAACTATTCGCTCGATAAGAACCCGGGGATGGGAGCACAGGGGCTGTTCTACTACTACCACACCTTTGCCAAGGCGTTGGACGTTGCCGGCCTCGAAGTGGTCGATGTCGAGGGCGGCGAAACACACGATTGGCGAGCCGATTTGGTGAACACCCTCGAAGCGTCTCAACAAGAAGACGGATCGTGGGTGAACCGCGAAAGTGACCGTTGGATGGAAGGTGACCGCCAACTGGTGACCGCATACTGCCTGATGGCGCTTGCTCACGCCAAAAAATAGAGCCTCGGCGGACAAAAAACAGAGCCTCAGCGGACAAAAAACAGAGCGCCGGCGGAGATAGGTAGCCGGGGCAAGGAGTGACGCTCGGTTGGCGAGAGCCGAGCGGTGGGATAAGTTATCGTCAATCAGGTGTTCGATACCGTTTGGCGACGCTGGCATTGCGAGTCGTCGCCAACAATCGCATCGCCCCTTCCCGGCTGTTCCCACTCCTTTCGCCACGGACACTTCCATGCCGAGTCCCTCGATCTACAACGTGCCGAACGCACTGACGACAGTGCGATTCGCGTTGGCGATCGCGGTGGTTGTCTTGATCCCGATGCGAGAGACATGGCCCGCGTTGGTCGTTTTCTTGATCGCCGTTTCGACGGATTGGATGGACGGTTACTGGGCACGAAAGTACGGCCAGGTCACCAAACTCGGCCGTATCTTTGACCCCTTTGTCGACAAGATCATCATCTGCGGTTCGTTCATCGCGTTGGTGGAAGTCGACGACAGTCCGGTAAAGTCTTGGATGGCAACCGTGGTTGTCGCCCGCGAACTGCTGGTGACTAGCCTTCGTGGAATTATCGAAGGGGCCGGCGGCGACTTCTCGGCGAGTTGGCTCGGCAAATGGAAAATGGTGGTTCAGTGCGCCGCCGTCGTTGCCGCGTTGCTTACATTTGTGATCCTTCCGGTTCCGGCTTGGCTGAGCATCGCGACTCAGGTGCTTCTCTGGGGCGCGATCTTCATCACCGTTTATTCCGGCGTCGACTACACACTCATCGCCGCTCGCGTGATGCAGTCCTCCCCGCAAACGCTGACCCAAGCCGCCGCGACTCCAACCACTGCCGCTGATGCGATTGCGTCCGAATCGGCACCCGACGAACCGGCCGTCTCGTCACCCCCGGCACCTCGCCAGGACGAGACGACGGCTGACTCGCTCTCGGATCGAACCTGAGTCTCATGCAAAACCCTGTGACCTCGCCCGACGCCTCCACCGAGGCGATGGCACCTGATGCAACCGCCGCTATCGAAGTCGCGGAACTCTCCGGATACGAGTGGTTGCTGACCGGAATCTCACTCCTGATCCTTTTTGCTTTTACGACCTCGCTCATCAAGTGGATCTCGTTGCTGCGCCGCCGCGTTCGTTTCTTCGGCGAAGGTGCGTTGCTCCCCGAGCGTCCTCGGGCCCGTCCGTACTGGAACCCGCTCTACTTCCTGTTCTTCTTTGCCGTCCTGATCGTCGCCAACCTGCAGTACAACCAACTCGCTCAGCAGTACACATCGGCCGACATTCCGGCGACGGCGGAACCCACGATCACGGCCGACAACGTCATCAATTCCGATGACGTCACGCAGGCAGATGCCGGTGATGGGGATGCGGAAGAGGCAACCGCGGGTGCTCCCGAAATTTCCGTGCTGCAGCTCTTGCTCAGTTCCGCATCGATGGTGACCGCAACGATTGTCACGATGTGGCTCGCGCTCGCGTTTCGACCTCGCATTCGCCCCCACACCGGTGAACAGATCACTGGGTCGGTGCGACACGAACGCCCCAAAATCGGTTGGTTGCCCGAAAAAGGCGACGTGACACTCGGATTCAAATCCGCATGGCTGATCCTTCCGCCGACGATGTTACTGATGGGGTTGGTTTCGGTCCTGCAGAAATACTCGCACCCGGTTCTGGAAGCACTCAAACCGGACGGCCCCGATTCCTCGCCGGACTTCGCCGTTTTCGCTGCGTTGTTCTTCACGACCGCAATCGTGACGCCGATCGTGGAAGAGTTCTGGTTCCGAGGCATCCTGCAAGGCGGCCTGCAACGGATCGCGGACGCCATGCACGACACGAGGCGTTGGGCAATCGCGTTACCGAACGCTTCGATGTCAAACGCAACTACCGAAGCAGACGGTGAAACCACCGGCCCCGCCCGCGTCGAACTGACGAGCTCCCCGCTGGGCACGCCGCTCGCCAACACGCATACGATTCCCGCCGAACCGATCGCCGCTGAAACAGTTCCATCCGAACCGATCGCAACCGATCCCTACGCGTCGCCACGGCCGGCCGAAGTTGCAGGCACACCGCTGAGCGAGCAACCGACTCCGGCCGAACTGGCCGCAGACTTCTCCACCCGATCAGACTGGACGCCGACGGCTATCTGGCCGATCGTCGTTGCGAGCATCCTGTTTGCCGTCATGCACTGGGGACAAGGGCTCGCTCCGATCCCGCTGTTCTTCCTTTCCTTGGGTCTAGGATACCTCTACCGCCAAACCGGCTCGCTGGTGCCATCGATCGTGGTGCACTTCGTCCTCAACGGGTTCACCATGAGCGCGACCCTTCTCGAGCTGCTGCGTTAGTCGTCCGTCCCACTTTCGAGCCGATCCGTTTGAGCCCACCGATTCGCATCCGCGGTGCACGCGTTCACAACCTCAAAAATCTCGACGTGGATATCCCTCGAGATTCGCTCACCGTGATCACGGGTGTATCCGGCAGCGGGAAAAGTTCGCTCGCCTTCGACACGCTCTTTGCCGAAGGCCAACGCCAATACATCGACACGCTGTCGACCTACGCGCGGCAATACCTCGACGCGATCCCACGACCGGACGTGGACCTGATCGACGGCCTCGCACCGACGCTATCGATCGATCAAAAAAGCGGCACGCAATCGGCACGCAGCACGGTCGCAACGGTCACTGAAATTTACGATTACCTGCGATTGCTCTACGCACGCGTCGGCACCCCGCACTGCACGCATTGTGGCAGCACGATCTCGACACAAACGCCGGACGCGATCGTCCAATCGATCGCTGCCTATCCACAGCGCACCAAACTGACACTGATGAGCCCGATGGTGCGTGGTCGAAAGGGGGCGCACAGCGATGTTTTTGAGAAGATCGCATCGCAGGGACTGGTACGCGCCCGCGTCGATGGCGAGGTCTATCTGCTCGAAGATGTGCCGCCGCTCGCGATACGAAAAAACCACACGATCGAAGCCGTCGTGGACCGAATCGTCCTCAAGAAAGGCGTCGATTCGCGGCTCGACGAGTCCACGCGTTTGGCCATCCGACTCTCCGACGGACTCGTTTCCGCCCTGATCGAACCGCCCGCTGGCGAGCCCGAATCGAAACTGTTCAGTACCGCGATGGCGTGCATCGAGTGCGGTGCCAGCTTCGAAGAACTCGAACCACGAACATTCAGCTTTAACAGCCCCTACGGTGCCTGTCCGACCTGCGACGGACTCGGCGTGGTCGAGGACTCGAATAACTCCAAATCTCGCAAAAGTCGACCAGGCCGTAAAAGCTCGGCGACGAGAGGCCGTAAAAAAGCCTCCCGTGATGAACCGACGACGCTGCGTACATGCCCGGACTGCGACGGCGGGCGACTGCGCCCGGAAGCCCTCGCGGTGAAAATCCAAGACGAATCGATCGCTTCGGTGGTTTCGATGCCGTTGGTCGATTCGCAGACCTGGATCCAAAACATCACCGATTCGCTATCGGCACTTCAACAACGCGTCGCCGCGCCGATCCAAGACGAAGTCGTCCGGCGGATCGATTTCCTACGACGCGTGGGAGTCGACTATCTCTCGCTCGATCGCTCCGCCGACACCCTCAGTGGCGGTGAACTGCAACGGATTCGTTTGGCGACCTGCATCGGCAGCGGTTTGGTCAGCGTTTGTTATGTCCTCGATGAACCATCTATTGGGCTTCACCCCGCCGATCATGATCGGTTGCTCGGTGCGATCAATGAACTCAAGGGGCAAGGCAACACGATCGTCATCGTCGAACACGACGAGGACACGATGCGAGCCGCCGACCACCTGATCGATATCGGCCCCGGCGCTGGAGTCCACGGCGGACACCTCGTCAGCCAAGGCACCCCCGATGAGGTCGCCGATGACCAACACAGCCCAACCGGTCGCTTCCTTTCCGGCGAACACGCCATCCAACTCGACCGCGAACGCAGACAACCCCGGCGCAACGAATGGTTGACTCTGCGAGGTGCTCGCCTGCACAACCTCGACAACGTGACCGCGAAGGTACCACTCGGTCTACTCGTCGGGATCAGCGGCGTATCGGGCAGCGGGAAGAGCTCGCTCATTGTTGACACGCTTTATCCCGCCGTCGCCTCGCACCTCGGATTGGTCAGCAAACCGGCAGGGCCGCACACCAAACTCACCGGCGCCGACAAACTCGACAAACTCATCGCCATCGACCAGTCACCCATCGGACGAACCACCCGTTCGTGCCCAGCCACCTACGCGGGCGTGCTCGATCCGATTCGCAACGTGTTCGCATCCACCCGCGCGTCCAAAACGCTCGGCTTTTCCGCCTCACGTTTCAGTTTCAACTCACCCGCCGGCCGCTGCGACTTGTGCAAAGGGAACGGATTCGAGCGGATCGAAATGAATTTCCTCAGCGACCTGCTGATTGAATGCTCGCGGTGTGGCGGCAAACGTTTTAATCGGCAAACGCTGCAGGTCCGGTTCAAAGGCGCGACCATCGCCGACGTGCTCGACATGACGATCGAAGCCGCATTGGAGTTTTTCGAAAACGTTCCAAAGGTTCACACGCTTCTTTCGTCACTCTATGACGTCGGACTCGGTTACGTCACGCTCGGTCAATCGAGCACCACGCTCAGCGGCGGCGAGGCCCAACGAATCAAACTCGCCACCGAATTGGCACGACCGGGCACCGGTCAGACGCTCTACCTGCTCGACGAACCAACGACCGGGCTGCACTTCTCTGACGTCCAACGATTGCTCGATGTTCTCGACCGGCTCGTGGACCAAGGCAATACAGTGCTGGTGATCGAACACCACACTGATCTTCTCGCCGCATGCGATTGGCTCATCGATCTCGGCCCCAAGGGTGGAACCGAAGGCGGACGCATCATCGCCGAAGGCCCGCCCGAAACCGTCGCGCAGTGCCAAGAGTCACTGACCGGTGACTTCCTGCGTCGCCGATTCGCCGCCGAAAACTGATTGCGCGGATAAGCCTTCGACCACGACGCCGTTTCGCAGCGATTAACGGACAGCGTGCGAGTCGAGAAAATCGATGGTCCACTTCTGACAGTCCGTGTCATTCATTAGGAACGAGTGCAACACCGGCACCTCGTGCGTCTCCAAGGCACCATCGAGCTTCGCTTCCTCGAGCCCAACGACGAAGTCACTGTCTCCCTCGACGAGCGGATTGCGAATCGGCCCGGGCTCCAACTTTGCCGGCAACGATCGCGAAAGGAAACGGCGGCGTCGCGAGTTTCGACTCGACGTCCTCCCATCCGGTTCCGAGCTCCATCGCGCCGGGACCGGCGACCAAACCAAAAATCCCTGTCGCCGCGAGCCGTTTCGCGATCACGGCGCCGTGATTGGGCGGCCCCAACCATCACCATCGCCCGGCAACGCGGCAACAGATTCGCGGGGTCACCGTCGCGTTGCAAATCACCGATCAAATGACGCGTCACGATGTTGCCCATGCTGTGGCCGACAAAACAGAACTCGGTCTCGGGATGTTGCCCTTCGAGCACGCGGCGCAGCGCGGCCGCCGACTCTGCGAGCCCCGATCGCGTGCTCGCGTATCCGAATCGAATGACCTGGTCATACCCGTCCGCACGCAGTGCTTTTTCGAGCGATTTCATCGACGAGTCGGTCCGCATCAAACCGTGGATCAATACCACGGTCGGTTTTGCGGAAGGCTCCGGAACGTCGGCACACAGATTGTCGAGCAGCTCCATCGCTTCCGTTTCGGTGCCCCACCCGCGGCGAATATTGCTCGGATCGAGTACCCGGCAGTGCCCCGATAACGCGTTGCGTTGCAAACGGTATCCGGAGCGGTTTTCCAGGTCGGTCCACAACTGAGCCCCGCCAATCGTCGGCAACGGCACGTTCAAATTCTTCGCCACGGTATCGCTCTCGCTTTGTCCGACCACCTCACACCCGCCAAAGAGAAATCCCAACGTGATCACCCCGACCGACAGGCAGACGGGAGACCAACATGCGGCGAGACGGAACATAGTCGTTATCGTTGATGGAGGTGGTTATTGAGAAAATAGGGGGAGTTCATCAAGGAAGTGCCCGTCGGCTCCCCCAAGCTGCGCGATCTTGCCGTCAAAAACCATTAAAAATTGGCAATGCACTCCCCGCCAACGACACGGGCTAGTGTTGCAAACCGAAGCGACACGATAAACTTTCCACATGAGCTACTCAAGAAGTCACCGAAACAACCGGAAGAGCGGGGGCGGTCGCGCCTCTCGCTTCGAAGAACCTGAAGATACAATCGCCCTGTTGGAATCGGTGGGACCCGTCGTCCTTCCCCCCGACATGGAATCTTTTGACGAGTTAGACCTCTCTCCCGTCATGCGGAGAGCGATTGCAAAAGCGGGCTTTACCAAACCGTCGCCCATCCAGGCGTCGCTGATTCCGTACGCACTCGACGGAACCGACGTGATCGGACAAGCCCGGACGGGCACCGGCAAGACCGCCGCGTTCTCGATTCCGATCCTCGAACAACTCGATTCTCTGGAAGAATGCCGCGACCCGCAGGCGGTCGTTGTCGTTCCCACCCGGGAATTGGCAGACCAGGTCGCCGGCGAAGCCGCACGTCTCGCCCACGGTGTACCCACCGAAATCGCGGTGCTGTCGGGCGGAAAAAACATGAACCGCCAATTGCGCCAACTCGAAAACGGCGTCCAATTGGTAGTCGGAACCCCGGGTCGGATTCACGACCACCTGCAGCGCGGCACCCTGCGACTGCACAAAACATGGTGCGTCGTTCTCGACGAAGCCGACCGGATGCTCGATATCGGTTTCCGACCGCAAATCGAGAGAATCCTACGCAAATGCCCTCGCAACCGACAAACGCTGCTACTCTCGGCAACCCTCCCGCCGGTCGTGCGACGCCTCGCCGAGAGCTACATGTCCGAACCGGTCGTGATCGATTGCTGTCGCAATGAGATGGCTGTCGACACGATTGAACAGCGTTACTTCACCGTCGCAAACGATCGAAAGGTCGAACTGCTCGAACAACTTCTCGAACGAGAAGATCCCGAACAGGCAATTATTTTCTGCCGCACCAAACGGGGTACCGATCGACTGCATCGGCGTCTTTCTCGCACCTATCACGGAGCATGTGGGTGCATCCATGGTGACTTGCAACAACGCGAACGTGACCGCGTTCTGCAAAACCTACGCGACCGCAAACTCAAACTGCTGATTGCCACCGACGTGGTCGGCCGCGGGATCGACATCACCACGATTTCGCACATCGTTAACTTCGACGTCCCGCAAGACTGCGACGATTACGTCCACCGTGTCGGACGAACCGGACGGATGGGCCGCGACGGTGTCGCGTTCACGTTCGTGGTTCCCGGCGAAGGCGATACTTTGACGAGCATCGAACAACGCATCAACAAGGAACTCGTTCGCGATTCCATCGAAGGCTTTGAACCGGTACCGACCGCCGCCGCAGTCCTCGAAGCGAAAGAGGACGAAGAGCCAACCGAAGTCCGACGCAGCCTCAACCCGATGACTCGGAAAAAGAAGCGACGTCCGTAGCACGTTTTCAGATTTGACGTAGCCGATCTCGCGAAGCATTCCAACGCGGTTTGCTTTCCACGCCAGCGGTAGTGGATCTTGTTAAAGATCCTCATTCAGCAGAATCTTTAACAAGACCCACTACGCGAGAACGGCCAAGCGAAAAGCCCATCCAATCGCGACTAAACGCGATCAACTACTAAAGATCGACCGCGGTATCGCTCGCCGAGTCATCTTGATGCTGACGCAGCACGTTCATGGCGGCGATCACAGCGTCACACTGATGACCGATCGCAACCTTCCACTGCCCCGCGTTCTGGGCCGCATTGGATTTGTCTTGCAAATCCTGAACCTCGCTCCAATCGAGCATCCAGTGGTTTTGGTCGAACGTCTGCTTCATTTCAGAAACGACGCCCGCCAAACGAACACAAACGGTTTGATGCTGGTTCACATCATATCGTCGATAAGGTCCGCTTCCCGTGGCGAGAACCGACTCCTCCAAACCTGATTCATAGCTTCCCTGCACGGGACTTCGCGATGCCGATTTGTTTCGCCGCCTCGCGTTGAGCGCCCGGCGATGATCATCCGTCGCCAAGATCCCGCTCGCCCACACGGCTAGAGCGATCGCGCCGAGAATGAAAGCCGCGATCGCCGACCCGGCCCATTTGGATCCGCCCCAGTAAGCAGCCGCAGCGAATCCGGCCGCACCGATCCAGCAAATCGTCGTCGCGGCCAACAGGGCACTCGACGAATGCTGACGATTCCACTGAAAACCACCCTGCCCGTTGTCGGCAGCAGGCTTCTTCTTTTTCACCATTTGATCACTGGTGATATCGACAACGATGACCGTAATGTTGTCAGGCCCACCGCGCAGGTTCGCCAAGTCCACGAGAACCGGCGTCAACTTATCGATCGGCAAACTGTCCATCAGCACGCCAAGGTCTTCGTCGTCGACCAATCCGGTCAAACCGTCACTGCACAACAGAAAACGGTCACCGAGCTTCAGATCAAACGGACCTTCGATGTCCACCATCACATGGGCGCCCGGCCCTAGCGATCGAGTGATCACATTTTTGGGAATCGATTTCCCGAGCGGGCTGTCACTGGGGATCTGGCCGCTCGCGTGCATTTCCCAAACCAACGAGTGGTCGAAGGTCAGTTGCTCCAACACACCTTTTCGCAAACGGTAGATTCGAGAGTCACCCACCTGGGCGACATATCCCTGCCCACGGGACAACACCAACGAACTCGCCGTTGTGCCCATGTTGTGAAATTCGGGATTGCTCTGCCCGCGATCATAGATGGCCGTGTTCGCCTGATGGACGGCTTCACCGAGAGCCTGCCCCTTGTCCGTTTTTTGCGAACTGATGTATCGCATCGCGATTTGTTCGCACGCGATCTTCGACGCGAGTTCCCCCGCCGCGTGAGCCCCCATCCCGTCGGCGACGACGAACAAATGCCCGCGGCGCTCAAAACGCTCGGCCGACTCGGCAACCATGACCGAGTACGAATCTTGATTGTTTGCCCGACGCATCCCCACATGGGTCAACTCCGAGACATTCACTCCGGGATGCCAAGACTCAGACAAACGACAACGGCCAAAATGCTAGTTACGGGGCGGGTTTTTCGTGAAGTTATTATAAGGTTCAGCAGACGCGGAACCTAGTACCGGTGCAGCTTATTTCGCCATCAGGATTGACGCGGCCAAACGGCACGCGTCGAGATACTCATCAACCAACAAGTGTTCATCGGCGGTATGAATCGCTGCCTGCCCGCATCCAAGTGTAACGGCTTCGATCCCGTGGATGTACAACCAGTTCGCATCGAGCCCGCCGTTGGCAACTTCACAAACCGGATCTCGCCCGAGCAGCGAAATCCACTGACGTGCCCCCGCAACGGACGGGTGCTCCAAATCCAACGCGAACGCTTCGTAGTCGACATGGCTGCTGAACTCGATCCGACCGCACCGACCGCTGACGTCGGTCACCTCGGCAGCGGCCTTCTCCAACGCATTCTTGATTTCCGAAACGATCCAACTGCGAAACGCCGCGTCATGACTTCGCGCTTCGATCTTCAGTTTAACCTCCGGCGTCACCACGTTGGTTGCCTCGCCGCCGTGGAATACTCCGACATTGGAAGTTCCCCGTTTGCCATCGCGTTCGATCAATCCGTGCAATCCCGCGTCGTGCAATGCCGCAATCGCTTTGGCGGCAATCGCAATCGCGCTGACCCCTTTCTCAGGAGCCACGCCGGCATGCGACGCAAACCCATGAACCGTGGCCTGCATGCGTTCTCCACCGATCGCACCGTGACGAATTTTATCCAACGTTCCGCCGTCAAAGTTGAGCGCTTGATCCACCTCGCCAATCTTTGCCGGGTCGAGATGCCGCGCCCCCTCGAGCCCCACTTCCTCCTGGATCAAAAAACAAACCACCGCGGGAGGCAAATCCGCATCGGGATGCTCTTTCAGATAACGCAGTCTTTCAAGCACGGCAGTCAAGATGACCGCACACCCCGATCGATCGTCACCACCTAGCCCCGTATCACCTTCCGCAACGACGACTCGCCCCAACTCCGAATCTTCCTTCATCACCGGCTTCGCGCCGACGCAAATCGGGACCGTGTCCATGTGAGCCGACAATAAAGTACGTGGCAGCGAAGCATTTCCCGGCAAACTCACAATCAGGTTGCCGCAGTTTCCTTGTATGCGTGTTCGCTGATGAGCATCATCGCGGACAATCCAATCAGACTCGGCTCCCGCATCGATCAACATTTTGACGATCGCGTCGGCCACTCCCGCTTCCTCACCGCTTCGCCCCGGAATCGCTGTCAAATCGAGAAATCGTTCGATCGCACCATCGGCATCAATCCGCACCAGTTTGTCTTCAGCGGCTGTGGTCATTTAAGAAACTTCTACAGGAGGTCGGTGAACAAACCGGGAAGATCGAATCCCCCGAGGGGCGAAACGCCCCGGTATCTACAGGCATCAATCGTATCGGTTATCCTGACCACTCGGCAATCCATCCTAAAGAATGTTTCGGCTCGACATCCCCAAGACCGCACATGCCATCTCGTGCCCCGTTGCAACGCAAAATCCACGGTCTCGACTGTGCCGAAGAAGTCTCGTTGCTCAAGCGAGAACTGTTGCCGTTGCTCAACGACGAATCACGCCTAACGTTTGATCTTCTCCGAGCAAAACTCACCGTCGATCTCAACGACACAACGTTCTCCAGCGAACAAATCGACGCCGCGATCCAACGCACCGGCCTGCGCTACGAACCTTGGGTTGAATCGTCGCCCGATGAAAACACGCAGTCGTCCTGGCAAAAACATCGACGCACCATCCTCACTGTGGTCAGCGGTATCTGCGGTTTGCTCGGATGGTTACTGCAACGCGGCGAAGCGCACACGATGCCGGATGATGGATTGCTCATCGACTCGTCACTGCATGGCATTTCTTTGCCCGCGGCGACGACGTTCATCGTCGGTATCGTCGCAGGGTTGATTCTCGTACTTCCGAAGGCCTGGCGGTCACTCCGTTCACTTCGCCCCGACATGAACCTGCTCATGTGCGTCGCCGTGGTCGGTGCGATCGCAATCGGCGAATGGGTCGAAGCCGCCACGGTCGCGTTTTTGTTCTCCCTGTCTCTCTTACTGGAATCCTGGAGCATCGGAAGAGCCCGCCGCGCGATCAGTTCCCTGATGCAGTGGACGCCTCCGACCGCAAGGGTGCTCGCCGAATGCGGACACGTTCATGAAGTCTCACCCGACGAAGTTCCCATCGGATCGACAGTGCAGATCCGACCGGGTGACAAAGTTCCGCTCGACGGGATCGTGAAATCGGGTACGAGCGACATCGATCAGTCACCGATCACCGGAGAGAGTATCCCGGACGAGAAAATTGTGGGTGACACCGTTTACGCGGGCACCATCAACGGCGACGGCGTTTTGACGATCCAAACGACGAAAACCGCCGATGACTCCACACTCGCCCGGATCATTCGAATGGTCAGCGAGGCGGGATCCAAACGCGCCGCGTCGGAACAGTGGGTGGAAAAGTTCGCCGCGATTTACACGCCGATCGTATTCATCTCCGCCTTGCTCGTGATGCTGGTCCCGCCACTGCTGCTCGCCGCCTCGTGGGAAAGTTGGATCTATCGCTCTCTCGTACTGCTGGTCATCGCCTGCCCTTGTGCGTTGGTAATCAGCACGCCGGTGAGTGTTATCTCGGCACTGACGTCGGCGGCCCGACATGGCGTTCTCATCAAAGGCGGTGTATTTATCGAGCTACCCGCGAACCTGGATGCGATCGCGTTCGACAAGACCGGCACATTGACTCACGGCGCCCCCTCTGTTGCCGACGTTGTCCTCCCCGAACAACAGCCTGGATCGACTCAACTCGATCAAGACGAATTCCTATCGCTCGCCGCGGCAATCGCATCCCAAAGTAGCCATCCACTTTCGCTCGCGATTGTCGACTACGCCAAAAAACAACAGGTCCAACCCCAGTCCGCAGCGGACGTAACCGCGATCCCGGGCAAAGGCACGATGGCGTCGATCGACGGTCGGTCTTACTGGATGGGATCACGGCGACTGATGCACGACCAAACAGCCGGCTGCCAACAAATTACACAGCGAATCGATACTCCCGAGTATCGCGATCACAGCGTTGTGATTCTCGGACGCGGCGAAGACGTTCTCGGCGTCATCCTGCTGCGAGACCCAATCCGCAAAAACGCGAAAGACGTCGTTTCAAAACTCCGCTCCTCCGGCATTCAACACGTGTCGATGCTGACCGGTGACCATGATTCCGCGGCACAGCGAGTCGCCGACGCGGCGGGCATCGACGACGTCCACTCTCAATTGTTGCCCGAAGACAAAGTCGAAGTCGTCGGATTGATGGTCGAAGAATACGGCAACGTTGCGATGATCGGCGACGGAGTGAATGACGCGCCCGCTCTCGCGATCGCAACCCTGGGTATCGCGATGGGCGGATCCGGCAGTGACGCCGCAATCGAGACCGCAGACATTACTTTGATGACCGACGATCTCGATTTGATACCGTGGCTCCGCGACCATTCTCTGCGAACACTCTCGATCATTCGCCAAAACATCACGTTCGCGCTCGGGATCAAATTCCTATTTGTCGTCATGACCTTTCTCGGATACGCATCGCTGTGGGCCGCGATTGCCGCCGACACCGGCGCGTCGCTGCTGGTAATCTTCAACGCACTGCGTCTGCTGCAGACTCGCCCATCGGATGGCGAAAACGCAATCTGAGGGCCAAAACCTTACGAGGTAAAAACATCCTCGGTTTGCAGAACCGAGGACAGTAATCACGAGTGAACCCCCGAACATCATGATTGAAATCAGAGAAACAAAAGACGGATGCGTCTTCCCGGTTCGTGTCACCCCGAAAGCCAAAAAACCATCCATCGGCGGGGAACACGACGGAGCACTCAAGGTCGCCGTGGCCGCTCCACCGGAAAACGGCAAAGCGAACTCCGCCGTCGAAGCATCCATCGCGAAATGGCTCGGCACGAGTAAATCGAGTGTTGAAATCACCGCGGGGCTCACCTCACGCGTCAAAACCGTGCACGTGCAAGGCATCACAAAAGACACCGTTGCGTCGGCAATCCACGATCTCGGCTGATTCACGCAGCAAACTGGCCGCCACAGCCGACTGGTTTTGGCAGCGACTGGCTTTTGTAGCGACTGGCTTCCGCAGAGACAGGCCACCACAATCAACGAAGCACGGTGGACACGATTACAATCCGGAACGACTACAGTCGCGAACAACCACGACGGGCTAACACCACATCGAGTTGCAGTTAAACTGTCTCGTTCCAACTCCATTCCTTTGAAAATGGCAGCAGTCTTTCTGAGACCCCATCAGCCATTTGGCGTTCGCCAAGGTTGATACGACGCTACCGCAGCGAGCGCCGCCGGCGCATCCATTGAAAAAAGTTTTCTGATCGGTGATAAGACTTTTGGTTCACGCCACATTGCCAGAAAACACTTCCCCATTTGAAAAACAACAATCATGCCCTCTATCAAAACAATCCTTCTCGTCGCCTGCTTGTTTCAGTGCACACCGTCGTTCGCCGCACCGTTGGTATTCGAAGGTGAACAAGGCGTTGGAAAGGGGAAACACATTGTTTTCTTGGCCGGTGATCACGAATACCGGTCCGAGGAGTCGTTGCCGGCACTAGCGCGGATTTTGGCGAAACACCACGGATTCAAGTGCACGGTCCTATTCAATATCGACCCAAAATCGGGCGAGATCGTCGCGGGCACTCCGTCGAACATACCTGGGATGGAAGCACTCCAAACGGCAGATTTGGCCGTTGTCTTTCTGCGTTTCCAAAACCTTCCTGCTGATCAGATGAAACACTTCGACGATTACCTGCAACGTGGCGGGCCGGTCGTCGGCATGCGAACGTCAACGCACGCGTTTCAAATTCCCAAAGGTCAACCGTACGAGAAGTACTCATTCAAGAGCGAAGCAGCCGACTACAAACTCGGTTTCGGCCATCAAGTACTCGGCCAAACTTGGGTCGGACACTACGGACGCAATCATCGTCAGAGCACACGAATCACAGTCCTTGATGCAATGCGAGATCACCCGATCGTCCAAGGCGTCAAGGACGTTTGGGTTCAAGCCGGTGCGTATGTTGGCAAACCGATCGACGGACAAATCCTAACGATGGCACAACCGCTCGAGGGCATGACGCCGGACTCGCCCATCGTTGAAAGCCTTCCCCCTCAACCATCCGAATGGACACGCACCTACCAATCGGCCGACGGCAAAGACTTCCGCGTCTTCACTTCACTCTACGGCACACCGGAAGACCTCACCAACGATGGATACCGTCGCCTGATGATCAACGGCATCTTCTGGGCGATCGGTCAAGAAGCGGCAATAACGCCCGACCTGAACATCGATTTCGTCGGCCCGTTTCAACCCAACACGTACGGCAACCAAACCCATGCTCTCGGGATCAAACCCGAAATGTACGAAGGCTACGAAAGCCCCATCCCGGCCAACAACAACACGAACCAACCGAAGCGAAAGAAGAAAGAGTAGTTGGCCGCATGTCCGGCTCAGATGTTGGGTAGTGGATCTTGTGAAAGATCCTCATGCATCAGGATCTTTCACAAGATCACTACCGCCTACCCGAAAACCAAGCCACGTCGGAATACGAGAGCGTTCTGAAATGGAACGCCTCAGGTCTCATAACCGTGCGGATGGGATTGATGCCAACGCCACGCGGTAGCGACGACGTCTTTGACGTTGGTGTATTTTGCTTTCCAGTCCAATACCTTCTCGGCGAGCCTCGCATCAGCGACCAACTCCGCCGGGTCGCCCGGTCGTCTTTCGCCAATGACGGCGGGAATCGAATGACCGGTTACTTCGCGACAGGCGTCGACGATTTCGCGAACGCTGATTCCTTTTCCGGTCCCAAGGTTCACGCAAATTCCCTCGCCGGGTTTTAGCCGCTCGAGCGCCCGCAGGTGCGCGTCGGCGAGATCCTCAACGTGGATGTAATCGCGGATACACGTTCCATCCGGGGTTGGATAATCGTCGCCAAAGATCGTGATACTTTCCCGCTGGCCGAGCGCGACTTGCAGCACGATCGGAATCAGGTGTGACTCAGGGTCGTGATGTTCACCGATCTCGCCGCTCGGTTTCGCACCGGCGGCATTGAAGTAGCGCAACGCCGCATAACCAAACCCGTAGGCTTTCGCGTAATCGGCCAACGCCCGTTCGATGACCAGCTTGGTGAAGCCGTAGGGGTTGATCGGATTTTGCGGCGTCGTCTCCGCGATCGGCATTTTTTCCGGCTGGCCGTACGTCGCCGTCGTGCTGCTGAAGACGATTTTCTTAACGTCTATCTGACGCATCGCCTCGAGCAACGCCAACGTCGCGACCACGTTGTTTTGATAGTAAATCGCGGGTTCGCGAACCGATTCACCGACTTCGGCGAACGCCGCAAAATGCATCACGACGTCGATTTCGTTCTCATGCAGCGTTTTCTCGACCAATGCGGAATCGGTCAGGTCACCTTTGACAAACGTTTCCGCCGGCACCGACTGCGCGTGACCGCGGGAAAGATTATCAAAAACAACGACGCGGTGACCTTCGGCGAGTAACCGTGCGACCGCATGCGAACCGATATATCCGGCTCCACCAACAACCAAAACGTTCATCAAAATCAATCCGAGAGGGACAATCGTCGATAAGAATCGCATGGTAACCAATCGAGTGATTTGCTAACACGGGACACGGGCGTCCAGGCCCACGAGTTACCGCAGCCCCCACGTCCTCACGGCCCCACGACCAAACAACCGGCGACGGGAAATTTCGCATGGCAAAACGACTGACCAAGTTGCAGATGTTGCAAAACGGAGCACCCGCTCCGAAGAAAGTCGACGCGAGCGATTCGATTTGTGCGGATTTCCTGGTTTATCTGAAGCGAGAGTGCCACCTCGCCAAGAACACCGTCGACGCGTATCGCCGCGACATGATGCAGTTCGTCAAATGGCTCGACGGACGCAAGCCGGAAACGATGAAGGTGAGCGAACTATCGGATTTCATCGGATTTTTACACGATCGGGAACTCGCCCCCGCGTCGATCTCTCGCAACATCGTCGCCGTTCGCACGTTTTACAAATACCTACAACTCGAAGGCATCGCGACCGAAAACCCCGCCGAACTGCTCGCGACGCAAAAGTCCTGGCAGCGAATGCCCGGGGTCCTATCCCCGTCGGAAGTCGACGCGTTCTTGTCGGCGGTAAAGAAGAGCGATCAGTTTTGGGAACGCGATCGGGCACTGCTCGAGGTTCTTTACGCGACGGGATGCCGTGCCTCGGAAGTTTGCTCGCTGCGGGTCCGCGACCTGTCGCTTTCGGAAAAGCACCTCCGCTGCCATGGAAAAGGTGACAAACAACGGATGGTGCCGATCGGCGGTCGAGCCATCGCAGCGATCGAATTGTATCTCTCACACGCCCGCGGCATTTTGGCAGCGAGAGGCCCGAGCCTTTGCGACGAGTTGTTTCTCTCCCGAGGCGGCCGCCCTCTCGATCGCGTGCAGCTATGGCGACTGGTCAAACGATACGCCGATCGCGCCGGTATCCTTTCCGAAATCAGCCCCCACTCTTTACGCCACAGTTTTGCGACCCACCTACTCGCCGGCGGTGCGGATCTGCGGCAAGTTCAAGAGATGCTCGGTCACGCGAGCATTCAAACGACACAAATCTACACCCACGTCGAACACAGCCGACTGCAACGCGTCCATCGCGAGTTTCATCCTCGCGCTTAACACCGGGGCTTAATCTTTCGGTCGGCGCGATCCGCCACCGAAACACATCAATCGACCACCACGCGTGACGCGATCATCACTTCCCGCTTACCACCGGGAGGCCCCGGAACACGCTGCACCGTAAAACCGGCGGACTCCATCCGTCGCCGAATCTCGGACGCAACGCAGTAGGTCACCAGTCGACCACCGGGCCGAGTTTTTTCCGCGAGCGCCCGCAGGAACCCGACCGTCCATAACTCTGGACTCGTCTTGGCATCAAACGCATCGAGGTAAACCGTGTCGACGAGTACATCTTCGCAAGGCAAAAAATCGACCGCGTTCCCAACGGTGATCTCGACACGTCGGTTCGCCGACGGCGTCCAACTTACTCGCGTCAGAGGCTGTTGCTCGCGCAAGCCACGCTCTTGTTGAGCAACCCCGACATCGTCGACCGTTCGCAGCGGCTCGATGTGCTGCTCGTACCAGCGCAGATACTCTTCAACCAACTCCGGATGCCCCAGACCTCTTCCGAGATCGAGTTGCCGGAGCGTTTCGGTCTTTAACGGAGCAACCTCGACACTGATGTATCGCAGCGGGCAGTCACGCGAAACGGCGTGGTCCAACGTGCGAAGCATCGAGAGCCCGGTACCCAACCCGATCTCGAGAATCGTGCGCGGCCGCCGCCTCGTTGACGCGTCACGGTCTTCTTGCGAAAAGCCACCGTTGTATCGATACACGTGGTCGCACTCCGCCGCCGCACCACATCGACTGTGATACGACACATCCGTTTCCACGTTGACCAACGTGCGACTTTGATCGTCGGTGATTTCGATCACCCAACCGGGTTCAGGACTCGTCAATTGAGGACGACGGGGAGGAGCCATTGCAACGATCTCGTGCGAATCTTCAATCGCAGATACAACCGAATTCCGCGTTCATCCGCGGCGACTACGTCCTGGCTAATTCTGACATAGCTTCCACGCGATTGCGACCGGACGCCTTTGCCCGGTAGAGCATTTCGTCGCACCGGCTGAAAACGTCTTCCCAATTCTCAGTGCTGCCGGCTTGCACCAATCCCGCACTCGCGGTGACTCGAATTTCGTAGTCGCCGATCTGCATCGTCATTTCTTCCAAACGTTTGAGGATCGTCTGGATCTGCTCTCGGGCCTCGGCTAACGAGTCACCCACCATCATCACCGAGAACTCTTCGCCGCCGAAACGAACAATCGACGATGAATCCGAAGCGGTCTCGACCAACACCCGAGCCGAACGTTGCAACACCACGTCGCCAACGCAGTGGCCATAGGTGTCGTTGATTTCTTTAAAACGGTCCAAATCGATCAGAGCCACGAACAGAGCCTGACCCATCGTTTGCGTATCGGCGAGGAAACGCGAATAACGTCGTTGCAGATTCCGGCGATTGGACAACCCGGTCAACGGATCGTTGTCAGCCTCGGCGAGATAACCAAGAACCATGCGTTGCCGCTCGATTGCAAAACGAATAACTCGGATCAGCGATGCGGTCGTGAAATGTCCTTTGGCGACGTAGTCTTGTGCCCCACACTGAATCGCATGAATCGCGAGTTCATCATCATCTTGTCCGGTCAACACAATGATGGGAAGGCACGAGTCCAAGGCTCGGAGTTGCTCGAACGATTCGGCGCCGCGTGCATCGGGAAGGTTGATATCGACGAGGGCAACGTCGTAGCTGTTGGCCTGCAGTTGATCGATCGCTGACCCCATGTTGCTGACATGGTCGACCGAGATGTTGGCCTTGTCCTGTTTTTGAAACGATCGCTGAATGATTGAGGCATCCATCGGATCATCCTCAATCAAAAGGACCCGGCAGTGCTTCATGGAGACGCAATTGCCTGTGCGTGACGCAACAGGTTCTCGATGTTGCGTTTCCAATTCGTTAATGATTCCAGCGTACGCGTTCATGCCCTCTATTTTCCCACGTAATCTAGTTGATGACGGGTCACTGGTCCGCAAAGACTTGCCAACCTATCCGTTGCCCCACGCTGAACAATGGGACAGGTATTTGGGAACAGATACGCGAATCAAAGGCAGGACTGAACATTCGCGTCGAATAGGTCACGAAGGTTCCGATTGTGCCGAGCGGACGGATAACACCGGTCCCGTGATAGATTCGCTGTGAGGGGCCAACCGCGCTATCGCTTCTTGCTGCCACGTAGGAACTTTTCCATGGCCGCCGGCAAAGGTGATTCGACCGTTTTCTGTTCGCCCGTCACCGGATGATGAAACGTCAATGACCTCGCATGCAGCGCGATCCTTCGTCGGATCCACCGGGGATGCACGGCTCGTTTCGCCTCATACTTTCTGTCTCCTAAAATCGGATGGTTAGCGTGAGCGAACTGCACTCGAATTTGATTGCGTTTGCCCGTCGGCAGCGAAACTTCGACGTACGTCGCGTCCTCCATTCGTTTCAGGACACGGTAGTGCGTGATCGCCTCTTCGCTGTGTTTGGAGGGCGCCGTCACATAACGTTCGAGGTTGTTACCCGTTGCCAAATGCGTCCGAAAAGTGCCTTCGTCATCAGGCAATTCTCCGGCCACGATCGCGGAATAAATCCGCTCCGGCTTTTGTTGCTTGAACTGCTCGATGAGCAACTCAGCGACAGCGAGGTGTTTTCCGAAAATCAACAATCCACTGACATCCCGATCGAGCCGATGGACCAAACAGGCCTCACGTTCGGCACGTGAGTGACTCAGATAGATCGACACGCGATCGACCAATGTATTTGGGTCGCCACGATCCGTGGGGACCGTCAACGTACCGGCCGCCTTGTCGACCACGATCACGTGGTCGTCTTCGTATGCGATTGTGAATGTTCGGTCATCCCACCGACGCTCTTTCTTTTCTCGATAACGTTGCGTCGGGTCGAACCGAACTTCGACGCAATCCCCGGGCTCGAGCGACCTCGCCGAATCAGAACACAGTTCACCGTCGATCCAAACGCACCCGCGATCAACCAATCCTCTGGACTGGCTGTGCGAGGTCTCACACACACGGCGAACAAACGCATCGGTGCGTCCCGCGGTTTCTTCGGTAACGGTCTCGGAAATTCGTTTCAACGCCATCGGGAAATCGATTCCTGCAAATCGGAGGAGCAGTCAAGGTTCGAGTCAGTTTCATCGGAACTGCCTAAGTTACCACCCCCATCACCGATTCAATATCCCTCGCAGGAACCATCCTGCCGAGCACCGCCCTGAGATCCGCCCCGCCCGAGAACCGTCCCGTTCGCCACCCCGACACCGCCCTCGCGCCAATCCGGATAACCGACACAACCGTCACGCATTGACGTAGGGATACCCCAGACAGATCGGTTTTCGGACTTTACTGCCTCTCCGATTAGGGGGGCGACCTAGCGTTGATGGCATCGGCGGAGAGTTTGCCGTTTGCTGACTGCGTTTTCGACACGCGGATTCACCTTCTCACTCATATCGCAAAATTCACACTGCAATGTCAGCCGAACCGAATAACAAGCCGACCAACAAGAAACGTTCACAAACGGTTATTGATCGCGAAGTGCAGTACGGCGTTGTCTGGAAAATCGCCGTGCATTGGATGGCCCTTTTCGCATGCAACTCGATCGCGTTGGTGATCTGGGTCGGACTTTTCGAACAGCCCGATGTCAGTTGGAAACAAACCGTCGGCGATAGCTTCCGTCGATTCTTGCCATTCTTCGTGATCACGACAGCCCTACTCCCCGCGTTCATACTCGACACGCTGAAACTGACCAACCGATTCGCGGGTCCGGTCTCACGACTCCGGACCGAAATCAACAACGCGGCGGAAGGTCGACCGGTACGCCACTTGAAATTCCGCAACAACGACTACTGGCGTGAAATCGCCGACGGGTTCAACGCTTTGATCGACCGCGCCGGCCTTTCCGCCGAACAAAACGACGCGACGAACGCTGCGAAATAGTAGACGGACAACGTCACTGCCCCACGAAATTGCCCGCCGAATACGAAAACATGATTCACCGAGCCAAACGCAGATTGCCACACGAATCCATTCGCCTCCGTGGCGGTTCCCGCCGACGTCTTAGCCGGCGTGGCGCCGCGGCGGTCGAGTTCGCTGTCTGCCTCCCCATCCTGATGCTTTTGGTTTTCGGTTCGATCGAAGCGTCGTGCATGATCTTCCTGAAGCAAACGTTGAATGTTGCCGCCTACGAAGCAAGTCGCGTTGCGATCCGGGACGGACAAAGCACCGCCGATGGCACGTTGTCGGCCCGTCGGATTCTCGAAGGCCGTGCGGTCAACGGGTTCGACATCCGATTCCCCAACGGAGAAGCACTCGACACCGATCGTGGCGATGAGGTGGTCGTCGAAGTCAGTGCACCGAGCGCACCGAACAGTCCGCTGATCGGCCAATTCGTAGCCAACCGCGTGCTGACCGCTCGCGTCGTGATGATCAAACAATAACGCTTGCCCCTTTTTAATCCCGACACTGTCTTTCAATCCGACAAAGTCGCCCACGCTTGTTCGCGCGGAGATCACTCACATGAATTTGAATCCTTTGGCCTCCATCCCCGCAACGCTCGTGAACGACCAACGATTCCGCCCGCAGGGACACCTGAAAACTCGCAGAACTCTCGGCAAACACAAAAGATCAGGTGGCGCGAGACGTCCTGGGCAACCACGACGTGGGGCGATGTTGATCCTGATCGCGATTATGCTGTTCATGTTTTTGGTCACGATGGCGTTTTCGATTGACATCGCACAAATGCATCTCTCCCGTGCCGAACTGCGAACTGCTTCCGACGCGGCCGCCAACGCAGCGGCAACGACGCTCGCCGACACACTCGATCGCAACGCGGCAATCGCCCGCGGTCAACAGATCGCAGCGGCCAACCGGGTCAACAACGATCCGCTGCTGCTCGCCCCCGGTGACTTCGATTTTGGACGCAGCGAACGACAAGCAAACGGCAAATACGCGTTCACCACCGGTGGCGAACCTCTCAACGGGGTTCGCGTCAACGGACGTCGTACCGTGGGATCACGTTCCGGCGCCGTCCCGTTGCTCTTTGGAAACGTGACAGGCACCAATATCTTCGAACCGTCGATGACCGCGACGGCGACTTACATCGAACGCGACATCACGTTGGTGATCGATCGCAGCGGTTCGATGTCGGGACGAAAGTTTGCTGACCTAGCCGCCGCGATTCAGATCTTCACCGATCTGCTCAGTTCCACTCCCGTCGAGGAACAGGTCGGGTTGGCATCGTACAACGACCGTGCCTCCGAAGACGTCCAGTTGACCGAAGACTTCGGCGAGATCACCACCGCAATGGGACGGATTCGCACCGGTGGATTCACGAGCATCTCGCGCGGAATGCAGGCCGGACAAAACATTGCGAGCCGCGGCCGTCCGCCCGAGTTTGTCGAGAGAACGATGATCGTGATGACCGACGGTCAACACAACCGCGGCATCGAACCTCGAATCGTTGCCGAAGATCTCGCCGACGAAAAAGTCACCATTCACACGATCACGTTTGGCAACGGTGCTGACATCGCTCGCATGAGAGAGGTCGCCGACATCGGTGGCGGTCGACACTACCACGCGTTGACCGGTGCAGAACTGCAGGAAGTCTACCGCGAAATCGCATTGACCCTCGGCACCGTTCTGACGGATTGAGCCGCCACATCCGAGCCCGTCCTCGGTTCGCTCGGAGTTGTCGGTAACCCCATCGCTGCCGTTGATCAAATCAATACCCGGATTGCACCATAATCCCCGGACTGCAACATGCCTCTGATTACCTCTCCCCATCACAACAATGCCGTCCGCCGGATCGAACGCGTTGCACCACGCCGCAGCAATCGCACCGGTGCCGTGGCCGTTGAGTTCGCAGTGGTCGCTCCGCTGTTGTTCCTGTTCTTCTTTGCCGGGTTTGAATTTTGCCGCGTGGCGATGATTCGACATACGGTCGATAACGCGGTGTATGAGGGCGCTCGCCGTGGAATCATACCGGGCGGAACGAACGCGGAAGTCCGAGCCGAAGCCGAACGTGTTCTGAGCACCATCGGGCTGCGAGACTTTTCGCTCGTCGTCACCCCCGCTGTCATTGACGACGATACCGACGACGTCACCGTCCGCCTGACCGTTCCATTGGACGTCAATACATTCGTGCCTGCTCAGTTTTTCGTCGGGAAGGAAATCCAACGCGAGCTAACGATGAGACGTGAAGGTCGTTGAGTCGGGCAACCAATTCGTTAGACTGAGAAGGATCGACCGCAGCGGTCTTATGATCGATGCGTCATGCGTCGGCCCCTCTGCAGGCGGCACCTTCACTTCATCGCAGCGGTTTGCCAGTGAGGCATTCAACAAACAAACACGTCGCTCCAGGCAGGACGCGGGTACTGCTGATCGATTTGGACAATTGTCCTCATGAGGTGCTCAACCTTACCACGACTGCAGAGCGATATGATTTGATCATCGCTTCTCATGGTCGTCAGGAACCACGAGTTCCACTCGGCATGGCGTCGGTTCTCGGCCTCTTGATCGCCGAAGGCAAGATCGAAATCTGGGCAATGCCGGCGGGAAAGAATTCGGCCGACTTCGGATTGACGTTTATCGCCGGTCGACTGTCCGCGGAACTCCCCAAAGACGCGATATTCGAAGTCGCCTCCAAAGACAAAGACCTCGAACACGCCGTCGACTTGCTTACTCGCACCGGATTCGAGGCCACGCGAATCGACTCTTCGGCCCAGGTCGCAGTAAAACCTCCCACAACTGCCGAGGTCTCTGTGCTCGCTAGCCGCATTGCGAGTTCGTTCAATGGTCGCGGAGCCAAGTCGCGTCCCAAACGCAAACGCAGCCTTCATGCGGTCGTTAAAGCTCGCGGGCCGACGCCCGATCATGGAATGTCCGCGCTCAAAGAACTCGAGCGAGCCGGAGCCATCGCATACGACCGACACGGTGCCCCGACATACGACAATGAAATTCTCAAATCACTTGCGTCGCTCGCACCGAAGAAAAAGAACAAGACCGAAGCCCTTCCGCTGAAGAAACTCATCCCACCGAAACGCGCTGCTCGGAACACAAACGACTCGCAACTAACACTGTTCGAGTGCGACGAAATAGAAGGCGTTGCCGAGACCGAAACTCCACCGCCGGGTACTGCCACGGCGTACGCCAACATCCTTGATCGGTATCCAATCGAAAAAGCAATCCCAGACGCGATCGAAAACGACGACGTCCCGTTCTGACGCAGGCATACGGAACGCCGTAAACGGGTCTGTGCAGAACGATGACTCTCGAGGGTCGGGCAACCAAGGGTTCAGGAAACGTCAAAACGTTTCGAATATTGATGTGCCCGAATCCCGTAGTTGCATTCGCCAGAAATCAAACCACCGGAATCCAGGTGATTTCGGAAATCACGCCACCGAATTCTGGCAACCCAAACCTGGCAACATTGCCTACATCATTTTTGGATACGATCTAGGTGACGTATTCTTCTTCGGCTTCGCCCGATGGTCTCGAGATTTCGCCGGTGTCTTCGAGATGCCGGACGATGTCGACAATCTTCTGTTGCACCGACTCGACTTCGCTGATTCGAACGCTGCCGAGGTAGCCCATTTCTTCTTTGAGATTTTCGGCTGCTCGGGAACTCATGTTGCGGAGCACCTTCTCCTGCAACCCGGAACTGGCACCCTTGAGCGCCATCGCCCACTGAGCGGTCTCGACGTTCTTGAGCAGCGACTGAATATCGCGATCGCCGAGTTTGATGATATCTTCAAAGACGAACATCAAACGACGAATTTCTTCCGACAACTCGGGATCTTCGCGGCCGAGTGATTCCATGATCGTGCGTTCGACAGCCCGTTCGACCACGTTGAGAATCTCGGCAACGCTCTCGACACCGCCCATGTTGCTTTGTTGCTGGTTGACCATGCTGCTCAACCGCATTTCCAAACCGCGTTCGAGCTCGGCGACGGCGGCGGGGCTCGTCCGGCCGATATTGGCGACTCGCCGAATCACCTCGAGCTGCTTCTCCGCATCGAGTCCCGCCATGACTTCGGCTGCATAGGTCGAAGGCACATGGCTGAGCAACAACGCGATCGTCTGTGGATGTTCATCGCCAATGAACTGCAACAACGTTTGCGTGTCCACTTTTTTGACGAAGCCGAACGGCATCGCCTCGATCGTCTGCTGCAGATTCCCGATCAACTCCGCGGCGTCTCGACCGAGAGCCTCCTTGATCAGTTCCTTCGCTCGTTCGAGACCACCGGGACTGGCATAGATGGAACTCGCTTTGCTCGTCAGGAACTCCGCGATCACCACCTCTTGCTCATCGCCACCGACCGAATCGATCTGAGCGATCTTGATACTGATCAACTCGATCAAACGTGGCGGCAATTGCCCGAGCACCTTGGCTGCCGTCTTGGTCGGCAGACTCATCAACAGAATCGCCGCCTTGCTCAAACCGCGTTCTTCGGCTGTTGATATGGAGAGAGTGTCAGTCATCGAGTCGGTCGTAGTCGTTCGAAAGAAGACGCCCGGGTTGCGGGCAGGTTGCTTTATCTTATTTCGACGATTTGAACCGGAATCCTCAGCGAGTTCTCATGTCGAGGACGTGCCCTCGCAATCGATACAACCGATCGCCTTCAAGTGTTGTCGTCACGTTTCCTAGTCCATCGAAGCGTTACAAACTGCGCCGTGCGTATACCTTCGATATGTCCCGGCCAATGACCGAGTGATACCTCGCGTCGATCGATAGCCTGCGCCGCGACGTTTCCTTGCGGAAGTTGTCCGTCCTGCTGACTTCCCCCGACCGCGTTGTCGTCCGAGACGATCGCGTTTGCCAGCCGCGTCCAGTGCTCGCGGTTCATGTCGCGTCGTGGCCAGTTTCGCTCAGCAAACATTTTCTGACAGGCGGCGACGACAATCGGCATCTCCCTGGCGAGCGACTCGGAATGCGGCCAACGTTGCAACGTCCTCGTGGCTGTTGCCCACGACACCGCCGATGGCCGTGCGAATCGAATCAGCTCGACGCTACCTGAATCTGCCACTTGCTCGTCAACATCAAGATCCGCGACGACAAATGCGTCGATCCACTGCTGAGCCATCCGCCCCATCAGGTCATCCCTTTGCCACTGGTTCTCGGCCGCACGCGAGATCGCATCCACCGCATGCGGGAACCGCGATTGCAACGTGGGCAACGCCTCGTGCCTAATCCAATTGCGTGTGTAGCGGATGTCTTGGTTGCTGGCGTCTTCGCGCCACGTCTGTCCGATTTCTTGCAAACCGGCCCGCAGTTCATGGCGGCGAAACGTCAAGAGCGGACGGCGGATCACAAAATCACTTCCCAACGGACGCGCCGGCTGAATACCTCGCAATCCCGCTGCGCCGGTTCCCCGGAGCAGATGATGCAACACCGTTTCGGCTTGGTCGTCGCAGGTATGAGCCAGCGCGACATACCGGCACCCCGTTTCCGCGGCGGTCCGCGCAAAGAAGTCGAGTCGATCCTGACGTAGGCCCGCTTCGGCATCGCAGGAACCATCACCGACGGCTCGGCCGACGTGCAGTGTCACGTCCAAACGGGTTGCCAATTCGCGTACGAATGCCTCGTCCGCATCGGACTGTTCGCCACGCAACCGATGATTGAAATGCGCGATACCAAGCGGCGGCGGGACTCGATCGGCTCCGGCAAACCGAGTCCGATATCGATCCACGATCAACCGGGTCAATGCGACGCTATCCGCCCCACCGCTGCACCCGATCAGGGTTCCGACATCGGTAGACGAATCCGACCAAACTCGGCGGAAACGTTCACGCAGGCAACTCCAAAGCGGCATCGAACAATCTTCCGATGCGTTCATATCCTCGCCACCACGCACGCCGACGAATGGAGAACGTCGGCCGTTGAAGAAGGGGCGTTTTCGAAACCGTGTGAACGCACCGCGGTTACTGGCCCGGCAAACCGCCGGCCGCAGGAAGTCCACCTGCCCCTGGAAGTCCACCGTCGGCAGGTTGATCGGCGTCGCCTCCACCCACGTTTCCAAAACCGGGGAACATCGGCAATACAGGGTTTTCCTGAATCGACGTGTCCTCTTCCTCGTAGTCAACCTCAATGCCGGCGAGATCACCGAGAACCGGACGCTGCGTGTCCAACGCCTCGAGCCACTCTTCCAACGTATCGAGTTGCTCATCGTTCACGACGGCAGAAACTTCGAGAATCCGATCCACCCATGCTTGAACTTCAGCACGTTGATTCTCGGGCACTCCCGCCATCAAACCGCTCGGCTTTTCCTCAGGTGTTCCTTGGGCAGAGCCCGTCGCGCCTTGAAGCAATTGCTGCAACACGAAGTCGATCTTCCGCCGGGACAGGTTGACTTCGGGCGGTTGTGGATTGGCGATGGTCTGCATCATTCCGTAGCCCATGTCCATCCCCATTCCCATGTCCATATCAGGCCCCATGCCCATCCCCATGCCCATCTCCATGCCCATTTCCATGTCCATATCGGGTCCCATTCCCATTCCCATGCCTGGGTCGCCCATCATGCCACTCGGCGCACGTCCCTTGCGAGTTGCAGTGATGGCTTTGGGTTTTTCAGGTGCCGCCTTTCGCAGGAAATCGATCGGGTTGGGCGGTTGAGATTGTGCCGGACGTGGTCGAGTTTGTGCAGCAAAACGATCGAGTTCGGATTGCACGGCGTTGAACGCACGAGCCGACCACTGCTTCATCACCTCGCCAGGATTTTCGACTTTGCCTTCCAACCCCGATTGAAAACCGCCGAGTTTGGATGCGGAGTAAAGTGCGATCAGGTCAGGCTTCTCTTCCGACGTACTGATACTGATCAACTGCGTTCCCAACGTCGCGTCGTTGGGGGCACGCAGGATGTTCAGAATATCGACCGCGAAACGCTGCAGGTACGCGTGAGCCTTCGGATCTCGCGAGCCAGGCACTTCCTGGTTGAGCAAATTGTTCATCTCAGTCACCAACGCCGTCTTTTCATCCGGCTTCATGACCGGGAATGCCAGTCGCGTGTAGTGGTGAATTCCGTGCAGAGCGGCGGCGCGAATCCCGTCGCTCTCGTTTTCGTCGGTGTAGAGTTTGAACAAAATCGGATAGCTGTAACGCAGCGGCAACGGCGGCCGTCCGTTAGCGATATCCAATGGCTTTTCATTCAGCCGGGCCAATGCGTTGATCGCGTTGATACGAGCGGCCGGTAGGTAGTTGCCCTCCGCAACCTTTTTCATGCCAACAAAGGTGCCAGCCAACAAGGTTCGGGTTCCCGCGCTACCGATTCGCTGCGCCCCGTCGACGTCCTTGAGCAGTCCTTCGACGATGTCGCTGAGTTCAGGAAGCGACTCCCGTTGGGTGATCTTCCACGGGATGTATTGCTCGAGATAGAACTTGGACATTCCCGGAGCGGAAGAATCCACTTTGCTCAGATCCTTCGCGGTCTTGAGCTGCATGACCGCCCGTTCGAGCTGAGATGCTCTTTTCGGATCTTTGAAAGCTTCGAACGCGGGTGGCAATTTAATCGCGTCGAATTGCTGGGCCGAGACGACACCAGCGAGCATCCACCAGAACGCGGCCATCACCGCCATCGCAAACCACAGCCTGACCGCCCATCGTCTGCGTTCTCGACCGTCCACGCCGGTCTGTGCCGCAACCCGAGCCGTACCGAAATGCGGCGGCGTCGGTACCGATCGATGCTCAACCCGCGTGATCCCCGTCCGAGATGATTTGTCCGATGACGAATCGGCAGCGGCTGGGTATCGGGTTTGGTTGGATAGTTCGTTGTGCAAACGCAACGCCACACCTGTGTTGAGAGAAGAGAGCGGAGACAACCGCAGTCGCCTTGCAATAAGAACCCCTATTATTCACCGAAAGGGCATCCGACGTCAACGAAAATCGGCTGGGACGGCGGAAGATCGCGTGTTTCGGCGGGCTCTCAACTCCCGCGAAAAACGAAAAAAGGCGAGGCCGACTCCGAGGAGCCGACCCCGCCTCGCACGGGGGGACGCTTTTTATCTTGGTGTGGCCGTCATGTTGTCTTCAGCGTTCCCTTGACACAACGAATCATAGTTCCGCTCTGAGCCGGGCTCGCGGATTCCTGCATCTTTTTGTGTCAATGCAGCACAGATCACCGCCTCCGACGAGGATTGATGCGGATTTTGCCGGTTATTCCGATTACGTTTCGATTCCGGGCGACCGCTGATTGCTTCCTGGCCCCCCGACCGCTCGATCCATTCTCTCCCGCAGCTTTCTCCCGCACCGAACGCTGGTCTTCAACGCCCGCGTAACAGCACGCCCACCAAGCTCTCCGCAGCCAAACTTGGCAATTCGTCGCATGTCAGTCTGTTTGGATTGAGTTTTAGAGGGAATGTACCGATTAATACGGTTGGAGGGGGGCCTCCGTCACGGAAGGAGAATTTCGTCGCCGAAGTACTGGCGAACGAACATTGGGCGTATCGACGTTGGTCGCCCCATCCTGCCGTGTCCATTTCATCGATCTTGAAACGGAAGTGACGGAATTATGATTCGCATCAAACGGTTGCAAACGCTCTTTGCCACCTTCACCATCGGGCAGCCCAATCCTGCAGGGCAAACGGCCCGAACGAGCCAACTCAATCGCGTCGCGAAACGACCGACCTTGGCAACGTTCAGCATCGCCTGCCTTTCGTGCGTCGTGTCCACCGGCCTCGCCGATCCGGCAAACGCACAGCGTCCGATCGTCCCGGGAACCGGCAGTGAAATCATCGGCGTCGCGGATGACTTCGAAGATCCGAGTTGGCAGTACATTCCCAACAATCCCAAGAGCACCGAAGACATCGACGAAAACCAACGTGGACCGATGGGCAAGAGCACCAACGGTCGCTGGTACGAAGGGATCAAACGCGGGCACCCGGATATCGTCCGTCGCGTTCCGACGCCACCGGGCGGACTTCCCGGCAGCGATGGTTCCTTGTTGCTCCGCAGTAAGTTCACCGGCATCCCCGGCCGCGCCAGCGGCACGATGCACCAGGATGACTTCATCTGCAACGTGCAATATCGCCTCAAACGACGAATCGATATCTCGGAGGCCCCGAGCGTAACGACTCGCGTTTTCCTACCACCGGTTGCGGAATGGGAAAACCGTTCCGGCCCACACTTCGGCTTCCGATTGGCTCTCGAAACCACCGCGATGATCGAGAAAGAAGTGGGCTTCTTCAAACGCAAAGTGGAAGAGCTCGGCAACGAGATCTACTGGCCAGGCATGTTTGTCGAATTCGAAAGCAAAAACGAAACACGTCGTGCCGATGACTACGCTTACCTTCGCATCCGCAGCAACAAAAACGGTGGCGACTTCCGCGGCCCACAAATCACCACAACAGGTTGGTGGACCCTTGGAATGAGCGTCACCCCGGACGGCATGGTTCACTACTACGCCTCACCCGGTGTGGATGACCTCACCGAAGACGACTACATCACCAGCCAGTTCCCCTACAGTTATCGCGCCGAACGCTTGCGTACGTTCTTCTACAACGTCTGCAGTGCCGATGACGGTCAACGTTGGAGCACGTCGTTCGTGGTCGATGATCCGAAGGTCTTTGTTCTTCGCCCCAAAGGTGGACTCAAGACCGCCGGTCGATCAACACGCACGACGCGGTAGTAGCGACAGGATGATCGCGTTGGCCCTGAACACGTCAGGGCAACGCCGGGCGAGAAGACGTGATGGGCGTGATGGAGTGTCCGCCTCAGAGAGGCTGACCTACGTGTAGGCGAAATTGCGAGTTTTCCGGGATCACCGCATCACGTGATTGGCTTAACCGAGCGCGTCTGCGAAAGCTGCTTGCAGACACTTCTTCGCATCGTCACCACGCTTCGAATCGATCACGACGTTCACTTGCAACTCGCTCGTTGCGATCATTTCGACATTGATCTTTGCGTCGGCGAGTTGTTCGAACAGGACCGTTCCGACTTGCGTGTGACTTCGCAGCCCGATCCCGCTGACGCTCAGCTTGGTGATTCCGGCCGCCCCTCGAACGTCTCGCATCGAGTGAGCTTCGCAGATCGACTTGGCGACCTTCAATCCTGCGTCGAGGTCGTTGTCATGGATAGTAAAACTGACACTCGTGCTGCCGTCGACTCCGTCGTATCCCTGAATGATCATGTCGACAAAGATTCCGGCGCGACCGATTTCTTCGAACATGTCCGCTGCGACGCCGACTTGATCGGGCACACCATCGAGCGTCACCCGGGCCTGCCCTTCCACGATCGAGATACCTGTCAGGGTCAGCGCCTCCAAGGCATCGTTCTGCAAACGCGCGACAACGTCGTCGACGTCCGCCTCGCGGCTGGAATCGGCTTGGATCGCCGCCCATGTTTTGGCATCGGCCGGACGTTCATGCAGTTCAAACGCCTCGTGCACCGCACGCAACGCGGTGGCCGCCTGATCACGAGGCACCAAAGCAGAAATTTTGATCTCGCTGGTGGTAATCATGTGGATGTTCACACCGGCGTCGCCGAGGGCGCGAAACATTCGCGCGGCAACCGATTTCTGACTCGCCATCCCCAGCCCTACCACGCTGACTTTGGAAACGTCGGCGTCATGGGTTAAACCGGTTGCCCCGATTTTCTCCATGATCGAGTCCAACGCCGAGAGCGTCAGTTCCAACTCGTCACCGGGAACCGTGAAAGAGACGTCCGCCTTTCCTTCCACACCGATGTTCTGGACGACCATGTCGACGGCAACCTTTTTCTCCGCGATCGCGGAGAAGACCGTCTGGCTAATCCCCGGCACGTCCGGAACGCCGAGTACGGTGATGCGCGCCTCGTCCTTCGTCAACGCCGCACCACTGACCGGTGAACTTTCCGACTCCGGCTGAGCCACGATCATGGTGCCGTCGCGATCCGAGAAACTGCTCCGGACGTGAATCGGTACACCAAACTTTTTCGCAAACTCGATCGACCGGGAATGCATCACCCCGGCGCCGAGCGAGGCCAGTTCGAGCATCTCGTCATAACTGATCACGTCGACCCGCCGCGCTTCGGGCAGTAACCGCGGGTCGGTCGTGTATACGCCGTCAACGTCCGTATTGATTTCACAGGCATCCGCCCCCAAAACCGCTGCGAGCGCGACCGCAGTCGTGTCGCTGCCGCCTCGGCCGAGCGTGGTGATGTTCAGGTCATCGTCGATCCCTTGGAAACCCGCCGCGACAACGATGTGGCCTTCGTCGAGGTGTTTTTCGATCCGCCCGGTGTCGATCGACCGAATCCGTGCCTTGCTGTAGCTGTTGTCGGTCTTCATCCCGAACTGGCCGCCCGTGAGGCTGACGGCTTTCGCGCCGAGATCATCGATCGCCATCGCGACCAACGCGACACTGGTTTGCTCGCCGGTGCTGAGCAACATGTCCATTTCGCGTGCCGGCGGCTTGTCACTCACCGCGGAGGCTAGCCGCAGCAGCTCGTCGGTCTGTTTGCCCATCGCACTGACAACCATCACCACACGATGTCCCTGTTTTTGGGCACGAATCGCTCGGCGAGCCGCGGCACGAATCTTCTCAGGATCGGCAACCGACGTGCCGCCAAATTTCTGGACAATCAATGACATGGTCAGACGAGTGTGTTATCTCGGTTTTGAAGGCTAAAGAAGCATATTCGAGGCAGGAGCGACGTGAGCCTGGCAATCCGCCAAGATGCGAGCTTACCAGGGAGACTATTTTCCTAAAAGCGGCTCTGTTTTCTCGCGCCCCGTAATTCAACAAAACCCGCCGGATAGAACGCGGCACACCGGTTCTCCGATCGCACGAACCGGACTCTCACCCCCAAGAAGGTAATTGCTCTCATGGCCAAGCGACTCGTCATTTTCGTAATCGCGTTGTTTGTCGGGCTGGTGGCTCTGATCACGGTCCCGATCGGACTGAGGCAAATGCGATTCGCCCGCAGCATTCACGCAGTCCAGGACACCGGTGCCCCGGCTGGCATCGATGACCTGCAAACAGCCATCGCGTGGGATCGCAGCAACGCCGCCTGGCATCTCGATCGGGCCAAAGAAGAAGCCGAGAAACTGTTCACTGCCATTGCCCCTGTCCTTTACTCGGACGAATCATTCGATTGGCGAAACGGCCTGTCCGATTCAGACCGCGACGGGATCACGTCCGCGTTTGACAAGCATCCGTCCGTGATGAACGCGGTCGATTCAGCGATACGGTGCGATCAATATTTCAGCATCGATCAACCGGTCACGACGGCATCCGCGTTTCAACAAAAACTACTCGACGCGGCAGGACTTCCTCGCACGATCCAGCGAACCCTGGCGTGCCGCTGTCGCTTTCTAGCCGCGATCGGAGAATATGAACAGGCAGCGAGTCTCGCCCTGAAAGGACTTCACCTGGTTCGATTGCAAGAACAGGATCCAACGATCATCAACTTCATGGTCGCGGCCGCCTGCCGTAACCCGCTACTGGATCTGTTGGCTGAATTGGTGGCATCTGGAAAACTCGACTCGAAGTCGCTCGCGATGATCGATACAGAACTCCGACGACACGACGCGATGTCCAGCTTCGTACATGCCTTGACGACCGAAAGGGCACTCGGAATCGAACTCTCCACCGGCATGACGCTGGCATTGCCCGTGTCCCAGACCATGCTGCCGGCCTACCTGGAATTCATGCAGGAACAGATTGCACTCGGTGCCGTCTCTCATTTCGAAGAGGCCGCACCGATCATCACCGCCAAAGCCGCCGAACTCGCGGTCGTTGCCCCATCAATGAACGCGGGTCGAGCACTGATGAACCGACAACGGGCAAAGATTCGTTGCCTGCGTTTGTTGATCGCGTTGCACGTTCACGCGATTCAAAAGGAATCCAAGCGCCTGGCTTCCCCAGAATCGCAAACCGATCGACTCGAAGACGTCCCCAACCTCGACGAAGCATTCGCGGAAATCGCAAGCGGCGGCGACGCCTCACCGCCGATCACCCTCACACCAAAAGACGTCCTCGATCCCTTCACCGGACAGCCTCTCGTCGTCAAACCCAACGGCTCCACATGGTTGATCTACAGCGTGGGAGAAAACGAAATCGATGACGGCGGCACCTTCGAGGAAGACCTCGACGTTGGCTTCCCCACGCAAGAGCAGATTGATATCTGAGCCGTCCCCCCAAAGGCGTTGCCGTGGGCTGACGTAGCGTTGCCCTTTGGGACTGCGTTCCGGATGCTACCGTCCCAAGCGATCCCGGACCTTTTTCGTCAACTCTTCGATGCTGCCGTCGTTCTCAATCACCCAATCACTGCGTCGCCGCTTTTCACCCCAAGGCAATTGACGCTTCTCGCGACGTTTCAATTCATCGCGATCCCATCCGCGTGCGGCGAGCAGTGCGTGATGCCGGTCCGGTGGGACCGACAAACACCAAACCTCGTCGCAATCCGATTGCCATCCGCTCTCGAGCAACAGCGGCACATCGAGTATCACGTACTCAGCATGATGTTCACGTGCCGCCTGCAACGCGGTGCGAATCTCCTGCCGTGTTCGCGGATGCACGATCGATTCAAGGGTCTTCAGCCGAGCCTTCGATTCGTCGCTGCTGCCGAAAACCAAATCCGCGATCTTCTCGCGCGACAACGTGCCGTCATCTAACAAAACGCCAGCCCCGAATTCCCGGACGAGCGCGTCGATCACGTCGGATCGGGTCAGTTGTTCTTTGGCGATCTTGTCCGCATCGAGCCAAACGCCGCCCATCGATTCGATCTGTCGAGCGACGGTCGACTTACCGCTGCACGGTGGCCCGATGATGCCGATCACACGCGTGTTGCCTGTCGCAGTCATGTGAGCAACT
>NZ_ANOH01000342.1 GCF_000346505.1 Aporhodopirellula sallentina SM41
TCTGTTCTGGGATCGTTGCGTCGGGATCGAACTCTCGGTCCTCTTCCACCGTTGCGTCGGGATCGAAGGTCGCGTCCTCTTCGATCGTGGCATCGAGGGCGTCGATCTCGTCTTCGACCACCGTCGCGTTTGGATCGAGAGTTCCTTCCTCAACGACTGTCGCATTCGGATCGTTCTCCACAACGGTTGCGTTGGGATCGCTGCTCGCGTCTTCGAGAACGGTCTGCTCAGGATCGAAGGCTCCGTCTTCCTCGACGGTCGCATCGGGATCGAAGGTGGACGGCTCTAATTCTTCGGACACCGTAGCGTCTGGATCCGAGTCCGTCCGCTCTTCGATTGTGGCGTCGGGATCAAACGGACGTGTTTCTTCCACCGTCGCGTCGGGGTCAAAATTCGGATCCGAATTTCGATCGTTGTTGGAGCGAGAACCCTTTTCCGGTTGCGAGTGCGACGAAGGATCGTGGTTCACCTCGGCGGAATCATCTTCGGTGTTTCCATCGATGGAGTCATGATCCGGATTCATGCTCGACTCCATTTGATGTGTTTTGTTGGTCCTGCGATGATGAGGTTTGTGGATCGTCTGTAACGTTTTCTTCGATGAGTTCGAGTTCCAATGATCCGGTGTCGATGTCGTCGCTCAAAATGACTGCTTCTCCTCCACGCAGGTCAACGCGGAGGATTGTGCGTTGATCGCTCTCGCCGATCACGTATTGGATTTCATAGCTGCCGTCGGGAAGTCGTGAGAACAAATCCTTGAGATGTTCCTCCGACATGATGTTGTCCTGCAAGCGAACCGGTTCGACCAAGTCGTCGCCCTGCGGATCAGGGGACAGCGTTCGCAGTTGGAAATACTCTTCCCGGATCGCCAGTGGCGAGGCGGATGCCTCCGCGGTCTCAAACGTGACATTGGAGAGTTCGGTTGTGGAGGTCAACACGAATGGCGGTGGTGGGTCGATGGGTTCAGGGATCACGTTGCGAACGGCGAAGAATGCAGGAGGCAGGTCGACGCGAGGGATGACGAAGAACGCACGTCCGCTCTCAAAGTCAGGCACGATGTTGCCCTGAAACGACGTCACGGTGTTCGGGTTGTCGGTGGACGTGATCAGCCCACCGTCCACCGTTTCCCGCAGCGTGGTCCCGCCCGCGGTGGTGACCGCCTCCGGTGCAACGGATTGTTCAATGGAGTCGCCGTTGATGATGATCGATGCGTGATGTGAAACCGCGAAGCGTACTTCGAGTGGAGCCGTTGCGCTCGCCCGGCCGTTTAGCGTTGAATTGAGGATGTCACCCTGCGTGTAGAGGTGCGACACATCCACGCGAGTGCGATCGCCGGCGAGATTCTCTAGCGTTTGAAAGCGATCGGTGGGGGCGCCCCAATCAATCGAAAGTGTCAAACCGTTCTCACCGGCGACTCCTAACTCGACCGAAAAGACTCCGGTTGCGTCGTTCTCGTTTGCCTGGGTCAATATGTTTGTCGAGATGGAATCGACGTCGTAGAAGGCGGTCTCGATTTCGACATAGTCAGGGTCGGTTGGATCGGTGATGACGCCCGGCGGCACGTCCTCAAACACTCCCGGTTCGAGCACATTGATCTCTGGTCGTGGGGCAAACTGACGTGCAACGCCGACGCCGTCGCCTGTGTTGATTTCAAAGTCATCGCCGATTTGAACGTTGGTGGCGTTGATCGTGACCGCGCCGTCCGTGATTTGGCTCGCGTTGATTTGGACCGAATCACCTGCGATCCAATCCTCGTCCGCGGTAAGGTTGACGCGTCCATTGTCGCCGCCGGCAATGATCTCGCGGTCGGCGGTTGCTCCGGTTCCGTCGTTTCCGGAAACGAAATCATCGATCTCGATATCCTCCGTCGCCGACACGTTGATCTCACCATTGGCGGTCGAAAGAACAGTGTCTGACCCCGTGTTCGATGAGACGAGTTCGACCGAGCCCTGCACCGTGATCAAAATGTCGCCTCGGACACTGTCGTCGAGCGTGGCAACGTGGTTGACGGTCATCGTATCGTCGCTGAGGCTGGTCGCCTCGCTGTGCAACGTGATGTTCCCGTTGCTGCGAACGTCATCCACAACGGAAATCGTATTGCCAGGATTCGACAGATCCACTCCATCGTCGGCCTGAACGTTTAAGCGGTCGACACGGATGTCGGTTCCGGTCGCCTGTGTTAGTTCGCCGGTGATCGGGTTAGCGAGGGTGCCAATGTTGACCCGATCATTCCCCGCGGAAACATCGCCGAGAGTGACATCATTCGCGTTGGCCATCGTGATGGATCCGTTAACACCGACAGCGTTCAGTGTGCCGTCAGACAGGTCGACATTACCGTTGCTGCCGTCGATGCGGATGGACTCGGCATCGATGTTGAGCGTGTTGTCGGACGTCCCGGAGCCGTCCGGATTGAGTGTTATTTCGACCGAGTCGTTGCCGAGGTCATCGATCACGTTGACCTTCAGGTCAATCGGTGTGTCCACCCGCAGCGTGTCGTTGCCTTCACCCAAGTCGGTGGTCAGACGCCCGGTGGTGATTTGTGTCGGGTGTACCGAATCCACAAAGATTGGATCGCCGTAAGCGTCGGTGCCCACCCGGATGGGTATGATTGCTGAGTTTGCGTCAAAAAGTTCAATGCGGCCGGCCGCGTTGATGGACACCTCTACGAAATCATCCGCAGCATCGCCGGAAATCACCAAGTCGCCGAGGGCGGCCAATTCCGCGGTTGCGTTCAGGACGATACGAGGTTCGAGCGTCCGAAACGCTGGAACCCAGGCGTTTTCGCGTTGTTTTGGCCTCAGAGCACGCTCATCGCGGGGCAAACGACCAAATATCGAGCCGAAGATCGTTCGAAGTGATGCTGGTGGTCGAATGTTCATGCTGCAGCTGTCGCTGATGGAAAAGGCGTCGAAACTATTCTACTCAAGAGTTTGTTGACGACGCATGGTTCTGCAGACGAATCGTCGGGTTCCTGGTCGCTACGAATGTCAAAATAGAGCGGTTCTGCCGTGTAATCCATTTGAACGGTCTGGAACGCTCATTGGAGTCTTGAGGACTCGCCCACGGCATGTCGCGAAACGCGTCCTCGCCGATCGATATTGACGATACGCTCCTCCGTCTAAGAACCGGTTAGGTTTTCCATTGATCGTGTATCGTTTGCTCTTCATCGTCAGTCTTCTCGCGACCGCGTCATCGCTGTCGTCGGTATCTGCTGATTCGCCAGAGCAAACGTTGGGGTTTGCCGAGCAACCTGGTGCGCAGCAGTTGATCGTCGCAGATGACAGCGATGAGCTGCGATTGATGCTGATGGACGACGAACCTGCCGACGATGAGCCACTGCGTTTGCCTTCCGATGACGATTCGGATTTGTCACCGGGGGCCGATTTGAGCGAGCCGTTGCCGGAGCCGAACGAGTCTGACGAACAGGACCGGATCGAACAAGAAAAACGCGACAAAGCGAGAGACCGACTGGCGTCTCGTTTGGCGGAGCTTCGGAAGTCACCACGCAATCTGCGGATCAGAAAGATCGTCGCTTCTCAAGACGAAGTCCCGGTCAATCAAGCCGCCGAGATCATGAGCGAAGAGCCGCAGTGGATCGCCGCGGGCAACTTCACAACGCCACGAGCCGACCGGGTTCACACCCGGTTCTGCCATCAGCCGACGTACTATCAAGAGATGAATCTCGAACGTTGCGGCCGGCTCGATTGCGAATCGTGTGGGTGCCTGCAGAATCTCTATTCGAGTTTCTGGTTCGTTACCAACACCGCGATCCTGCCGTACCGATTTGCGTCCCAGCCGCATTGCCGGTGCGTGGACAGCTACGGGGATTGTCCGACGTGTCGTCGATACAACTGTTCGATCGAGCCGCTGCGATGCGGCGAAGATTGTTGTCAAACCGGCCGCGGGTTACTCACTGAATCGGCCGCGATCGCCGGTTTCGCATTCTTACTGCTGTAAACGGCGTGATGCAGAGTTCACGCCGTTGGGCTGGTTGAATCGCTGAGTTTACCGCGACGCACGCAGTTGGCCGCGGGCACGGTTGACCGCGGTCTCTTTGATCTGAATCTGCTCGGGCGTCTGGCTCGGCATTTCGAGCGCTTCGGCGAGCGACTTGGTTGCTTCGTCGGTGTCGAGAAGATCGACGGAGATCGCACGAGCGGTGAGCACGTTGACCACGTCCGACTCCACTTGGGCAAAGCCACCGTCGACGAAGAAGCGTTCCGGGCCTGCTGCCGTTTGAAGACGCAGGACGCCGTAGCCCAAACGGCCGATCATCGGAGCACGTCCGGCTTGGACCCCGAGTTCACCGTCGAACATCGGCAGCGCGACAAAGTCGGCTTCCCGATCGAGTTCGGTTCGCTCGGGGGTGACAACAACACATCGAATGGCCATCGTTTACTTCGACTCCATCTTCTTGGCTTGCTCTTCGGCTTGCTCGATTGCACCGACGTACATGAACGCCTGCTCGGGGAGGTGATCCCACTTGCCGTCGCAGATTTCTTCGAAGCTGCGGATGGTGTCGTCGAGCGAGGTGATCTCACCGGGTTTGCCGATGAAGACTTCCGCGACGAGGAACGGCTGCGAAAGGAATCGTTCGATCCGGCGTGCGCGGTGGACGATTGTTTTGTCCTCTTCGCTGAGTTCGTCGACACCGAGAATCGCGATGATGTCCTGCAGTTCGCGGTAACGTTGCAGGATCGTTTGCACACGTCGGGCGATCGCGTAGTGACGCTCACCCACGTATTGCGGGTCGAGAATCCGCGAGTTCGATGCGAGCGGGTCGATCGCAGGGTAGATCCCTTTTTCGGAAATCGAACGTTCGAGATAGATAAACGCGTCGAGCTGACCGAACGCGGTCGCCGGTGCGGGGTCAGTCGGGTCATCGGCAGGCACGTAGACGGCTTGCACCGATGTAATAGCACCTTGTTTGGTCGAGGTAATCCGTTCTTGCAGAGCACCCATTTCGGTGGCGAGTGTAGGCTGGTAACCCACAGCCGAAGGCATCCGGCCGAGGAGAGCCGACACTTCCGAACCGGCTTGCGAGAAGCGGAAAATGTTGTCAACGAAGAGCAGCGTGTCGGCACCCGTGGTATCGCGGAAGTATTCCGCCATGGTCAGTGCGGACAACGCGACGCGGAGTCGCGATCCTGGTGGTTCGTTCATTTGACCGAACACCATGCAGGTTTGCTCGATCACGTTTCGGCCGGTGCTGCCGATCTCGGTCTCTTGCATTTCCAACCAGAGGTCGGTTCCTTCACGGGTTCGCTCGCCCACGCCGGCGAACACCGAGTAACCACCGTGGCTGCTAGCGATCCGAGCGATCAGCTCGGTCAAAATAACGGTCTTGCCCAGTCCTGCACCACCGAACAGACCGGCTTTCCCACCACGAACGAACGGTGTCAGGAGGTCGACAACCTTGATGCCCGTTTCGAACAACTCGGTGTTCGTCGAGAGTTCGTTCAGCGGGGGAGCTTCACGGTGGATCGGCCAGTAGTCGTCGGCTTGGACGTCACCACGTTTGTCGATCGGTTCACCGAGCACGTTGAAAACGCGGCCGAGGGTTTGTTGACCGACGGGCACCGAAACCGGTTTGCCGGTGTCGACGACGTCCATCCCACGCATCATGCCTTCGGTGCTACCGAGTGCGATCGCACGAACGCGGCTGCCGCCGAGGTGCTGTTGTACCTCACCGACGAGGTTGACCGTCACACCTTTGTGCTCGCTCTTGATCGTCAGGGCGTTGTAGATCTTTGGCAGGTGGCCTTCAGGAAACTCGGCGTCAAAAGTCGAACCGATGATCTGAGAAACACGACCGGCGACGTTAGTTGCGGTAGACATTATTGGGCTCTTAGCTTCTAGCGACTAGCTTCTAGCTGGGTGGGAAAGTTGTGGTGAAAAGTAGTTTGTGGGAGCAGGGTTCTGATTGTATCGAGCCTGATTCCGATTCGGAAAAAAGGCGTGATCACAGGAGCCTGCTCGCAAAGGAGTCGGCTCGCAGATGGCTAACCTTCGAGGGCCTCGACGCCACCGATGATCTCCATGATCTCGCCGGTGATCTGGCTTTGGCGAGCTCGGTTGTAGGTCATCGAGAGTTGTTTGATCATGTCGCCCGCACTTTCGGTTGCGCCCTTCATGGCGATCATCCGGGCCACCTGTTCGGAGACGGCTGCGTCGAGGAAACACTTGAATAACTTGACTTTGAAGCTCGTTGGAACGACTTCCTCGAGGATGCTTTCGGCCGAGGGCAGGAACTCATAGTGCGAGTTCTCGCCACCACCGGTTTGCGGCGCGTCGTCTTCGGTGTCACCGCCGAGTGATCCGAGAGGCAACAGCGTTTCAACCATCGGGATTTGTTTCGATGTGCTGATGAATTTCGTGTAGATCACGTCGAGGCGATCGATTTTGCCCGTGATGTACTGGGTGAGGTAATCGTTCGCGATCTTTTCGACTTCGTCGTAGGCCGGTTGGTCTTCGAACTGCAGGTATTTGTTGTCGGTTTCGATGCCGCGGAATTTCAGTCCGTTGACGCCCCGTTTTCCGGACGCATCGATGCTGACATTCGGGATCTCTTCGCGAACGCTCTTGATGTGAGGCATCGCGGTACGAAGGATCGACGCGTTGTAACCGCCGCACAGACCCCGGTTGCTGGCGAGGACCAGAACGCGAGAGGAGCGAACCTTCTCACGCTGTTCGAGCAACGGGTGTTGAACGTCGGTACCGGCATCGGCCAATTGGCTGACGATCTTCGTGATTTGATCGGTATACGCGGTAGCGGCCGCTGCCCGATCCATCGCCTTCTTGTAACGAGCGGTCGCAATCAATTCCATCGTTCGCGTAATTTTGCGAATGTTTCGAATCGACTTGCGTCGCTTGTCGAGAGCACGTGCGTTGGCCATGGCTAATCAAAAGTAAGAGGGGGATGAGGTAACAGATGAACGGAACGCAGCAGTTACCGATCTCCCGTTACTTATCGCCTCCCTTGTAAACGGCTTTGAATTCTTTCACCGCGGCGACGATTCGTTCGACGATCTCGTCGCTCAGTTCTGGTTTCGCGGTCATGTCGCTGATCAGCGAGCTGTGCTTGTCGTTGATGAACTGCAACATTTCCTTCTCGAATTGTTGCACTTCTTTGACGGGCACGTCATCGAGCATACCGTTGGTACCGGCGTAGATACTGATGACTTGTTCGGCGACCGAAAGCGGTTGGTATTGCGGTTGTTTGAGCAATTCGACCATGCGGTAACCGCGGTCGAGTTCCTTCTGCGTGGCCGGGTCGAGGTCGGTACCGAGTTGCGCGAACGCCTCGAGTGCGCGGAAGGCGGCGAGTTGCAGACGCAAACCACCGGAGACCTTCTTCATCGCCTTGGTTTGAGCGGCACCACCGACGCGGGAAACACTAATTCCCGGGTTCATCGCCGGACGAACACCGGAGAAGAACAGGTCGGGTTGGACGTAGATCTGTCCGTCGGTGATCGAAATCACGTTCGTCGGGATGTAAGCGGAAACCTCACCCTCGAGAGTTTCGATGATCGGCAGGCTCGTGATCGATCCACCGCCGAGGTCGTCGGAGAGTTTCGAGGATCGTTCGAGCAGACGGCTGTGGCAGTAGAAAACGTCCCCTGGGTATGCTTCGCGGCCTGGTGGACGACGCATCAACAAACTCATCTGACGATAAGCCGTAGCTTGTTTGGACAAATCGTCATAAACGACCAGCGCGTGTCCGCCGTTGAACATGAAGTGTTCTGCCATCGCGGTACCGGCGTACGGAGCGATGTACTGCAGTGGTGCGGGCGCGGAAGCACCGGCCGAGATCACGGTGGTGTATTCCATCGCGCCGTAACGCTCGAGCACGTCGACGACACTCGCGACAGCGGAGTCTTTCTGGCCGATCGCGATGTAGAAGCATTTCACGCCCTGACCTTTTTGGTTCAGGATCGCGTCAATGGCGATGGCGGTCTTTCCGGTTTTTCGGTCACCAATGATCAGCTCACGTTGACCACGTCCGATCGGCGTCATCGCGTCGATCGCTTTGATACCCGTTTGCAGAGGCTCGGTAACCGGTTTCCGTTCTGCCACGCCGGTCGCGATGATTTCAACCGGGCGAGTGACGTCCGACTGCACGGGGCCTTTGCCGTCGAGCGGGTTGCCCAGTGGGTCGAGGACGCGGCCGATCACGGCGTCGCCTGCGGGAACCGAAAGCAGGGTTCCGAGAGCTTTGACTTCGTCGCCTTCTTCGATCGTCAGGTAGTCACCGAGAATGATGACACCAACGCTGTTTTCTTCGAGGTTAAACGCGAGGCCGATGGATCCGTTTGGAAACTCGACCATCTCGCCGGCCATGACGCCTGAGAGCCCGTATACCCGAGCGATCCCGTCACCGACTTCCAAGACCGTACCGACTTCGCGGACATCGATCTTGCTATCAAACTGTTCGATCTCGGCTTGCAAGACCGATGCGATCTCATCGCTGTTGAATTTCACTGGACCGTACCGTTATTTTTTTCAAAGAAAAGGCGTTGAATGGAATGTTTATTGTGGGGGCGATCGGCGATCAGTTGCCGACAAACTGGTCCGACTTCTCGATCAGTTGTCGAGCAAATCCGGAGGCCGCGACACGACCGACCTTGTCGAGTCGGCTCGCGACGGAGGAATCGAACACGGTGTCTCCGACCCGGATCACGGTGCCGCCGATCACGGACGGGTCGACAATCTCTTTGAGCCGGACTTCCTTGCCGAAGTGCACGTTGAGTTGATGAGTGACGCTGCCTCGCAGGTCGTCGGTCATCGGCACTGCGGTGCGGATTTCGATTGCCAATCGGCCGGTTGCCTCGTCGTGCAATTTGACGACCGCGTTGCGGACCGCATTGACGTAGGCGAGACGATGACGATTTGCCATCACCTTGAGAAATTTCAGCAACGTCGGATGGGCGGAACCGCCAAGCATGCGATCGAGCACACGGCACTTTTCGCTGGCGTCGATTCGAGGCGAAGCGAAGGCCGCGCGGAGTTGGTCGCTGTTGGCGAGTGCCTCGTCGCACAACTCGTTGAGTTCGTTGATGACTTGATCGGTCGAGCCTTCGGCCTGTGTCGCACCCAACAAAGCTCGGGCATAGGTCTTGCCGAGTTGTTCGGCGCCGACATCGAGCGCGGTGGGCTGGGAAACAGATTCAGACACTTCAGGAATCTCGGCGGGAGGACGGCGAAAAAATTTGGACTTCAAGGCCTGGAGGCCTGGGATCTTCAGCGGCATCTGCGATTCGTACTCTATCGATGAATCACTCTGTCCGCCTCAGACAAACGGGAACCGCGACGTCCGCGTGCGGATGCCGCGATCGAACTAGTTTTGGCTGGGCAATCGCTGCATCGATTGTTGGATCAAGTCAGCGTGGTCTTCGGGTTTGAGTTCCCGGCCGACCACACCGCGAGCGACTTGCATCGCGATATCGGAGGTCTTCGTGGCAATCTCTGCCATCGCGACCTTCTTCGCGTTTTCGATGTCCGTGACCGCACGTTCTCGTTGAGCGGCGGCCTCAGCCTTGGCCTCGTCGATGATCTTCTGACCGTTGGCTTCCGCGTCGCGTCGAGCTTCGGCCAACATCTCTTGGGTCTTCGAAGCCGCTTCGTCGAGTTTCGACTGGTAACCGGCCAGGATTGCTTGCGCTTCCGCGTTCGCTTTCTCCGCCGCTTCCAGATCCTCTCGAATCTTATCTTCGCGAGATTGAAGGCCGCCCAGAACGTTTGGCCAAACGAAGATGGACAAAATCGCCAACACGCAGACGAAGATCACCAAGTTCCAAAACGCCGATCCGAAATCGAACGACAGAATAGGAGTTTTGGCTTCTTCCGAATGCTCGTCGTGGCCAGACGCATGTTCGTCATCATGAGCCGCCTCGCTAAGAGACTCCTCATCATGGGTTTCGGCGTCATCGTGGTCGTGATCGGCATGGTCTTCCTCGGCGTCGGCGTATGCCGCTGCCGGTGCAGAAACCATTGCGACCGCAGCCACGCCTGCCACCGTCGGCAAGGTCGCCGGCGCAGCAAGGCTCAAACAGGTCATCAGACAAAGGGCGAGAAGGCGTTTCATCAATCAGCTCGGTGACAAACTTCTTTGCGAAAGGCGAATCGCGAGTGAGGTGTTCACCCACGACACGGAGAGTTTCAGCGTCGAACCGTGACTCTTAAGAGGCACGGCAGAGCAGGATGAACACGAGTGCGATAACAGTCGCACCCTCGATCAGAGCCGCCGCGATAATCATGGCGGTTTGGATGCGTCCACCGGCTTCCGGTTGACGGGACATCGCGTCGACGGCACTGCCGCCGATGCGACCGATACCGAGAGCTGCACCGATGATGATCAAACCGATACCGATACCGAGACCCATGCGTCCGAAGTCGTACGCGACAGCCTGGGCCAAAATCATTGCCATATCCAACATCTTCTAATAGCTCCGTAAATTTTTGAGCGGGTAAACAGGGGGTGAATGGTCAGGTTATCGATCGGAAAACATTCCGCTGCCGATGAAGGATACGAAGGATACTTCGATCGGTCTGAGGTGGAAGCCCCGCCCGAGATTCATGAGGGGGCAAAGCATAAGGAAACTCAGTGGGAATCGTCGATGGGGCAACTCACACTAATTGGACAAGGACGCACATTTTTTGGCTCTGAGGAGCCGAACGCGACAAAATGCCACGTGTGCAGCGGCGAGTGTACCCACTCGCTGAGCCCTTGTCAGACCTTTCAAGAAGCGTCACTGGAATTTTTTGAGACGCGTTGGGTCAGAAATGATCGGATCGATTGACGGACCGCCGCCCTTATCGCGACGGGATCGAACGAAAGGCTCGGATGCGAGCACGTGGCGCCAGGCCCCGCGTGTCGATCGGTTCTTCGAGAACATAACCGCCCACGTTTCCGGCTTGGTCGGTTGCGTCGATCCGCAGATAGATTTGACGCGGCAACTGCGGGTCCGCCGGCCAAACGTAATCGCCGACGTTTCTCAGTCCCGCGGCGATCGTCGTCCACGGACCGTTGGGCGAATCGCTGAAGGCGAGCGTGATCGGTCGTGACATCAGATAACGATCGTCGCAGTGGTACGCGATCACGAGCGAACCGGCACGATCCCCTTCGCCATACTTTGCCCCGGTAATGCCGACTTCCGGTTTGGTTTGGTCGACAACGACGACGATATCGGGCGCGTCGCCGGGCAGTGGCGATGGGCTCTTGAGGCCGTTGGACGCGACAACGACAATCTGGAATCCGAAAATCCCTTCACCGTTGGTTTCGATATCAAAGGGGCTGATCTTGTCCGGATCGCTGCCCCATTTCTTCCACGTCTGACCGCCATCGGTCGTCCCGTAGAGTTCGATTTCTTCGACACCGCGTCCGCCGATGGCTTCGATTTCGTAGTCGAGGCTGAATTGATTGCTGTCACTGTGCCGGATGACAGCACGTTGGGCGAGGCGTTCGAGGTTCAAGGGATCGACCGACGTGACCGGCACCCGGCGTTGTTGCCGTGATCCGCCGTCGCGGCCAGAGTCCAAAGGTAACTGCCCCGGCGACACCGGTCTTGGCTCCGGTCGGGTGCTGAACTCGCGACTGGGGTTGCGGCGTCGGTTGTCGTCGATCGGTGTCCACGGTGATGTTGCCGGCCCGCTGCCCTCGCTCGCCTCATCGGATTCAGAAACCGCAGGCCGGTTGAGCTGAGTCGGCTCAGGTCGCTGGCCCGCCGGTGCCGGAATGCTCTCGGTGTAGAACGGTGTTTGTGGAGTCGCGTCGGCAGTCGCTTCGTTGGAGGCTGGCCCGGATGAGGTCGCTGGCGCTGCGTTTCGGCGTGGTTGGGACGCGGTGGGCGTCGCAGCCGGAGCGGAAAGCGTCGTTGACTGCGGCGCGATGGTCTGCTGTGACGCAATGTTCGGCGTTGGTGATGCGGCGGTTGGTTGCGAAGGCGCGACCGCAGTTGTGGGCGACGGCGAATTGAGGGGACGCATGGCTTCGGCGGGCGTCTTCGCTTGGACGTTTTCGGCCGATGAGGCGTTGTCGGATCCCGGTTCACCGCGGGACAACTGCGGGCCGCCGAATACGCTCGCGTCAGGAAGCATTTCAATGGTCGGCGCCGACCGGCCGAAGTCCTGGCTGATCTCGTCGGCGGTCGAAGGAGGCGGCAATGTCGGGGAATTCCCCGCAGCGGCCGTCATCGGAGCCGCTGCTACCTGCGCCGCCGTCGCATGGGGCGCCGGCGCGTGAGGCGCAGATGCGTGAGGCGCAGTCGGCTTGCCAACCAGCGGACGGTGTCCATAAATCGACGGGGCTTCATGTGAGTATGCCGGCGCACTGGCGTTCGGGTACGCCGGGTAGTTCGCCGCCGGATAGTTCGGTGGTGTTCCGTGCAGCGGATTGCCGGCACCGAGCGGGCTCGATGCGAATCGCGTCGACGGCGCCGCGGCAACGCGAGGTTTCTGCACCCGCTTTTTCACGATCGTTTCGTTCCCCGCGCGGTCGAGCACCCGCAGACGCAGCGAAAGTTGCTGCCACTGCAGGTCCTGCGGTGCGAATTGGAAGTGGCCGCCATTTTCAACCCGTTTGATGTCGGTGGATTTCCATTGCTGAACCGTGTCGGTGACGTAGTGAACCGTCACGTGAGAGATTCCGGTGGCGTCTTCCACCGAAAAGCTCGCGGTGACTTTGCCGTCGGCGTCGGATTCGGCGATCAAGTCCACTGTCGGCTCGGTGGTATCGACGACGACTTTCAATTCCGGATCGATCGGACCGGGCGGGTGTGGCCGGCCGCTCGAGTCGATCGTGCGTGTCGCGAACCAGAACGTCCCGTCGGGTGTTTGCGAAACTTGAAATTGGCCGACACCGGGTGGCTGTCGATCGAGCAATCGCCACTCGCCGGGTTCGTCGACATCCGTCACGGTTTCATCGCTGCGGGCAGCCTCGTCGCCGATCGATGGGCGTGCCGAGGTGGCCATGTACAGGTGCACTTCCCGCGGTTGGACTCCGCCGGAGGCGATATTGAACGGGATTTGAAACGATCCCGAACCGAGCACGACGTCGGTGACGCCCTGCGCATGAGTGACCCCAGGGATCATCGCTATCGCCGATGCGATCGACAGTGCAAGTATCCGTCGTCGCGCCCGACGCACTCCGACTGTGATCTTGCCCGCGGTCGCGAAAACGCGATTTCGCTTTTGATCCACGGTCTTGGCACTTCGGTGCTGTTCAAATCGCATGGTTTGGTCAAAATCGAAGGGTTGCGGACATTGGAGGCGTGTCGACGAAAAAACGCCTCTTTACGGTTATCGGCTTTTCCTCATTGCGGACTTCAGCATTTGAATCGCGCTCATCCTCAAAATCGTTACGACTATGACGTTGTCGTTATCGGCGCCGGCCATGCCGGGACCGAAGCGGCTGCCGCGGCGGCTCGTTTGGGGGCCAAGACGGCTCTATTGACGACCAATCTCGACACTGTTGGACAAATGTCCTGCAATCCCGCGATCGGCGGCGTTGCCAAAGGCCAGATCGTGCGCGAGGTCGATGCCCTCGGTGGTTTGATGGGCGAGGCGATCGATGCGACCGGCATCCAGTTCCGGATGCTCAACCGCCGCAAAGGCCCTGCGATGCACAGCCCGCGGGCTCAGGCGGATAAGAAGGCTTATCAAAACCACATCAAGTGGCAGATCGAGTCGCAGCCGAATCTCGATCTGCGGCAGGAAACAGTCGAAGACCTGATCACCGAAGCGGTCCCCGACGACCAGTCCGACGGTTTGATCAAACACCGCGTCGTCGGAGTCGCCGTGCGCGGGGATGCGGTCTACCACGCCAAAACGGTCGTCCTGACCACGGGGACGTTCCTGCAAGCGATCATGCACACCGGCGAAGCCAAGAGTGCCGGCGGGCGAGCTGGCGAGGGAACCACTGCGGGGATCAGTGGCGCGCTGAACCG
>NZ_ANOH01000343.1 GCF_000346505.1 Aporhodopirellula sallentina SM41
GGTCAGCAATCCGACGTTGCCGTCCACGTTCAGAACCAACTGCGGCGCGTACACGTTCCAGTCCGTTGGCGTCGACGATGGCGAGCCGTCGAGGAGGTTTTGGTTGGTGGTCAGCGTGACGATGCCGAGGGCTTCGAGTTTGCCGATCGTCAAATCGCCGTCGGTGACGGTGATGTCCATGTTCCCGCGGGCATAGGCACGCGATACGGTCAAATCGCCGTAGGGGATGTTGCTGCCGTTGACGGCGTACGTGCCGTTGCCTTGAATGACGCGGAAGTCGGCGTCGGAGGATCCAGACAGTTCTGCGGAAAACGGTACGAGCACACGCAGCGGCGAGTTGACCCCGTCGACAATGTTCACGCCGCGGATGATTTTGCCGTTGAGGTTGACGTCCCCGGCCGCGATGACAGCGGCACCGTCGGCGGTTTCCAAATCGACGAGGTCGCCGATCGAACGGACGCGAACGTTTCCTGTCGATACGATTTGTTGGATAAACAGGTCGCTGGCGCCGTTGAGCGCAACGTCGCCGTCGGCTGTCACCGACAACGTCCCGTCGTCTTCGCCGTTATGGGAATCCGAATCGAGCGTTTCGATGTTGACGTCATCGACGATCTGGATTGTGACGCGTTGCAGGTCGTTGGTGTCCGAAACGAGTTGGCCGGTTTCGAGCGACAACGGAATCGTGGCTCCGTCAACGACGAATTCCCAACGCTCGGTATCGGTGAAATCTTCGGTACCGAACGTGACGTCTTCGCTGCTGCCGGCATCGACACCGACGAAGCGGTAGATTTTTAGGTTCGAGTCGACGGTGACAACGACGGTCTGCCCGTAGGCGACCGAGGTGGAGGTCAGGTATGCGGACGCGTCGAAATCGGGGCCGAGTTGACGCGGCACGTCGACGTGACTTTCGTGCGTGATCGTCATCGGGTTCCACCGGTTCGTGTCGGTGAAGTCTTCGGCTGCGAAAGTGAAGTTTTCGCTGTGCCCGGCACTTCCGGCGACGAATTCATACAGCCCATAGCTGACCGTGTCGTACTCGACCAAGACCACGTTTCCATGCGTGACCGTTTGGGCCGTCGTGTCCCTCGTCGTGTTGAAGTTCACCGTGATGGCTTCGAATCTCGGGTCGGTGCCGAAGTCGACATTGTCAAACGACAACGTGCTGAGGTCGCTGCCGGTGTAGCGGTAGGTGGTGTAGTGACGGCCGATGACGTCGTCGACGGCAGTCCGTGCAAGGAACGATTTGCGTTCGCTCCATTCGTCGAGTCTGTCTTCGAAATCGCTCGCCGACTCACCGTCTGCTTGTTGTGGAACGCCGAGCCCTTGCGACATGTCAAACGTGCGGACGTCGGACAATTGGCCGATGCGTCCCGATGGCGGTGCGTCGGCGTCTCCGGAACCTTTCACGGTCAGTTTGATATCAACGCCGAGAATGTTCAGAGTCTCGGAGGTGTCCGCGGCTGCACCGGAGCCGATCTGTTCGGTGTGAGGATACAGGAATCGACGCAGCGGTCCGGCGAGCGGCGAGGCGAGTTGGGCGGCCGAAAGTGCTCGGTCGGTGCGGCGGGTTTCCCGGCTATCGAGCATCTCGGTTTCGCTCGTCGGGCTTGGCACTGCGGCGCTGTCGCTGAGCACGAAGTAGTAATCTTCGTCGTATTCGCCGTTGCGGATGGTGCTGTTGAGACCGAGCGTTTCGTCGGTGATTTGGATGGCGTTGGT
>NZ_ANOH01000344.1 GCF_000346505.1 Aporhodopirellula sallentina SM41
CTTGAGATCAATGAATCCCGAACACCGCGCCGCTCAACTGCAGACCTTGATCGAACGGCTGCGTCGTCTCGTGCCAATCTTGACCGCCGACGCTGACTGCGTGTGGGCGCGCCACTTCGCCAACTGCTTGCATCGCGCCGAGACATTCGCGGACGGTTTCACTCAAGACGATCTCAATGGACTGTCTTCGTCCGTCATGAGCGTCTACGGCGGTATGGGCAGCTTCAACGACTATGTTGCGTACGGTGCAGGCGGTCGTCCCGTTGATGGTTTCGCTGGCCTGTGTGGTGATGTGTACGACGCTGCATTGAACCTACGAGTGATTGAGGCTCAACCGTAGCGCCCGGCGGACAACATGGTTTTTACGCTAGGCCTGCGGCACACCTTCCATCTTTGTCAACGCTCGCTGGCCTTGGTACAATTTCCCTAGTTCAGACATCGCTCGCTTCGTTTAGGGCGGTGTCGTAGAAACCTTCCGTTATCCGCCTCAGCCTATGGATAATTCGCGATATGACCGCCAATGTCCGCGGTGCGAAACCACCTTCGGTGCGGTCACTGAACGCGGAGTGTGTCCGAACTGCAAGCTCTTCTTTCGCCGTGACCGTGATGGCCAGCTCATTGGCGTTATTCCAACGTTTGTCTCTCCGTTGCAATTTGACTGGCCCTTTGAACCGGTTGACGAACTTTGCGCCGCGACGTTTGAAACCGTCCACTTCGGCGGTGGCCCGATCTTTCAATCGGAGCGTAACGATGGCTACCCTAACCTCGCCGTCGTCCATGCCCAGCTGATCGCAAAATTCGACGCTATCACCAACTCAGTTCGCCCGCATCTGCCGGACAATACTTCGTTTGATGGTGACCTCGACTCGCTTCCAAAGTGCTACGATGATGCAACGTCGGCTAAACTTGTATCGTGGGATCATGGTGATAAACACTATCAGCTCGTCTGTTATCTCACGAGTGATGGTGGACGGTTGACGTCGTAATTGATCGCAACGCTGATTGGCACTCCAGAGGCGGATAACATGGTTTTTACGCTAGGCCTTCGGCACACCTTCGTTGGTAGGCAACGTGCGCTGGCGTTGGTACAATTTACTGTAATTCAAACTCCACCGCTTCGGTAACGGCGGTGTCGTAAAAACCTTCCGTTA
>NZ_ANOH01000345.1 GCF_000346505.1 Aporhodopirellula sallentina SM41
GTCAACCCGCAGGCGTACAGTGCCCCGGTAATCCGTGCGAACATGCCGATACGAGAATCACCTTGCTGGACCACCACGTTGTAACGAACGGCACCACCATCGGGATCGACTAATCCGGCACAGTAACAGCCTTCCTCTTTGCCCAACCATTCGCCGACCTGGATCAGTTCAGTCGCGATCTCGCCGGCGCCGCGATGCCGTAGCAAGGACAGAGGCAACTCACCGACCAACTCCACAACCGCATCGCTGCCCCCGGCCGACCGGATCAGCGAAACAATGTCTTCGCGATGCTGATCCAGTTCCGGATCGTTTTCGCCCGGCAAATTCCCCGTCTCAAAGTATCGCCGCGTCCGAAGATACAAATCCTCAATCAGCTTCATCTTCCAATCCGTGAGCACGTCTGGCCCCACCGCAATCAGGTCCGCCACGCTATGGACGAGCAACAACTCCAACCGCCCCACGGCCCCGACCTCTGCGGCAAAGTCATGCACCACATCCGGGTCGTTGAGGTCATGACGAAACGCAACCGTATTCATCAACAAGTGTTTGTGAATGAGCCACTGCAACGTTTCCTTTTGCCCCTGTTCGAGCTCAAACGCGTCGGCCACCTCACCCGCGATGCGCCGGCCGACCTCGCTGTGGTCTTCGTCGTAACCTTTGCCCAAATCGTGGATCAACAGAGCCAAGTGCAAAAGCGTTTTATCTTTAATGCGGCGATACCGACGCCCCATCGCGCTCTCATCCTCGACAAAATCGGTCGCCGCTTGAACCGCACGCAAACAGTGCGCATCGACGGTGTATTGATGGTACGCATTGAACTGCAACAACCCGCGACAACGCTTCATCGCGGGGATGAGTTGTTCAATGATTCGCAGTTCATGCAACCGTCGCAGCAGCGATGCCAAACGCCCCGGCTGACTAAGCAACGCGAGGAAAGACTGCACACTCTTCGGATCCGGCGGACTCCACGAACGCTCTTGCATCGCAACTCGAATCGCCAGCCAAGTTGGATGAGCAATCCGTCGGCAATTCTCGTTCGCAAAATGCATCAACCGGAGCACATCCGACAGACTCGATGCAAAAGAATCGAGCTTCTTACCAATGACCCAAATGTGCGTTGGCCCCATTCGAATTTTGTCATCGATGCGACGTGAGAGAACCCTTTCCAATGCCATCGCGGTTCGCGACCGGGCACGGTGATCGTCGTCGAAGAACGCCGAGACGTAACGCACTCCACGCGTGTGCTCGAAGTAATCCTGCATGAAGTCTTCAACCGGCAACACGCCCAACTCGCCTTGGTATCCCCAGTCCTTGGCGATTTCCATCTGCGTCGGCCGATCCAAAATATCCTGGCTGCGTTTGGATCGAAAGTGAAGTTCGTGACGCAACCTCAACAGGAAACCATGCGCGCGACGCAACGTTTCCAAGTCGTCGCTCGACAACGCCCCGAGACTCGCTAGCTGCGCCAAATCGGTTTGCCCGTGCGTCGCAAAACCGAGCCACCGCACCAATTGAATATCCCTCAACGCACCGCGTGACCGTTTGATATTCGGGCGCAGCAGGTAGATCGTCTCGCCCCATTTGCGACGCTCTTCACGACGCGTCTCAATCGCCTTCTGATTGAGCATTTTCCATCTCCGTTTCGCCCCGGAGCGAAAGGAGTCGTGGAATCGGCGAAACGTCGTCTCGTCACCGCACAACAAGCGCGACTCAGTCAACGATGTGTAAATCTTCGGATCGGTCCACGCGAGCGAACATGCCTCCGCCGGGGTGCGGATCGAGAAGCCCACGTCCAGCCCCGCATCGGTGAGATCACGCACCAACGCACCTGCCACAGGAGCTGCACTCGCCGCCGTGGTGCGAGGCGTCAGCAGCATCAGATCCGCGTCACTGAATGGTGACAGGTCGCGGCGTCCGTGGCCGCCATGGGCAACGAGCGCAAGACGTTGGACTTGCTGCTCCTTTGCTCCACCGGCGAGGGCCTGCCGCAGCGAGTCCTCGTATACGGAGCAAACAATTTGATCGTAGAGATCGCTGAGGGCGGTCGCGGTTTGAAAACTCGGAAGACCGGTTCGAAACCTGGCCTCGATTCGCGAACGCCCCTGAGTGAGTTGGTCTCGGTACCGTAGAGCCGTGGTCGCTAACGAGATCGATTTAGCCACGGGTTTAGAATCGGACAGTGTAAATACCGGAAGCTCGAGGGGGAACAATCGAGCCGGCCAATCGACCCGATAACGAGTCGTCGGTCTTACAACGCCTCTTCGCCCCGCTCACCCGTCCGGATACGAACAGAATCTTCCAGATTGGTAACAAAGATCTTTCCGTCACCGATCTGCCCGGTCTGCGCCGTCTGCAAAATCGTGTCGATCACGGTCTGCAAGTTGTCACTCGTGCAAACCACCTCGATTTTGACCTTCGGCACGAAATCGATTGCGTACTCGGTACCACGATAGATCTCGGTATGCCCTTTTTGGCGACCGAAACCGCGAACTTCACTTACGGTCATGCCGTGGATGCCTTGCTCAGTTAAAGCGTTTTTAACGTCTTCGAGCTTAAAGTGGCGAACGATGGCTTCGACTTTTTTCACGGCAGAGAGCTCCGGCGGATTTAACGAGTTTGCGTGAGACGATCCGATCTAGCGGCGTCTTGCAGGAGACCGCTTCACAGAATTGCGAGGCGATCGTCCCTGGTTCGCCCCATTCTACACGCATGTCACGTCGTTTCACCAGACGGGCAAATTCCGCGCATTTGGAGAATCCAAGAGACCCCCACGCGAATTGCCGGTTCTCCATACGCCCCAAATTCCTCGATGCGTCGCATGAGTCCCCTAAAACACTCCCCTGAGGAGCGATCACGGACATTCCCAACCACACCGATCCGCTCGCATCCGTGAGGAGTCACCCCACTCTTCCGGCATCAGCCCGCGGTCGAGAGCATTTTCGCAAATCACGCGGGACCAATTCCTACCGGACGAATTCGAATCGGCTGGTAGGAACCGGGCCGGGATCACAACATCATTCTTCGAAATGCTCTATTGCGAAGCAGGCCCGACCGAGTTTTTATCGGGGACCAACAATCCGGCGACGATGAATGCCATTTGAATCGCAAAGAACCACGCGAGCGCCTGCAACATGCCTTCGGTGAATCCGTAACTGTGCAACCCAATCCCCAACTCATTGGTGCCGAACCAACTCCACGCCGTGATGATGTTGCCGCCAATCGCCAGAATCGCAAAACCCTTTGCTTTCACCATCCCGTCCCAACGGGCGTGCAGCATCAAGGAATTCCAAATGACGATCAGCAGGGCCCCGTTCTCTTTCGGATCCCATCCCCAGAATCGCCCCCAGGAATCATCGGCCCAAAGTCCGCCGAGAACCGTTCCCACAAAACTGAACAAGATGCCGAAGCACGACGCGCCATAGATGACGCGATACAAATCTCGCTTCGCACGATCGCTCGCACGGAACCAACTCGACACCAAGTAAACAATCCCGAGCGTCCCCGACACCATCGTGGCTACATAGCCGAGCGCCACGGTAATGACGTGCGTCGACAACCAGAACTGCGTATCCAACACCGCCTGCAAAACGCCCATCGTTTCGGCCTGGCCAACAGGCAGCGTGATGTACTCGGCCACACGCAGCGTCATGAATCCGGCAAACGCGGCAAGCAAGTTTCCGGTTCCATACCGGAAGATACGCTCCACGACCAATCCAAACAGAACTGCGGCCCAACCGACAAACACGGCTGACGAATACAAGTTGATCACGGGCGCACGACCGGTGATGTAAACCCGCGCACCGATCACAATCGTGTGCACAATAAACGCCACCGCGATCGTTCCCCAAACCGCGAGGTTGAGTCGCGGAGCATCGATCGCCATCGCGATCAATCCCAGCACAAATGCGATCGTGTAAAACACCGTCGCGACCGTGGTCGGACTCGAACTGCCGATCCATGCCTCCAACGAAACCGCAGCGTGGTCGTACCCGGTGATCGAATAGGACTGGACGCTCGCGAGATGCTCATCAACGGCCGCATTGAAAGCCGCAGCGTCTTCCTCACCGTAGGATCGGATCATTTCGCTGAACGATCGGATGCCGGCAGGCGAATCGTCTTCGCTCAATCCGTTCTTCGCCATGTCAAAGAATGCTGGTGCGAACGGAATCCACTTCGGTTGGTTCACGTCCGACACCGCTGCTTCCTGACTCGGCGGGATCAACGCGGGTGCCTTCATGCCGGCCAAGCTATTCATGCGTTCTTCGAGACGCCGGAGGGCAAACAGTTGTCGTGTCTGTTCACTCGTTCCTTCGGGAAAGAACTCTGCCGGAATTTCATCCGGGATCGGCAACCGGAACGATGCCGCCGCGAGCGTGTATTGCCGGGTTCGCAGATCGAGTTCAATCAGTTTTTTGTCTTTAAAATCCTGCTCGAGCGAGTCCTTCGCTCCGGCTTCCCGTACCAACGTGGTAAAGCGTTCGATGTTGTCGCCAATGTCTTGCAGCGAATAGAGTTTGCTCTCGCGTCGTTCGAGATCGAGTTCCGAACGAACCTCCTCGGCATCGATCCGGAACATCGGCAGACGGCGAATCTCCTCGCTATCCATCGCGACTTCCATGAGCCACTGCACGGCAGACATTTTCCGCGTGTCGACGCGTTCTTGGATCTTTGACGGTGCACCATCGACCGGCAACGAATCCTTGTTGGTCATCGCCTTGAGCGTTTGACGCGCGTACGCATCGAGCGGCATCACCCGCCCACCAAACTGCACCGGAATGTTCCCGGCCGCTGTAAAATCGAACGATGTGTCACGTTCGGTCGGACGACGCATGTTCTGCAGAGAAGATGCGGGCAACAGCAAATACAAAACGCCGAGGACAACAGCCGACACCCACAAAGCGACCGGCCATGACGCCCGCTGTGTTCTCTCAGGACGTTGAACGTCCCCGTCTTTGACTCCTCCGGACAGGTCCTCTTCACTGAAACGCCCAAACGGATCCTGTTCCACCGGCGACGCGAAGTTGCCGCCGGTTTCGCGACGCCGCCGCGAGATGAACCGCGACAACGTCCCCCAGAAATGGACGAGCATCCCCAACGCCGTGATGCTGCAGGCGACATAAGGAATCAACCATCCCGAGTTGCGAACCACCTGAATGCCAGTCAGTTCCTTCCCGCCGGGCAGCGCGGTGTAGTTGGACTGATAGAAAGTTTCGCCACGATATCGCAGCGGATTGTTCATCCAAACGCGTTCTTTGCGATCGTCGCCGGTTTCTTCGTCGACAATCCGTATAAACGAAGAGTAGTCCCGCGGCGTATCCGAACCGCTCCAATTCACACGCCGCACGTCATCGAGCTGCACCCAGTAAGGCTTTACTTCGCGGTGCAAACGCAAACCAAATTCATACGTTTTCCCGTCCACCGTGACGGAGTCCATCATGTCCTTGCTCTTGCCATCGGGCATCAAGATCGCACGATCATTGATCGAATGGCTGACCAAAAACGTCCCCAGCGATTCTTTCGTTTCCGGATGCAGCAATTCCAAGTATGCCGAAGGCGTATTCATCTCCATCTTGGCACCGCCGGACTTCCCGCGTTCGGACGCCGAGACTTCCAAACCGATCCCCTCGGTCGCCGGATTGTCTTCGCGAACCTCGACCAAAGACGAGTTCTCGAAATACTCCAACACGCGAATATCCATCGGTAGCGACGGGTCCGATAAAACATCCTCACCACCGACCACGCCAACCAAACGTTGCGACGGAACCGCGGTCACCGTTTGCACGTCATCTTCAGTCCGAATGAACTGCAACTCGACTTGGTCCAGATTCACAAACGTATTGGTCGACTGCCCTTCGACCAAACTCAACCTTTGTTCGGTTTGTCGATCGCCAAACGCAAACTGGCCGACCATCAGCAAACCGACCCCCAGGTGCAAAAGAACATTGCCGCCTTGCTTCCCGAACGCGATCTGACATCCGACCAGCATCACCAATCCGGCCCCCACGCCTTTGGCCAATTGCCAAATGATCCGCAGTCCCGGATCACCAATTCGAAAGCCGGTCACCAACGACGCGATCACCGCGACCCCGAGGATCGCCGCCAGGGCAAATCCGCTCCGGCGGAACACCACCGAACGGGCACTCGATGCCGCCACGCCACACGCGATCGCACCGACAGCGAGCGACGCCATAATCAGCGCCCACAAACGGTCATACCCCAACCACGAAGGCGGCGTCCCTTGCAGGCCATCATCGTTGTGCCCGAGAAAGATAATCGCTCCTGCGATCGCTACGCCCAACGCCAAGAATGCGAGCCCCGCGATCAACCTGCCGCCGCTCGCCTGCAGTCGAAACCGGGTCACCTTGGCGGCGATCAAGTTGACCATCAACAGGAACCCGATCAATGCTCCGCCGGTGAACGGCACCACGCCGGGAATCGGCTTGTCATGTCGGTAGAACGCCTGCGGAAAGAAATCGTCGATATGCAGCGGCGCGACCCACGACAGAAAGTAACGCTCCTTCACCTCCTGCATGTTCATCTCATCTTGTGCCAGTGTTCCCACCAGCACCAAGACGATTGACAACGCGAACAAAACGACGGTCATCTTGAGCGAACCGACCGCCGCGAGCAGTTGATAGGCGATCGATTGTTGCCCGGCATGCGAACCAGCAGCCGAGGAACGATCGGCAGGAAAATCAGTTGAAACAGTAGCCATAATGGATGGGCCTAAAGGGCGAGAGTGGGAGTTCGGAATCGTGATTCGGGCAGGAATCAGAATTCAATACTCTCTAGAAATGCTTTCATTTGTTCTGACTGGGTCTTCACCGTCTCGACCGGTCCGGTCATCTTCACAAACATGCTGAAGCCCTCTTCGAGTGGGATGATCGTCGCATCGATGGCGGTCGCGTCGGCATCACCCGCATCGTCGGGCATCAACACGAAACGCTGCGCCGAATGACCGCTCACTTCTAACTGTTCCGCATTTTCGATCGCCGCATCAACATCTTCGTCAGGAACCGCGGAGCTGCGAATCTGCCCCATCCAACGTGCGACGTTCCCACGCAGGTCACCACCGGCATTGATAATCGTCACTTCCGCCGCGCTGTCCTCCGGTCCGACATTGAACGCAGCCAACCGCATCATGCTCATCCGGCCATCCCGCCATCCTTCCGGACGGTCGTATTGAATTTTCGATTCTGCATCGCGATCACTCTCGGCAGACTCGCCGGAATCGTCCGTCGATTCACCAGATGCAACAGCTTTCGTCCGCGCCGCGATGGCTTCTCGTGCCGAACGCGGCAACCCCGCGTGCGGATCCGGCGACCCCGACGAGGAAGCCGGCATGGAATCGCCTCCCGCGAAAGGAGCCGATCCCTGAAACGGGCCGCCTCCCGCAAACGGGGCACCACTCATGGAAGACGACGCGGCGTCATCAGGACGTCCGGTGACATCGAGCCAAACCGCGGGATCGGATGAGTCGGCGTTTTTCCATTCCAATTCTTCGGCGCCCGACCACTTTTGATCCGTCGCGTCGAGCCCCACCTGTTTTCGCCACCGCACGATGTTGCTGGTCACTAACGCGTCCCAGTCATCCATCCGGCTCAACTGCGAGATACTGAGATCGAGCTGCTGCTCGGGTGTGTTGATGTCGATCGAGGCAAACCGCATCGCCCGTTCGCCGCCTCGCTTCCAATTTTCAGGCAATTTGCCGATCACAGGTTCGCCATCTTGGAATTCAATCTGCTCGACGAACTCACGGAACTCATCGACCACACCGTCAACGGCCGACTCGCGCCCCATGATTTTGAAGAACCACGCTTGACCCTCCTGAGGCAAGATCGCAGCGACCATACGAGTATCCTCAGCCGCCAGCGCCGCGGGAACCGCCGTCGGAATTTCGTAGGTAATGATCGGCGCCTGCTCCGCGCACCCCATGAAAAGAATGCAAGAAAAAACGCCTCCGAAATAACCGAGCCTGATGGTCGTTGATTTCAAAAGAAGATTCAGAGAACCAAAATTAATAGACAATTGAACAGCGCAGCGAGAGGTGGGGTGGTCTGAGGCGGGAGGTTTCGACAAACCGAGCATCGAGGGCAAAATCCGCCCCGTCGACGCAGGGTCAGAATACCAAAAGAGGCGGTTCATACCTAACCGTGATGTCCGTTTCAACGCGACATCAGCGGCTTTTGTTCTCAGACTTTCGGCCAAATTAGCCAGATCACACTCGATCTTCGGCCGCCCGAGCCACCTTCAAAATCCATTCAATGAGGTACTCGGCGGCTTCCTTCTGCCGATCGATACGATCCGTCGACTGCAAAACACATTCATCAACCGCGACGAGCCTGCCAACACCGTCGGCGCCGCGTCTCGCCATCGACACGAACACGCGTCCATCGGATTCGACCGGTGCCCCCGGCCCCAAATGCCCCGTGATCGCCGCTCCCCAATGAGCCTCCGAGGTCGCAGCCAGCACGCCGGTTGCCATCGCATCGGTAGCCTCTCGACTCTCTGCGGTAAACTGTCGCAGGGCGGCCGCGTCGACGCCGAGCCAATCGGTCTTGGCCGATTCTCGATACGTGACCGCACTTCCGCAAAACACTTCGCTCGCCCCGGGTACCTGCCCGACCAAGGCCGCCGCCATCCCACACGTGCAACTCTCGGCCAGAGTGAGCCGTTCCTCCCGCTCGCGAAAGAATTCGATCAACGATACGGCTTCGGACATCGGCGATCTCACTCTTGCTTGTTTTCACTCAGCACTTCAGCGAACAGCGATCGAGGCCATTCGGAAGGTTCCTCCACACCAGGGAACGTAAACTCCTCGATCCGCCCCGGTGCGGTCGCCGGATTGAGATCGTCGAGAAAGGAATCCCAATTTTCACGCTCAGCAGCGGACAAACCGCGATACCACAAAACATACTTGGCTAGCCGTTCTCCCGACAACACGGTCGCTCCAAAGCAACGTTCCTGCAAACGTTCATTCGGTTCGCTCCATCCGGCAAATGCGAGTGCGGGGAGGTTAGCATCATCAATGGATTCCTCCCAACGAACCGAACGTGTTTCGTCATCCCACGATCCATTGGTGACATAGGGTTCGGTTCCACACCGGAGGTTGACCTTCACCACACCCCACTCGGAACCCGATCGGGGCAACGTCGCCTCCAAGGCATATTTTAAGAGCAACCCGAGCGGATCGACATCGTCATCTTCGTCACTCTGAGGATGTGCTTTGCGGTAGCGGGCCAACTCCTCACGATACAAAGACGTTTCACGCAGTGACTCTCGAAGAGAGCTTTGTAAACGCTCGCTGTCGCCCAGAATCGCAATCGTGTCCCCCTCAGGCAAACCTAACTTTCGCACCATCGCCGCATGCAACACCTCGGCGTACTGCTGAGCGTCCTGGGAATTCAACGCAGCGAATATTTTGGGCGCGTCTTGCATCGCGACGTAGTCTCGTTCGGCGAGATACTGCGACACTCGAACCACGAGACGCTGCATCACCTGCTGTTCATCCAGGTCGCTGAGCATCGCGTGCGTCCAACAATAGGCAGCAATATTCTTCAGATCGTTCCGCAGGTCGTTATCGATAAACACGAGCAAACGTTCTCGTGTCTCAGGATCAGAAATTTCGTTTCCTGCCCAGTGATGCAGCAATTCCACCAGGTGATCGACCGCTTCATTGCGTTTTTGCATCGACGCCTGCAAATCATCCTCTCCGCGAAACCGCTCGCTATACAGAGACGTCGAGCCTAGCTGCGATTCGAAACGCTCATAGCTCCCCGCACCTCCCACGTCACCAGGCATTTCACCTTCGAACAATCCGACAAACGTATGCTTGTCCCCTTCGAAGTGTTCATCGGACGGTTGATAGAACTGACGAAAGTGATCGATCTCCGCTCTGGGCAGTGGCGAGGCCTTTGCATCATCGCTGACCGTCTCGCTCCATACCGTCAACGACCTCCGCATCGACTCTCCGTCGGGCAGCAAATCTATCTCGAAGACTTTACGCGTGCACCCCGCACCACAAACCGCGACAACGCTGCCAAGAACGATTAGCCGAAAACACTTAACGCACACTGAACTTTCCTCGTCTGAGTAGCAAGCCAATCTGCATTGTCGGTCACCACCGACCAGCAATCAATCCAAAGAATGCCAATTGCCAAAATGAATGCGATCGTCTGCGGTATCCTATTACTGCTCTGGATTCGGCCGGCTCGTTGAAATTTCGCCAAAAACCAACGCTGTCGCCAACCCATCGGCGGCCTCGGCACAGTTCTGAAACTCGACCTCGACACGGACCATCTCATGATCCGCCCACTCGATCTGGAATTACTCTTTGCTGCCTTCGCGTTTCGTCACGCCAAAATCGACAACGAACAACTCGGCCGTGCGGTTGCGCAAACGAGCTCCGATCATTCCATCTCGGACACGATGGTCCAAACCGGGATGATTGATGAACAGCAACGCAAACAAATCGATGCGGCCGTAAAGGATCACCTGCAACGGCATCACGATGACAGCTCGACGAGCCTAGCCGCGATCGAACCGCTCCCGTTTCCACTGTCGATCTTTGATCACTTGCTCGAAACCCAAGCAGTTCCCGCCGATGCCCCTAAACAAGGCGACGAGAGATCTGATTCCGAGAATCAGTTGGTCACCTACGAAACCGTTGTCTCACCGAACCTCACTCCCCATCCTTCGCTTTCCGATCGAGGCGTGACATCAAACACGGCTTACGGTCCGACCCGCTATCAATCCAAACGCTTCCACGCTCGCGGCGGCCTCGGGGAAATCTTCGTCGCCAGCGACCGTGAGGTACACCGAGACGTCGCCCTCAAAGAGATTCAGCCGGCCTGTGCGGACAATCCTGCGAGTCGTCGGATGTTCGTTCTCGAGGGTTCTCTCACCGGTTCGCTCGAACACCCCGGCGTCGTTCCGGTGTATGGGATGGGCCAATACCCGGACGGCCGCCCCTTCTACGCGATGCGTTTCATCCGTGGGGAGAGTTTGAAACAGGCGATAAAGAATCTTCATAGCGGGTCTCCCGTCTTCGCCACGTCACGGACTCCCTCGCTCACGCTTCGGCAACTCCTCAATCGTTTTCTCGACGTCTGCAACACGATCGACTACGCACACAGCCGTGGTGTTCTCCACCGAGACATCAAACCCGACAATATCATGCTTGGCCCCTTCAGAGAGACTCTCGTGGTCGACTGGGGATTGGCCGCGATCTACCGACGTGATTCTGCCGCTCCGAACGACGAGGTCCCCGGCGAACTGCTCGAACAGAATCCAACGCTCGCCCCGATCCGTTTGACAGAGGAATCCGACGATCAAGTCCTGGGCACGGCACCCTACATGTCGCCTGAACAAGCCCGAGGCAGGCAATCGGCTCTCAAACCGAGCAGCGATGTCTTCAGCCTCGGTGCGACGCTCTATACGATCCTCACGGGGACAACGATGTACCCGGGCACCTCAACCGCACACGTGCTCGACAAAGCCAAACGACGCGATGCGGTTGCCCCAACCGCGGTGAACCCGAACATCCCCAACGCGCTCGCTGCGATTGTCGAAAAAGCCACCGCGTCGTCACAAACAGACCGCTACCCGACCGCCAAAACCCTCGCCGATGATCTCGAAGCATGGCTCGCTGACGAACCGGTCACGGCATACCGGGAACGGTGGCACGAACGCACTCTGCGATGGATGCGGCAACACCGGACGTTGGTCACGTCCGGATTCGCAGCCCTGCTCGTCGGTATGTTCGCTCTCGGCACAATCGCCATCGTCCTTTCCACCAAAAACGCAGAAGTCGCCGCCCAACGAGACACCGCCGAACGCAATTTGATCGCGGCACGAAAAGCGGTCCGAGAGTCCTTTGTTCAGATCAGCGAAGACGAACGGCTCAAGGCCGAGGGCCTCGATCGGCTTCGCATGAGCCTTCTGAAATCTCCCGAACCCTACTTCGTTGAGTTTCTCTCCCAGACCCCCGATGACCCTCGCCTGCGTTTGGAACAGGCTCAGTGGCGAGCACTTCTCGCCGCGATCGTCCGCAACACCCAATCACCATCTCAGGCCATCGAATACTTTCAAACGGTTGAGAAGAACCTGGATGAACTCGAAAGTGATCTGCGCCCCCATGCAGCCTCGCCGTCGTCCAACGAGTTCGACCGGACGACGCTCGATGCGTATCACCTTCTCCGCACACAAACCCAGGTGCAACTGGCTTCGCTCTATGCGGAAACAGGAAAATTCGAAGAATCCCTCGCACATTCCCAACGTGCGATCGAATATGCCGAGGCGAATCCGAACACCGAGACCGCACTACTTCACGTAGCCGCACTGACTCAACTCGGCAAGACTCAGTTTCAAATCGGACGTGACGATGCCAGCCTCGAAACGCTCAACGATGCGATCGCTCGGCTCGACGTCGCACCTCGCGACAACCGCGAAAGTTGGCAACTCGCGATGAACCATCCACTGATGGCTCGTGCCGAAGTCCGAGCCGCCCGAGGCAACCTCTTCGACGCGATAGAGGACTGGAAGAAGGCGTTAAAACAATCGGAGCAAACCACCCCCGAGCGAGACTCCGAGATCGCCTTCATCGAGTTCCGCACCCGGTGCTATGTCTCATTGGCGAGAGAAACCACCAACGCGCGTCTTCGAAAACTCGCACTCGAGTATTCCCGAATGGCGCAGGAACTCGCGCAACAACTCGTCGATCGGCATCCCGATAATCTCCTCTTCGCCGCACTCCAAATCGACGCGAACAACCTTCGCGCGACGACACTAGCAATCTCTGACGCCGCACCGGATCCGAACGAAGTTCGCAACGGGCTAACCCGAGCTATTGAACTCGATACACGACTGCATACCGAGTTCCCGACGGTTTTCGAATACCGATATCGCTTATTGAAAACGCGTTTGAATCTTATCTTCGCGGAACTCCGCACCGGCAAGGAACCGCCGAGTGTGCTCAAAGATGCCAGCGATGTTCTAGCAGAAACCGCACGACTCGCCCACGACTTCCCACAGGTTCCGGATGCTCAAGCTCTGCATGCGAAAACACTGATCAACACCGCGATGCTGTCTCTCTGGTTCCAAGTTCCCGATGCAGAAACAACAATTCAAAAACGGAGAAGCGAGGCGACCGCGATCTTGGAACATCTCGACCAACTTCCTCAACGGATTGCTTACACGGAATTGCATTCGAACCTCCACGAGTTGCTCGGGCAGATCGCGCAAACCGGCGAACGCTGGAACGACGCAACCGAACAGGAAACCAACCGTCAAGAAACAATGACGTCTTTCCCAGCGTCTTATTGGGAAGTCCCGTTCCCTCACGAGCGACGTGCCGATTCCTTTGACACGCGAGCCCAATATCTTTTCGCAGCAGGAAAACTCAACGAAGGATTGGAAGATCTACAAAAGGGAATCGACGTTCGCCAAACACTCCTCGACACCTTCCCTGATGAACCGGTCATTCGCAAAAACCTCGCGACTGCGCTGAGAGATTACGGCGACTGGCTGAGAGAACTCGACGTACCGGACGTGGACGCGAATCAATACACCCTTCGCAGCCTCGACGTCCTCCAAAACGTTCCGCTCAGCGAACTAAACGATTCCCAACTGCAAACGATCGTTGGTGATCTGGCACAGCTTTCGATAGTCAGCTCCGATGCAAACGATTACCAAACCGCGTCACAGCAGTGCGAACGGGCCCGCGCCGCAGCAATCGAACTGTATCGCCGCGACCCAACACTGCAGCACATGACCTACCAACTGCTGGTCGAGAATCTACTCATTGGATATCGACTCGAACTCGGCCAAGACGTCGACGCCCTGGTGAACAATCTCCATCATGCGGTTGCCGGAATGCTAGACACGCACGGGCACGATGCCGATGCGCGTGACGCAGCAATGTTGGCCTACCGGCAAACGGCCACCCATTTCCACAGCAAGAAGAACTATGAACAGGCACGATACTTTTTGGCCGAAGCCTATCAACTCAGCGAGAACAGCCCGCAGCAGTACACGATCGCGATCAATCTCAGCGACGCCGAAATCCGACTCGGGCGTTTTCTCTCTGGCTGTGAACGTTCAGCACCAATCATGGAAGAACAGGAACTCAGTGCACTGTCCTACTACAGCCTCGCGGTGAACTTCGCACTCGCGGTCGCAGCATTGCAGAACGACACACACCTCAGTGAATCTGCCAACGAGTCACTATCTGATCTGTACCAATCGAACGCTATGAAAGCACTCGAGAAAGCGGCTCAGGTCGGCCTATTCAACGACCCCGGATGGCGTTCAACGATGGAAGCGGACGCTGACCTCGATGCCATTCGCACGACGGACGCGTTCAAGAAATGGACACAAGCACTTGAGTCGCAAGAGCCGTCCGCATCACAATAAAAGCGCAACCCGAGGATCAACAAACGATCTACGCCGCTCGTCGCGTCGACAGACTCTCGCAGCGTTCGCCCATCATCTCCAGCGTGCGATCGTACGCACCGCGATGCTCGTCGACGATGGCCTGAGCCGACCGTCCGAGATCATCGGCCGCCGGAATATCCTCCAAACAACGTCGCACAAAGCTTTCCAATTCGGCCTCGTCCGCAACGCGAACCGCTCCCCCGCCGTCGAGCAGTCGGCCTGCGATGGTGTCAAAGTTCTTGGTATTCGGACCGAATGAAACGGCACACCCATATCCCGCCGGCTCGAGCATGTTCTGCCCGCCTCGGTCCCCAAAACTGCCGCCGACGGTGGCGATGTGAGCAACGCCCCACCAGTGTTTCAGCTCACCGATCGTGTCCACCAGGATCACTTCGTCGCTGTCCAATTGATCGCTGTACTGACTGTCATTATGACTGCGGCGAACCACACGGTCACCTTTCGCAACAACCAACTCCGCGACCAAGTCAAATCGTTCCGGATGCCGTGGCACGAGGATCAACCGCAACTCGGGGTGTTTCTCTCGGAGGCGATGGTAGACCGCCAATGCCATTTCTTCTTCGCCCGCCTGCGTACTGCCGACGCACCACACCCGGTGCCAGGCATCGACGCCGGCCCAGTTCACCCGAGCGGCAACTTCCGACGTATCACGCGAACGCGGTGCGTTGTCAAATTTCAACGATCCGGTGACATGAGCACGTGCTGACTCCACGCCGCATTGAACAAACCGCTTCGCCGCGACATCGTCCTGGCAACCAACCGCCGAGAGTCGACCAAAAGTTGGCGATAAGAAACGACCAAACCGTTGATAGCCGGACGCGCTCCGCTCACTCAATCGACCGTTGATAACAACAACCGGGCAATCCAAACGTTCAGCGGCCGCAATGAGATTCGGCCATAATTCAAGTTCTGCCAACACCAATCGCGTGCACCGGAGATTCCGAAGCGTCCGTGACACCGCCCAGGTGAAATCCAACGGACAGAAGAACACACGCTCTTCACCGAAATGCTTGACCGCGAGATCATACCCGGTGTCGGTGGACGTGCTGACAACGATCGCCCGTCCGTTCGCCTGCAGAGAAAGTCGCCGAACCAATTCGGGCAACAAATTCACTTCGCCGACACTCACCGCGTGCAGCCAAATGGTTTCCTCATGCTCGCCACGCAGGCGTGCTGCTGCAAACTCGGAAAGCCCCAACAGTTTTTGCCCGACACCACGCCGATAGCGGCCATGACGGATCATGCGAAAGAGAACGACCGGCGACAGCAATGATAAGACTGTCACGTACAACAAATTCAGAAACATCCGTGTCCCTCTTTGTTCGACAATGATTCCAATGAGAATGGTTTATCCATCTCAACGGCACTAGGCCCCTGTCCTAAAACCCAAACACCGCAGTTCGCTATCCCAGAAAAGGAAACGAGCTCTGTCGGCTAGTGGTCCGCAACAGCCAATCTCACAGTAGCGAAACTCGCAACGGGCTGTTGACTTGTCGTTTAACGGGCAGCCAAAGGCGACCTACTTGCCACTGCACGTCGCCTACGGCTACCGGTTAAACGAATACAGGTTGACTCTTGATTAAATCGACAAACCTCCAAGAGTTTCGTCGAGCCTCATGAATCACCGAAAGTCTTCGCGACTTTCGCTACGTTCTTGCCCCATGCTTTTAGCTGTAGATAGTTTATGTCAGCTCTCTTTTTGGGTAGTAGACTCGAAAACCAAGCCGCAACGGTGTCCTAGGCCATTTTCCTCATGCAGCAGGATTTGTATTTCTTGCCACTGCCACAGGGGCAGGGTGCATTGCGTCCGATGCGTGGTTCGTCCTTGCGAATCGGTTCCGGCTTGACCTCTTCACCATCGCCACGCCCTTCGCTTCCCGAAGCGGCACGTTGGGCGGCGGTATCGCTCCCTATCCGGGCCGACGCGCCGGCTTCGTGAGCGTCGTCATGTCTCGCACGTGCATCGACCCAGGTACTGCGGATGAACTCCTCGTTGAACGATTCCATGCGGAAGATCAGGTCGGAAACTCGCTCTCCGATCGCTCCCCACATGGTTTCGAACAGACGCATGCCTTCGCGTTTGTATTCAACCTTCGGATCCATTTGGGCGTAGCCCTTCAACCCGACACTGCTGCGTAGATGGTCCATCGTGAGCAGGTGATTCTTCCATGCATCATCGACGATATTGAGCAGGATTTTGCCGCTCCATCCGTCGCATTTCAGGATAGAAACGATCATCCACGGCACCTTCCACGGTGAGGGTCAATTCTTCCCGATTCATCCGTGCGAGGTCGTCTACCGTGGTCTCGTGGTCCAGTTCCGTATTGAGCCATTGCACGAGCCCTTCGAGTTGCCCGCTGTCGCCGCTGGCGAGCAGGGCGGTTGTCTCATCATCGGCTCCCTTAAAGATCTCGGAAACCTTCGCGAGTCCTGTCTCTTGAACGGAGGTCGACTGCGTCGCCGACGTTTTACTGTACTGAACCAGTTGTTGTTTCAGTTCATCACGGTTCAGTTTGATATCGTCGACGGACAGTTGTTTGCCGAAGCGTCGTTCCACCCATCCGATCAGACTCTCGCGATCGAGTTGTACCTGTGCCCCATTCTTTTCGGTGTATTTCGAGATTCCGGTCAGGACGGGGTATTCGGCTTCTTTGTCGGCATAGGAGGCTTCGGCTCGCTTCACCAAAGTCTCTGCCACTTCCCGCGGGTCTTCGACGTCACGGAACTCTTCTGGCGTGGTTTCGATTCCGAATTTGTGACGCATCCAACCACACAGAACTCGCAAACCGTAGTCTGCTTCGAGCAGCGGCTCACCTTCGCTGAGATCGGTTTGCTCGATGAGGGCGTGTGCCTTCTTCTCGAACTCGTCGATCATCTCATCGCGATCGAGTTGTTTGAGTTTGTTGTCTTGGTAGTTCGTCTGAAGACGTGTGTTGGCCCAGGTTGCCATCGCCTTCCAGTTCCATTCGTCTTCCATGCTGCTGGGCAGGTTTTCTTCAACCGCTTCGGCAACCATTCCCTCGGCTTGTCGTTCGGCCTGATCTTTTGCGATCCGGTCCGCCATCTCGAAGTCGGTATTTGAGAAGTCGCGAGCGTCGAGTTGGCACTGCAACTTGGTACCCGCAAACGTGGCGAACGTTTCAACGCCGTAGTTCGGCTCGAGGAACGTATCGACGTGCGATTGAATCTCGGCGCGAATCAGGCCGAGCACCATGTTGCGGGACGAGTGCCCGTCGAGCAGGTTTTGGCGATAGCGGTAAACGCGTTTCCGCTGTTCGTCCATGACCTCATCGTATTCGAGCAAACTCTTACGAATTTCAAAGTTGCGTTCTTCGACCTTCTTCTGAGCGGCAGCGATGCGGCGGGTCACGAGCGAGGACTCGATCGCTTCGCCCTCTTTCATCCCCATCCGTTCCATGATGGTTTTGACGAAGTCGCCGGCGAAGATTCGCATCAGGTCGTCTTCGAGCGACAAGAAGAAACGGCTGCCGCCGGGATCTCCCTGACGACCGCAACGACCGCGGAGCTGCAAGTCGATCCGGCGTGATTCATGACGCTCGGTACCAAGAACGTACAAACCACCGAGCTCGCGGACGATTTCGCCTTCGGCTTTCATGCCTTCGCGGTCATCGATCTCGGCAACGAGGTTATTCCAAACGTCGTCCGGCACTTCCAAACGTGTCGGATAGGTGTGCTGCAACTGAGCCCACGCCATCGTTTCGGGATTACCGCCGAGGATGATGTCCGTACCGCGGCCGGCCATATTCGTTGCGATGGTCACCGCACCAATTCGTCCCGCCTGCGAAACGATTTCCGCTTCGCGACCGTGTTGTTTGGCGTTCAGAACGCTGTGCGGGATGCCACGTCGTTCGAGCATTTGCCCGAGACGTTCACTCTTTTCAATGCTGACGGTACCGACGAGAACCGGACGTCCGGCCCGCTCGATCGAGGTGATTTCCGATCGTGGAATCGACTCAGTCTGTTTTTCGTTCTTGTGAATGAACGAAATCTCGCTGTCCGTTTCGCTCTGGATCTTACCCCATGCTTCGTTCCCATCTTTGAACGTCAAGACGTCCCATTTGTGAGCACGTTCGACGTCGTCAGCGATCGCGTTGAACTTGTCTTTTTCAGTGAGGTAGATCAGGTCAGGGTGTTCGATACGTTGCAACTCACGGTGAGTCGGGATCGCCACCACGTCGAGTTTGTAAATCTTGTAGAACTCGTCCGCTTCGGTCATCGCCGTACCGGTCATCCCGGAGAGTTTGCGATACATCTTGAAGATGTTCTGCAGCGACGCGGTCGCGAACGTTTGCGTTTCTTGCTTGATCGGCACGCCTTCTTTGGCTTCGACGGCTTGGTGCAAACCGTCGGACCACTGACGTCCCTCCATCAGTCGACCGGTGAACTCGTCAACGATCACAATCTGCTTGTCTTTGATGACGTAGTTGACGTCGATCTTGTAGAGGTAATGCGCCTTCAACGAGTTATCGATCAGGTGCGGCCATTCCATGTTGCCCGCGGTGTAGAAACTCTCCACGCCGGCGAGTTCCTCAGCCGCACGCACCCCTTCGTCGGTCAGGGTGACGTTGTGTTGTTTCTCGTCGACGGTGAAGTGAACTTCCTTCTGCAACTGGCGGGCAACGCGATCCGCTTCGGCGTAACGGCCCAGGTCGAGGTCCGCGGGCCCGCTGATGATCAACGGTGTTCGAGCCTCGTCGATCAGAATGTTGTCGACTTCGTCGATGATGGCGTAGTTCAGCGGCCCTTGGCACTGCTGAGCGTCTTTCGGGAAGCGGTCGTCACCCTTGCCCGCCGGACGCATGTTGTCACGCAGGTAATCGAACCCGAACTCGTTGTTGGTTCCGTAGGTGATGTCGCACTGATACGCGGCCTGTTTGTCGGCGGTGCTCATCCCCGATTGAATCGCATTGACCGTCAAACCGAGATTCATGTAGAGCGGCGCCATCCACTCCATGTCACGCCGGGCGAGATAATCGTTGACGGTAATGACGTGAACGCCCTTGCCCTCCAACGCGTTTAGATAGGCAGCCAGCGTCGCACAGAGTGTTTTACCTTCCCCGGTCACCATTTCGGCGATCGCCCCGGAGTGCAGCACCATCCCGCCGATCAACTGCACATCGTAATGCCGCATACCGAGGAAACGCTTACTGCCTTCGCGGCAGACCGCAAAAGCCTCGACGAGCAAATCATCGAGCGTTTCGCCTTCCCGTAATCGCTTCCGAAAAGCTTCCGTTTGCGCGCGGAGCTCCTCGTCGCTCATCGCCTCATATTTGGGCTCCAAAGCGGTGACTTTATCGACCTTTTCCTGGAGTCGGGCGACGTGGCGTGCGTTCGCTGAACCGAATACGCTGGTGGCGAGCTGACCAACTTTTTCGAAAGTTCCTCCGAAAAAGAGGCCTAAAAGGTCCCAGATACGCTCGAGGATGGACATAAATAGTAGGGGGGCGAGGGCGAAACGGTGCGGTCAGGAATGCGGTAAAGGCATACGGTTTACGTAAACCGTGCCAGAATTCAACGTTACGGGTTCTGGGAAACTGGGTCAACTGCGATCACGTCATGCTCTCTGCGGCTCGCCCAGACCTCCAGTCCTGCCTCATTCGCCATTTTGACGGTTGATTTGAGGGAGCCGAGCATGGTTTGCAAACGCTGGGCCAGAGACTCCATCGCAAACCGCTCGCTCGCGTAATGTCCGACCAAAGCGAGCGATAATCCCGTGTTTTCTGCTTCCAAGCAAGTGTGGAAGGTGGCTTCACCGGACAACAATAAATCGCATCCGACGCGTCGGGCCGCCCCGACGAAGCTGCCACCACTGCCACAGGCAACCCCCAACCGTCGCACCGGACGATCGAGATCACCGACGATCCGCGGACGCGTCGCCCCAGAAAATCCGGCAGCCTTGGCGAAAACTTCCGCCGCGGTCAAACGTTCGCGGAGGGTCCCGTACCGCCCCGCTCCCTCGATATTGTCCGGCGACGATGCCGAGGTAGGACGATCGATGGCAATCAATGGTTTGACGTCGGACAGCCCCAAGGCCTCGCACCACTGGTCATTGATCCCGCCTTTGGCCGAATCGAAGGCGGTGTGGGCGCTGTACAAGGCGACACCTGCCCGGCACAACCGCCAAACCAATTCACCGGCGGCGGAATCGGTGTTGATCTTCGCCATCGGTTTGAACGGCAGCGGGTGGTGAGCGACGATGGCGTCGACATTTTCCTCCTCCGCCTCCGCCACGACATCGGGCGTCACCGTCAGACAGGTCATGATTCGGCACGCGGGCGCCGAACGATGCCCCAGAAGCAAACCGACGTTGTCCCACTCCTCCGCAAGTCGCAGCGGCGCGATTTCGGACATCGCCTGACAAAGATGATGGACTTGCATGGGTTCGGCGAAAGGGAATGAGCGGATGCGTTCTTCGATGAACGAAAACGCCAAGGTTATCGCTCCGCTTTCAAACCGTAAACGCCTGGGCGTTGGCGTTTCGCGTTCGTTTTCCCAGATCCGGCAGACGCCAACACGCCCGACCGCCGAACACGATCAGGCGTTGAGCCGGCGAGTGATCTCGGGGAGAGAGACCTAAGAATGCCCGCCGGCGATTCCACTTTTCGCCAACGAGGATTTCTAACGACGAGCGGCCGGATGACTCAGCGGCATCCACGCCGAATTCTGTTGATGGCTGGCAACACATTGCTCGATAAACAGCATTCCTTCGACGCCGTCGTAGACGTTTGGATAAACAGTGTCACGCCGTTCGAACGACTCACCGGCGGCACGTCGTGCGATATCGTCAAAAGCGGCTGCATAGATATTCGAGAACGCCCCGTAGAAACCTTCCGGGTGCCCCGCCGGCAAACGGCAGGACGCCTCCGCGAGCGGCGTCATCGTTCCCGAACCCGGTGCACGGGTGTAGATCTGAGCCGGTTGCCCGTTCCGCCGCACGACCATTTCGTTGGGCGACTCCTGCCGCCATTTCAACGATCCGAGCGTTCCGTCGACTTCCAATTCGAAATCGTTCTCGCGTCCGTGGCTGATTTGCGACGCGGTTACCGTTCCGAGTGCTCCGTTTTGATACCGAATCACGGCGGTTCCGTAATCGTCGAGGCGGCGACCTTCGACAAACGTTTTCAAGTGACAACTGACCGACTCGGGCAACTCACCGGTCACATACCGCCCCAGGTTAAACGCGTGCGTTGCGATATCACCAAACGCACCGGCCGCACCGCTCTTGGCCGGGTCCGTTCGCCACGACGCCTGTTTGTGGTCGCCGTCCTCAACACGCTCGGCGAGCCATCCCTGGATGTACTGGCTGCGAATCGCGTTGATCGTGCCCAACTCACCCGCCTGAATCATCTCGCGAGCCTGCCGGATCATCGGATAACCGGTGTAGTTATGCGTCAACGCAAAAACCACATCCGAGTTCTCAACCGTCTTCAGCAGCGCCTCCGCTTGAGCCAAGTCAAACGTCATCGGCTTATCGCAGATCACGTTGAATCCGGCTTCGACCGCCGCCTTGGCGATTTCATAGTGGGTGTGGTTTGGCGTTGTGATGCTGATGAAGTCGATCCGGTCCTCTTCCGGCAACCGCGACTCCGCATCGAGCATGGCTTCGAAACTGCCGTAGGCTCGCGATTCATCAACACCGTAGGTCGGAGCCGTTTTCTTGCTCTTTTCCGGATCGCTCGAGAACGCCCCGGCCACCAAGGTGCAGCGGTGATCCAGACCGGCAGCCATCGTGTGCACGCGTCCAATGAAGGATCCCAATCCGCCGCCCACGATGCCCATTCGAAGTCTGCGAGCCAGAGGTGGATTCAACGCCATGTTTTTTCTCAAAGGTAAAGGTTGTCGAAAATCAATTGCAAAACAAATTCGCCGCGTTCCCGCAAGGCTTGCGTATCAGTCCCTCTGATCCAGTAAACCTCTGTGATCACGTACACTCGCGTGAACACGTGGAAACTCAGCGATCACGCGGGTTCGGCAGGCGAATTCTCCAATCGTAAAGTTCTTGAGGACACGGTACAATCAGGCCGCCAATAGGCCTTCAACGTGTGCCCCACCCGGGATACCCCGTCTCTTTATCAACCCAACCATGCGGTTCCGTGATGCACGACCTCTCTTCCGAAAACCACCCCGCGGCCACCACTCCTAGCGAACTCAATGCTCACAGCGGTTCCGCTACATCCTGCGAGCCCGCCTCGCATGCACTTCCGCTTGCAAACAACAGCGTATGCTGCAACTGGCTCAGCGCGAAAACACTGCAACGATTTGCGATCGCAACGCTCGTGATCGTGGCAGCCACCGCGACCTATGCCGCCGCCTACTTTGCCGAAATGGCCCAACAAGCCAACGCCAACATTGAGGCTGCTCACGCCGCCGCGGCCGATGCCGACGACGTCCTCGCCAATTGGGAAGGGCTCCCGATCGCGAACGCCGCCGCCGCCGTCAGCAGTGAAAAGTTTTCGGTCTGCACCGGTTTGATCAGTGAAGAGAGCGAAGCGTTGTTTGTTCTCGATCACAACTCGGGTCTGCTGCAGTGCTCTGTGCTCTACCCGCGTCTGGGACGATTCATGGCAACGTACACCATCAACGTCGCCGATGCGTTGGGAATGGAAGCCAAGGGTGGCAGCTACATCATGGTCACCGGAACCGCAGACTTCCCGAGCAGCAGCAATCGTCCACTCGGATTCTCGGTCGTCTACGTTCTCGACACCGCGTCGGGCAACTATGCCTGCTACGGGGTCCCGTTCGATCGGGTCGCGATGAAGTCCAACCGACCTCAACAAGGCGTGATGTTCCTCATCGGACAGGGCTCCGCCAACCCCGTCATCGACCGCGACGATTTGCGTTAAGCAAATCGAACCATCGATCGCGATGAATTAGCGAACATCGCCAACCGGCCTAGTAATTTATTAGCCCGCTGCGCTAGGGAGGGATCACACACAACCACTCGCTTGCCGGGCTGTTGATTTATTCAAGAGTCAACCTGTTTTCGTTTAACCGGTAGGCTTAGGCGACGCTTGACGGAACACACCCTACCCTTCGGGCACGGGTTAAACGAAAATTGAACGGTATTGCCGTTAAACGAATAAATTAACAACCCGCCAACTGGCCTTCGCTGCCGCTCTTGTGAATCAGAGCACGCAGCAAGGCCGTTTTTCTTTGCACCATCGCGTCATCAAGCGCCGATGACACCGTACCGCAAATCGTCAACGCAGCCATCTGCGCGTGCTGTTTGAACGATCAACGCCGATTGCCTAGCTGCCTTCCGCCAACTCAGGAAACACACCCGGGTCGAGATCCTGACGAGAGATAATGGCTTTCATGCGAGTTAGAAAGTCGCTTTTCAAATTGGCGACCTGTTGCTGCGAAAGCCCCAACTGTTCGGCGACCTCGATGTTGCCTCGTCCCGCAACAAAGATCAACTCGAGAGCCTGCATCTTGGTGTAGTTGCCCGAGTCGCTCCAACGCGTGATCTGGTCGCGAATCGCACCGGCGACCACCTTCTTTTCCAACTCCAATCGCTCGGCACTGCGGGCGATCGAACTCGCGGCGCGATTGCGTCCTGGTATCTGCAACTCACTACTCGACGATGCCTGTGACTCGCCGCGACCATACAACGGCAACGTGGGACGCCGACCGGTCCGACGAAGATGATCAGTCAGTTTGTAGCCGCAAATGGAGAACAGGTAATTCTCCAATCGTCGGCGTCGATCGTAGTTCGGCAGCGAAACCAGAAAACCGACCAACGTTTCCTGGACGATATCTTCACTCACGCTGCGATCCTGCAAACGTCGCTGCACGTATGCGAGCAAGCGACCTTCATATTGATCGATCAGTTGTCGCCACGCGGATTCATCCCCCGCCTGAATCGCATCGATCAACGCCGCTTCACCGCGATCCAATTCGGTTTCGCATGACTGATCGATCGGGGGCTGTGAATTATCCATTCTGGTAGCTTAGCAGTCGCGACGGCAGACAACGATGCAACAATGATGATTCCTGTCCGGATCGCTAAGATACCGTGATCGGCCAGACAACGGACCCTGGACCGATTGAGGCCAGGACAAACCGCCGGTGCAATGAACCGCCCCGGCGATTCAGCGCCCCGATGCCCCATCGTTCCACACACTGCCATTCCCCACGCACTGCCGCACTGACATCGCCGCATGCGAGATGTCGACGGCCGACCTGCATTCAATTCCTGAGAGGAGACTCGCGATGAACACCAAACCGAACTCTGATTCGAACGACGCCTCCCAATCGGACACTAACCGTCCTCTCTCTGAACGGCGCTGCGTGGCGTGCGAGGGGCTGACCGCGCCCATGGAAGCGTCGCAGGCTCAGGATCTCGCCGGTACGCTGACCGATTGGGTTATCAACGAGAACGCCACCGCCGTCTCACGTAAGATCAACTGCAAGACCTTCGCCAAGGCGGTAACGCGAATCAACCAGATCGCCGAAATCGCCGAAACCGAACAACACCATCCGGATCTACACCTGACCGGATATCGGCATCTCGAAATTGTCCTGACCACGCACGCGATCGGCGGCCTGAGCGAAAACGACTTCATCGTCGCAGCCAAAATTGATGAGCTCTTAAAATGAAATTAAGCCCCGATGTCGCCCTGGCTCTGCTCGATGAGTGCACCGGCGACGATCTATGGAGTGTCGAACATTGCCTTCAACGACGGGTTCCTCAATCTTGGATTGACGAACTCGCCGACGCCTACGAAACCAGTTACCGCGTCAGCAGCCAAACGATCTATGTTCCCGACCCTCAAACCGGACGCCGAATCGTCAACCAATACTACGGGGTCCGCGACGTGGATTTGGCGAAACGGATCGGACTGGATTTAGGAATCGACGTCGAGGCGATCGAAGCCGCCTGCCTGTCACGCCAGGCTATCGTGCGAATGATCAAAGAAGCCATCATGGACGGGTGAGTCGCTTGGCAACGGAATGGCCCACACCTAGAGTCGACCGAGCCCACGCCCAAACGCGACCTATGCGCCTTCCACCTCGCCTTGCAACGTCATCACAATCCGGCGAGAGGAAGCTCGATCGCGGTGCTCGCAAAGATAAATGCCTTGCCATGTCCCCATCCGTAATCGCCCGTCGCGCACCGGGACACTGACACTCGCCCCCATCATGGACGCTTTCACATGGGCCGGCATGTCATCAGGGCCTTCGAGCGTGTGAACATAGGCAAGATTCTCAGGAACGGCGTGGTTCATTGCCGTCTCAAAATCCACCCGCACATCCGGGTCGGCGTTCTCGTTGATCGTCAGCGACGCGCTGGTGTGCAGAATGAAGCAGTGCAGCAAGCCCACTCGAACTCGAGACAGGTCCACGAGTTCCCTCTCGATCGCGCTGGTAATGAGATGAAAGCCGCGCGATTTGGCCGGCAACCGCAACTCGTACTGGAACCACCCGGTCATCGGAATGTCCTACAGAAAGGATTCAGCAAAAAAAAACGAAAAAAATTCGGCTCCCCAAACGGTCCTATGGGTTATCCGAAAGCGGGGGGCAAAGCATCGGGAATCGCCGGGCCAGATAGGAATTCAACACCGAAAGCGGCGGCCCCCAAAACCATCTACAGCCCCATCACAAAGGGCACAAAGCGAGACAAAGCCCCCTTGAAGGAACCGTGAAGATTTGTTGCGGATTTGGCGCGCGGTTTTTCCTCACCACTTGCCTGTTCGGCATCGATCCGCTAGCCCAACTCAGCAACACTTTCGAACTTACATGAGCACCATGACTGATGAGAATTTTCTTGACTACCCGTCAATCTCGCGAATAATCCACTCGTGTGTGATGTCCGACGACGAAATGAGTTCGCCACCGGACTGTCGAACAACTGTTTTGATATCGCCAAGCCAACAGGACGGGACCGCGATACCTACATTGGAACTCAAGAGACGTATGACTCATTGCAAAAACGTTTTCGAAGCAATCCTTCGTTACGGCCACGATGAAGACTTCAGCCCCCAGGAAAATGAAGACTTCGTTGCTACTGACGCACCTGCGGGCAGCCCCGAGAAAATCGAGGTTCTCCGTCGTCGCGTTGAACTGGGGCAGCCACTTTGGCATACCACTGACCGCGTGGATTACAGCGGTCTGACCGGCGCGATTCGCCCCCGCGAATAAGACGCAGGTCTCCACAGCAGCTTATCATCCCCCCCACGATCAGCTCACACGACCCAGAACCCCGGACGTAACCGCGTTCGGGGTTTTTTCGTGTCCGGACTGCTCGTCTCAACGCTCCCCGCATCGTCTGTTATGATATCCCCTCCCCTTCTTCTTCGAAACTACTTGTCAGGACTCGCGTTAAGTGAAGCTTCGTGTCGGCTTGATCGGTCTAGGTGACCAATGGCAAACCATGCACCGACCGGCACTCCGGATGCTCAGCGAACGCTTCGACGTCCGAGCCATCTATTGTTCGGTCGCGAAACTGGCCGAGAACGCCGTCTCCGATTTCCAGGCTGACCCCGTCGACGGCTACCGATCGATGGTCGCCCGCGATGACATCGATGCGGTTTTGATCCTCGAACAAACCTGGCTCCGGCACCTGCCGGCGTTGGCCGCGTGCACCCACGGCAAAGCGATCTACTGGGCCAGCGGTTTGGATTTCGATCCGGTCGCCGACGCCGAATTCAAACAGTGCGTGGAAGATTCCGGGATCGCCTTCATGGCGAGCTTTCCACGCCGATTCGCCCCCGCAACGCTCCGCCTGAAAGAACTCATCGCGACCAACCTCGGCGCCCCCCGCCTCCTGTTCTGCCACAAACGACTCAGCCTCGTCGAACAGCAGTCCAGGCTTTCACGGCGCGGCGACCCCTCCGACCCCATACGCCCCCGCCGCGGCGAACACGCACCGGATGATCCCGGTGGTTCGGATTCACATGGGCACGTCGAAGCACAGGCGACCATGCGAAATGAATTGATCGAGCTGATCGATTGGTGCAGTTACGTCGTTGGCGGACCTCCGGCGAGCGTGATGTCGTCAAACTGCCGCCCCGACAAGATGTGGGACTACCGCGCATTGAGCCTGCATTTCGAACCTCAACCGTCTGCCCCCTCGATGCAGGTCGGCGAATCCGCCACGCAGGCCTGGGAAACCAATTCAACGAGGTCACGATCACCACTCACCAAACCCGCTCCCGCTATCCCAGCAACGGCACAGATCAGTTGCGGCAACTACATTCCCGCCAAGTGGCAAGAGGCGATCGGTTTTCGTCCCCCGGCAGGAATGCAGGTCTGCTGCGAACACGGCGTCGCGTTCATTGACCTGCCCGGCACGTTGGTCTGGTTCGATGACGCCGGACGGCATCAGGAATCGCTCGAGAGCGAATCGCCAGTCGGGGAGAAGATCCTCGGCCAATTCCATCGAGCGGTCACGAGCCTGGTACGGAACCTGAGCGGCCTCGAAGACGCGTTTCGAGCAGCCTCGATCCTCAAAGCTGCCGAAACGAGCAGCATCAACGGACAAAGGATCACCCTCTAAACGACCTCAATCGCCGCTAATTTCGCGGTTTGCGACCGCGGACTGATCCGGGTAGGCCGTTTTGTGAAAAACTCTTCAACTCCTTGTTGAAAATGCCCGATCTACCTTGCTGCAGTTGGCCTCGTGCCTAGAATGCAAACAGCAAGCCTTGTGAGGCTTGTCAGGGTTCAGCCCATCACATCGGCAGAGGGATCATTTTTAGGGTTCGCCTGAGTCAATCAAAGGCAAGTGCAGTAGCACGCCGAGACTCACGCGTTTCTCCCAGCGGCTCCATTTGCCGCCGCGTGGCTGAAACCGAATTGAACCGGCAGGTCGTCTCGATGGAGTCAGCCTGTCGGTTTTTTCATGCGCGGTCCGATTTTTGCGCGAGTCGACGGCGCATTTCGCGCGGTTGCCCCAATCAGAGGCTGCGAGAAGCGAAAATCCAACTAAACTGGGCACTTCTCTTCCTGCCCACTTGATGTGTTTTCGCGATGCAACACGCCTCTTCTGACGATCATGGCGTCGACCTCGACCATTTCCGACCATTGCGTTTGGACGATTTTTTCTCGGCGTTCTGGCGTCGGAAATACTCGGCGTTCGCGGTCGCTGTGCTTTTATTGCCGCTGTTTCTGCTCGCCGTCATCCTGATTCCGGCGCAGTATGACTCGTACGGACAACTGCTCGTTCGGCTCGGTCGCGGCGCCGTGGCAATGGACCCGACCGCCTCGTTGTCGCAAACCGTCGCTATCCAAGACAGCCGCAGTTCTCAGGTCAACAGCGTCCGGGAAATGATCCAGAGCCGCGCCATGGCTCAGCGGGTCGTCCGCGAAGTGGGTGCCGACCGAATCCTCGAACCACGCAGCACGCTTTCGAAATTATCCGAAAGCCTGACGTCCTTCATTCCCTCTGGATCTCCCAAACCGCTCGGCGACCTGTCCGCGGATGAGGTGACCGCACAGATCCAAGAGGAGATGGCGATTATGAAGTTCCAGCAATCGCTGGGCCTGTTCACCGCTACTGATTCCTACACCATCGATCTCGAAGTCCGAACCGAAGACCCGTTTCTGTCTCGCGATCTCCTCAGCACGCTCATTCGCGTTTATCAGGAACATCACGCCACGGCCCTCCGATCGGAAGGCTCGTATGAGTTCTTCAGCGAACAAGCAGAGATAGCACACGCGCGTGCGATCGCCGCCAAGGACGCCCTGCGTCGAGCCAGGTCGGAGCGCGGCATGATCGACATCGGCTCTTCGCAATCCGCGTTGCGTTCACTCCTGAGCCGTATCGAAGAAGACCTCGTGCAAACCGAGAGCGAAATGGTCTCCGCCGAATCGGAAGTCCAACGACTAACGAGCCAAATCGCGACCACGCCGAACACGATCGAAAGTGAAGTCGTTCGAGGCATCCCGAAAAAGACCGGCAGCACGATGCGCCAAAGTCTCTACGACCTCGAGGTGCGATACAACGAACTGGCCGCCAAGTACAAAGAGGACCATCCCAAACTACGTGCCCTCCGCGAACAACTCAACGCTTCCTCACGGATCG
>NZ_ANOH01000346.1 GCF_000346505.1 Aporhodopirellula sallentina SM41
GAGACCGACTGGCTGGACAGAAGATCGGAGATTTTGCCATTTGTTTCGCGACTTACCCAGTCGTTAATCGTCTTGACTGCCTGCGCCGTGTTTTTCTTGAAGTCAACGTCGGAAGTGAAGCCGGCAAAGCCCGTCTTGATCTGTTCCAAGAACACTTTGTCAACTGGATATCCTTTCTGAAACCACAGCGCGTTTGCCGTCGTCAAGTATTCAACGGCGGTCAGCGGCACCTCTTTCTCCTTTACCGTTCCATCCTTCGTGCAATACGACTGGATGGTGATCACTTCGCCAGCACTATCGATCGCTTTCGACCATTCCTCTTCGGTACGTACCGGTTTTCCGTTGACAGAGAAAATCAGGTCGTCTGGTTTCAATCCAGACTTGTCCGCCGCGGACCCTGCAACAACAAGCGTTACGAGCAAGCCGCGGCCATCGTTCTCACGGCATTGGGCTCCGAAAATGGGAGTGCCGCTGTCACCACGTGGTGTCAGCCCAGCAAATACCTCGTGTGCTTCTGTTGGAGAAGCATCCAGATGCAGGACCGAGGCCATCTGGATTGCGGTTTCACCGGCAGTGCCGGAGTAGGTCATGCCGAGGGCTGTTGCCAGGCTGGCGGGTGAATAGACGATATTATCGTTGCCGTCGAGTCCCTTGAAGATGTCATTGGCGAACTCGTTTACAGTCGTCGCGATATCGCCGCTGTCATTCGCCCTCATCGATGGAGCGGACAGAACAACTGCGACGGCGACCAGCGTCAACAACAATGTGGGGCGGCTTATGGGCGTATGCATTGGTTTGATTCGGCAATGAGGGTTACGGATTCAAGTTCGCAGTCACAGTTGCGGTGCGGTTCTCGTTTGGGTCATGGACTTTCAAGGTCATTTGGTGAGGTGAACTATCCACCGCGTTGCTGTACGAACTCTCGGAGCTCAGGGCAGTGCCGTTGATTTCGAGAATATGATCACCGACTTCAAGTCCTGCATGAAATGCAGGGCTAAGTGGGATTACCTGCGTCACGACCAAGGTGCTACTCTTGGCTTCGGCTTTCAAACCCAAGCGAGGCGTCAACACGAACGGGTGAACGGTTTGTTTGAATTGGTCTGGTTCGCGGTCGCCGTTCGTGTCGATCCCCTTGCTCTTGGTGACTCGTGAGAAGTCGTTTTGAACTTCTTGTTCCAAATCGCTGATGATCTCCTGCCAGCCGATGTTTTGCCGGGCGTTCCGATCGAGATACCTCACGAATGGATACGTAAAGAGTGACCCCTTTCCGTCGCCACGCGTGATCGATAATTCGCCCGGTTTTGAGGACGTTATGTCGATGAAGCCACTCCGCTTAAACAACAAGTGGTCCAGGATTGGTGCAATCTGTGCGGCTTTGACTTCGGCGTAGACGGCTTTGGGTACCCCCTGGAAGCGTGCGCCTCCGGCGCAACAGTCCGTTACCAGTAAAGCCGACCTTGGCTCTTGGTTGATGAGAGCAAGTTGCAATTCGCTGCGCAGCAGTTCCTGATGGTTTGGCAGGCTCAGGAAGTGCCCTTTGGCTTTGTCGAACGCGCCGTGACCGCTGTAGTAAAAGACAACGGAGTCCTGTCGAGGCGTCACCTGAAGTGAATTCACTGCACCAAGAATCGAATCGCGGCTGAGTGGATCCTTAAGCACATGGATTCGCAATTGGTTGGCCGGCACATGTTTCTTGAATAGTTGCTCAACACCATTCCGGTCGGCAACGATGTCGCCACCCAGTCCGGATGCGGGCGTTGTGTCGGCAGCGATGACGACATGAAGCGTCGCCCCATCGCTGGGGGCAGCCGTCAGGATTCCGGCCGCGAGTACGAAGATCGACAAGCATCGGGGTACGAAATCAGAGCGGTCCATTACATATTCCTCATGATGGTTCGATGATCGCCGATCCGGCGGCAGTAAGGTGAATTTGAATTTCAGATAAGCAAATCAAAAATGAGGGTACGCGGGTAGCAGATCCACCCGCGTACACTCGACCATTCAGCGATCAGTCTTTGAAGAACGTCAACTCGATTTGAGCGATGTTGCCTGGACCCATCATGACCGTGGAAACATCGTCGATTCTGTCTGGTACCGGGGAAACGCTGGGCGGTGCGGAAGGCGGAGGGCCTGCGACCAGTCGTAGCTTAGCCATTGATGCTAAGGACGGATCATTCTGAAGAGCAACAAACATTTCCTGGGTTTGTTGCATGGGAGCGCCCTTGAGAGTCCCTCCAACTCCAACAACTCCGCCAGCTCCCGCCAAGGCTCCAGCCGAGGCTGCCGCCGTGGCCGATTGGGACGTTTGCTGAACTTGAGCCGAGGCGTTTGCCATCGTCGACACACTCACTTGAGAGTTCGGCGGTAAGGTGTTAGCGCTGATAACAGCCGTCGCAGTTGCGGTCGCGGTTGCACCGCCATTAACAGGCAGAATGTTTGCGTCAGCTCGAACAAGGATAATCGACATTTGCTCATCACGAAGATCGTCGTCCATCTCGATCATGACGGGGAACTTGTAAGGAGCCCCTGGCATGATGGTCGAGAAGGTTGATGGGAACTGGGGGTCAGGAGAAATCTGCTTGGACTTCGGACGACCCTCTGGGTAGTTCTGGAAGAAGGAAAGCTGAAGCGGCACAGCCGTATCCAACCATAGATGGAATCTCTGTTTTCGTTCCCACTTGTGCTTCGTCAAGTTGACGTATGGTCCAGGTGTTCCATTTGGGTTGACCAATTGGCCCCAGACCTTTACCGAGATACAACCGGGGTTCGGCGGCGTTGGTGTCGGCTGGACCAGCGTGAATTTTGGGTCGCCTCCCTTGATTGCCGTCTGGACTGATTTGATGGCCCCACTGCTGTTGGCCGTGAGTGTGTTTTGCGACATCTCGGTGTGTAGCTTCAAGAGTGCCGCGCGATCATCACCCCGTGCGAGATTCGGGGCAATCACCACCGACAGGATTTGCAGGACAAGCAGATGTTTCAAAACGTTCACGGTTCTAACTCCAAGTGTCAAAGGAAATTAAAGCCGACCATCAACGTGATGCACGGCCAAATTAAGCCACCCGATGACACCACCAGGAAGCCGTCAGAGCCTCGCCACGTCAAAGGTACATGACGACCGACTCGCGGATATTATGGCGGTCCGTGAAAGCGCCGCGACAGACGACCAGCCATTTTTTGCCATAATTTCAGGTTTTTTGGTGCCGCTCCTTGAAACACCGCTCCAAACCGGTGAACGGATCTGGGTATCGTGACCGCATCAAATCTTCTGAGCGATGCATAGTCATGTCGCCGGATGGGAAAATCCAGCTAGCCGCACGGAGGAGTCGGCCAATAGGGACGTAGTTTGCATCACAGAAGATCTTTCTGCACAATACTCCGCTACACTCAGCAAACTCCCCCGGCGGAATACGAAATGTCCGAAAAAGAAGAGGACGGGATTACCCTATTGATGGCGCAACTGAGCGATGGTGGCGGTTCGGCCTCCGATCAGCTCTGGCAGGAGTACTTTCCCAAACTGGCGAACTACGCTCGACGTAAGCTTGCGCCAGCTGCAGCCCGATCGTACGACGGCGAGGATGTCGCACTCAGTGCGATGAACAGTTTCTATGAGGGGATGAAAGAACGGAAATTTGACAATCTTCACGGGCGTGATGAGCTGTGGCGGCTGCTGCTAACAATCACGGCACGGAAGGTGTCCGCCAGGCATCGTAAGGTCGGCAGACTCAAACGTGGCGCGGGCAAAGTCCGTGGTGAGTCTGTGTTTGGCAATGTGGACGACGGCGAGAGGGCATTTGGCATCGGCGACCTTCTGGGCACCGATCCGACTCCGGAACTGATTGCGGAGCTCTCCGAGACGACCCAACAGCTCCTGAACACGGTCGATGACGAACGGGTTCGGGAAATAGTTCGTCTGCGGCTAGAAGGATATCGCAACTCGGAGATAGCCGAAAAACTGGGTTGCGCGAAGCGGACGGTCGAACGCAAGATCGAATTGCTGCGAGAAACCTGGAACGAATCCGCTGGATCAGAATTCCAAGTGTGACCACCGCGCTGGCAAAACAAAAAAGAAACTGCCGATCCTGGATCGACGGTTTCTTCGAGTCAGCTCAGTCCAGAAGGATCGCTTTTTACCAGGCGTTGTAGGCGTTGGCGGATGCCGCGCCGTAGTAACCGAAGTTAAGGGCGTTGGCATTGGCAAATCCACACCAGCCAAGGTTGGTTGCGTTGCCGATCGCTGTGCCAAAGTGGCCGTAGTTACTGGCGTTGCTGATTGCAGTTCCGAATGTGCCAAAGTTGTTGGCGTTCGCTACTGCTGTACCGTAGTGCCCAGAGTTGTGGGCGTTGGCGATAGTAGTTCCGTACAGGCCATAGTTGTTGGCACTGGCGACCGCCACGCCACCGTAACCGGTGTTCATTGCATTGGCGATGGCCGTTCCGCCACCAAAATTGTTGGCGTTGGCAACTGCCGTTCCAGTATCGTAGTTAGTTGCGTTTGCAACAGCGATTCCCTGGGCGTCGGCCGTCCCTGCGAACCCCAACGCAGCCACCGCAACAGCGACGGCACAAAGTTCTGCGATTGATTTCATTCTGAATCTCCTAAGCTTTTCTTGAAAAAATATGGGGCGGCTCGCCGATGAGCACGCCCGGCTAACTTCATGCCGTTACATGTTCGTCATCGAGGCGACTGCGACATCGGCTGGCGTTTTTCTGCCGGGACGTTGAGGGCGTAGAATGAATCCGACGCGAAACCGCGGGATCGAGGCGGTGATCGGCGATCGGATGGGGATGCTCAACTCACGGTGGCCACGTCGCAAGAATCAAGAATATGGGGTATTTCGGCCCTTTGTCGCGATTTCTGCCAGAGAGGACATAGGTATCACAGGGGGCAACTCACCCGTGAAAACGTTTAGGCTCGTACATAGAAATCCTGGAGGCAGTCATGCTTTGGAAATCGATTTCGGTAGGTTGTTTGGTAGCAGTGGTCGCTTGTTCCTGCGTTAGTGCAGATGACACCGACCAGACACGAAAGACCACGCCGCCCCCTCCTGTACCGGGGGTCAAGTGGGTGGAGAAAGAAATCACGATTCGGACGATGGTTCCCGTCCTTGACACCGATACATCGGAGGATGAGGTCGAGGTACCGAGTCGCGATGTTGAGTCAACGATCAATCCCAGCGTCATTCAGATGCGGATCCACGAGTGGATGCGTAAGTACCCGGGTCGACCATTCCGGATGCTTGATTTGGCGGATCCCGGTTCGATCCAGACATCCGATCTGGCGCAGTACGCGTTGCCAGGAAAGCACATGGTCCTTCGCCATCACAGCTTCACCATTGGCGGTTTGCCATTTGTGCATGTTGTCGTCGACTCGGGTGACCAAGTCGCTGCCACACCTTCCGAGCTACCAAAAGCGCCCGGTTTTGGACCTTTCGTGGGTGATCCTACTGTTGGGCATCTTTACGGACCTGCACAAAAGGCATACTTGAGGGCGCTACAGCAAGCCAATCAAGCACAGGCAATGGCGCAGGGCTTCGCAAAAGGGATCCCCGCCGACGGGTTCGGCAGTGGCGTCGGCGTCAGCGTCACGACTGGCCCGGACGGTTCTTCCAAAGTTGTGGAATCCTATTTTGGTCAGGCCGCCACGAAAGAAGGAGTAGCTAACCGCAGCTACACACTTCCAGCCGATGGCCGTGGGCATTCCGTCGGTGTTGAGGCAACAACTGACGGTTCGGGCAACCCCCGGGTAAAGCGTTACTCAAACTCGATTCGCTAACCGAATCGAAACGATTCGCTTCCGTTGCCACAGCCGCTCGATGCTGTGGCGATGGAGTGGATCAAGCCCGCGACTTTCAGCTTTCGGCTCAGCTCATTTGCTCCTGCCACGGAGGTCCTATCTAATGGCTGCTTCACAACTCAGATCGTGTCCAGGTGGGATCAGTCGAGGAGTCCGGGTGAGCTTGGTCGAAAACAAATGCGACGAATTCGAGGATGCGTGGAGAAACGCCCTGGCGCGGGACGAGCCCGGCCCCGACATCAGCGAATTCCTGTGTGACGTTGATAATGAGACGTCTAGCCGACTGTTCCGGGAGTTACTGCTTCTGGATTTCGAGTACGCCGGTGTCAGGGATCCCGATGATCTGAACCGATACTTCGAGATGTTTCCGCAGTCGAAAAGCACCATTCGGCAAGCGTTCGACAAGCATCTCAATTTGCAAGCCGAGCCGCTGGATGATGCAATACAAGAGCCATTCGGGCAAAGGGAGATGCCTTCGCTGGAAGCGGACCGATTCGAGGTGATGCAGTTCATTGCACGTGGGGGGCTGGGCGACGTCTTTATTGCAAAGGACCAGGAGATCGATCGAGAGGTGGCCGTCAAAGGTCTGCAGGTTCGGCATTCCCAGGACGAAACCCATCGTCATCAGTTCGTCGTCGAAGCCGGGCTGACAGGACAACTGGAGCATCCTGGAATCATCCCCGTCTATGGCTTTGGGAGGACGACAGACGGGCGACCTTACTATGCGATGCGATATATCGATGGAGATACGCTTCTTGACGCGATCGAGAAACTGCACGCGGAATTGAGACGCACACAGATCCCATTAACACAATCGACGACTTTCCGAGGCCTTCTTCGTCGATTTGCAAGTGTTTGCCGTACGATCGACTACGCCCACAGCCGACGCGTTATCCATCGTGATATCAAACCCGCAAACATCATGCTTGGCCCATTTGGTGAATCAATCGTTGTTGATTGGGGTCTGGCGATCGTACGCGGTACGGCTGCTCAGGTCCACGTCACGAAGGCATCAGGTAACAACGCCCTCGGTACCCTTGAAACCGTTGAACTTGAACTTGAACTTGAACAAGAGAATCCACTGTCTGGTGCGGGCGAAGACCGGATCGTTTCGGAGAATGGATTGATTGTCGGCACACCGGCTTACATGAGTCCTGAACAGGCGTCTGGCGTATTGCGAGGTCTGACATTCGCCACAGATACGTACGGCTTGGGAACGACGCTCTATCATTTGTTGACGGGCAGGGCCCCATTTGGTGGACATGGCGTGAGAGAAACGCTGAGCTGCGTCAAGGCTGGTAACTTCACGCCACCTCGGCAATGTAAGGCAGACATACCTGAGAACCTGGAAGCCGTTTGCCTGAAGTCGATGGCGCTGTGTCCCGAGGATCGTTACGGGTCAGCCGGTGAATTGGCAGCCGACATCGACCGATGGCTCGATGACGAACCGGTAACGGCACGAAAAGAAAGTATCCTGGAGCGAAGCTGGCGTTGGGCCAGGCGAAATCGCACGACCGTTGGCGTCAGTTTCGCAGCCTTGCTGATGGTCGCCGCTGTGACAACGACTGCGACCTTCGTCGTCAACAATTGGCGCAGCCGAGAAGAAACGGCTCGTATCCTGGCAGAGCAGAATGCGGAGCGAGCCAAGCGAGCATCATACGCGTCCCATTTGTTCTCCGCCGGCAAATTGGTGGACAAAGATCCCGGACAGGCGCTTGAAATCCTAAACAACCTGGACTCTTGTCCAGAGGATTTGCGGTGCTTTTGCTGGTCGCACTATTACAGGGCTTGCCGGCGTGATCAGATCACTTGGGCAACATCAGATGGGGGGCGGCAATCGCTTCTTGCAGGTTACTCAAAGAATGGGAGTCTAATCTCAGCTGATCTGCAGGGGTCAATCAAGTGGTGGGACGTTAGCGATGGACGATTGATCCGCGAGATTTCCACTGGTTCAACGGTGACGGGGACCGCTATGGATCTGTCGCGAACGACCTTGGCAACATCTCACGATGACGGCACGATCGGGATATGGGATGCCGTTAGCGGGAAGAGCACTGGAAAGATCGTCGTGGAATCCGGCGTCATCAAGGACCTACTGTTCACGAAAGAGAGCGACAGGCTGATCTCATTGTCCGTGAAAGATAACTCGCAGATAGTGATTTGGAATAAATCTTCCGGCGAACGATTTAAAAGTTACGCGGTTGAGTCCATCGGTCGCGTGATTGACATTTCCCCGGACGGACGCCGACTGGCGATTGGCGGAGCCATCAGACAGAAAGAGTCTCTCACGCTTGCGGACATCGCCATTATTGGGCTTGACGATGACGCCGAGCCCAATCGGCTACTTCTTGATCTGAACAAACACCATAGTGATTCCGTCGACAACCTGAAATTTGTTGATGACCAGACTCTTCTAGTTTGCAGTGCCGGGATCCTCGCAAAAGTGACCGGTGGCTCCGATGCATCCGAACCCCTGAAACTCCAAACACTAACGTTGGCCCACAATGGAACGATTCACAGACTGCGAATGGCTGGTCCCAACCGGCAAATGCTGGCGGTGACGGCAGGTGTGGGAAAGGGTGGCTATGTGGATTTCGCCCAGCCCAATAAACCTGTTGCTGTATGGAACACCACCGATCTTACTAGAGAGACTTACCTCGCTGGAATCGTTGGCGAAATCAACGACATTGCTGTGGATGCGACGGGGTACGTTGTAGCAACGCTTTCTCGTGAAGGGGAAATCACCATTCACGATCTGAATGTTGATTGGACGAAGTTCCAGTTTGGGCATGCTGGTCCGGTCGAGGCTATTGCATTCAACGCCAGCGGCACACAGCTGACCAGTTTCGCAGCCACCGAGTTTGGTCAGCTGACGCACCGGGACGTTGCCACCGGTGAAGTTCTTGTGACAACCACTATCGAAAACAAGAACAATGCTTTTTGGTTTCCCGCCCGAACATCCAGTGGCGGTTACTTGGCGCAGCAGACCGATGGACCGATGGACGTGGTTGACCCGCGCGATGGATCAGCGCTGGGCAGTATTACGCTTGAAAGTGGTAACCAACTGGTGGCTGTCTCGCCCAGTCGTGATCGGGTTGCCGTTTTCGACTCTAGTGGGCGAATGAAGGTCATAGCGATTCCGACCCAGAAAGTAGTTTCAGATGTTCAAACTTCCTGTAACGCGATTTCCACGGCTGCGTTCAACAAAGCGGGCGACTTGCTTGCCTGGGTGGATTCACAGAGCCGTCTTTTCATGCTGGATGCTACACATGGTGGCGAGACTCGGGCCGATCCATTTCCCACCAGCCGTGTTGAGGCGATGGCTTTTTCCAACGATGGCAAAGTACTGGCAATATCAACCGTTTCAGAGTTTGCTTTGTCGGCGGATGTCAGGGGCAACATGGGTTCCCCAAACACCCCGCCACCAATCAAAACGCGGTCTGGAAACCGGCAAAGGAGTGATTCACAGGTGATTCTGTGGGATGTTGAATCGCGGACTCCGAGAACGATGTTAAGGGGCCATGCCGGCACCGTACAGGCGATCGCGTTCTCGCCCAATGACAGGATCGTTGCAACTGGCGGTCTGGATTGGCAGGTCAAGCTATGGGAGACGGCAAGCGGCACGGATATCGCGTCAGCATCCCATCAGGGACCGGTAACCGCCATCGCTTTTTCACCCGATGCTCAAGAGCTCGCCACCGCAAGCCGCGATGGTAGCGTGATGCTCTGGCTGACGGCGCCGGAGTCAACCGTCGTCGATCGGGAGGCGTTTCGTTTGGTCAAGCTCGTGCAGGATGCGGTGCCACTAAAGCAGGACATGCTGGCCCGCGTCCAGCAAGTGACAGACGTCACCAATGCAGTCCGCATTCAGGCACAAAAGATTCTGGAGAAAAAAGGGGAAGACCTGGATTGGATTAATCGATGGAGCTGGGACGTCGTTCGTGTGCCGGGCAGATCGGAAACTCAGTACCAGATGGCACTAACGGCCACACAGAAGGCATCAGCGATGGACCCGCAAAACCCTCGGTACCTCAATACACTTGGGGCCGCGTTGTATCGTACGAATCAAACATCCAAAGCGATCGAGATGATGACGGAGTCGCTTGACAAGCATAAATCGGCAGGTCAGTCACCAGCTGATCTGGCGTTTCTCGCTATGGCTCATTGGCAGGCGGGCAATGAAGAACGGGCAAGGCAACTCCACCAGGACTTTGCAAAACTGATGCAGGCTCCGGCCTGGCAAAGTCGGGAGTCCGATGCCGAATTGGCTGCCTTTTACGAGGAACTGAAAGTGTTATTTCAGGAGGTCACGACGCTCTTGGGTCCCGTCGATTAGGCGATCATTAAATGGCCGCGTTGCTAGCGTTTACAATATCGCCGTCACCTACCAGCCAAAAGGTCCACCAAATAGCACTCGCGTTTGATCCATTCTTCTGCGGACGCGAGTATTGCATTCCGCCTCTCGCCAATATTCGTTGCTCTCTGACGTAGCTTCCGTTACGTCACAATCTTGTCAACTCCCTTGAATTCGTTGGCGGACATTGCGGGTAGAATCGCCTCTTCTGATTGAGTGAGGCTGTCGCGTGCTTTTCGGGGCGAGAACACGCCCTGGCTCGCTTTCTTTGGCGAGAACCTTCTCCGCTGGATTGGAACGCTTTAGCGCGAGCTCCCCTCTGTCTCGAGATCAGTAGTCGAAGCGGCTCTATTCAGAATGAGAAGGTTGGATGCCGTCCAATCGAGAAGACTGCATCCACCAGCTATGTCAAGGGTGTGAGACCAGCCCTTCGCAGTATCTGTGACTCAATCGCTAGCCCGCGGAAGTTGCATCGACCGCCAGCTCGAATCGCACGGCCAAAGTTGCTTCGGTGTCTCGGAGATTGTGACACCGACGCGCCGAAGCTGCGTCTCCAGAATGCTCCGGTTTCATCGACCGGTGCTTGAAAAGCCGCATCACCGAAGTCGGCCACCAGTGCAGCAATTTCACTTGCAAAATAACCGAGAATGAGTCCGAGTACCTTTCCCAGACGCGGTTAATCCTTCGGTCAGTCGGTCTTCAGCAGAGCTGCCGTCCGCTTCACCGTGCAACCGAATTGCACCAAGCTGTCGCACTGACAACATCATCGAACACCGGCGCAATGCCTGAGAAAACCTCGGGGGTTTGGGGCAGGCCCCCAAGTTCACATGCCGATAAAACGGGTTTGGAAATACTGAATTCCCAAACCTGGCTTGACTAACCAATAGACCGTCGCTGACCCCGGCGTAAGCCTCCAACCATCCGCACCATACGGCCATTGTGAATCAGCGTTCGACGGTTGACTGAAGCCCGAGTCTGACCCCACGCGAAGCGTCCAAAGCTCGAAGTAACACCTTGGTTGACCCGTTTTCTGCTCTGACGCGTTCTATTCTCCTTAATCTACACCTACTCTACGATAGTCACTTGCGTTCCTGGATTGACAATGGATCCTCGAAACTGTGGGTCGGACCGTTTATGAAGCGAAACGATCCAACGATAATCACGGCTGCTTTCCGTCAAGCCTGTAGCCTGGAAATCGAAGATAGTAGATTGGCCAGCGTGTAGCGAATCAAAACTGCAAAAGACATTCGGTCCTTCAAGAGAACAGGATTCGTACTGCGGCGTGTCAAATCTAATAAAACCGCTGCCTAGCTCCATGCTGTTGATCTTAAGAAAGTAATCCGAAGTTGGAGTGATATCGGTCGTCCCGTTGTTGGTGACAGTGACCTGGAAGGAGAACGTCTGCCCTACGATTACTACGTTCGGCACTGACTGGACAGTCGCATCCAACCTAGGTGGCGTAATATCGTTGTCAACATTTGCCAACTGAACATGTTCGAGTTCCAAGGCGTTGTAGGACGCATCCTCGCTTCGGACTTCGAAATCGATCTGGTATTGAATATCACCGTCAACCGTGTCATCGTCGACCCCCAGAACTGTAACCCTCTGATCGACATTCCAATTTTCGGGAGTAAATATCAGTGAGGATTTCTCCAACCTTCCTTCGGTATCATCTGAACTCATTATTTGAATTGTCACGTCAGACGTCGGTCGTGAGTCAAGCCTAACCGTAAATGTCGCTGTGTGTTCCGCAGAACTATCGTCCTCCGATGTTCTTAAGTCTGGCTCGGCATCAATGGTAATTCCGACATTTTGTTGCATGATCACTCGTATCTGTACTGGCGTCTCTTTTGCCGGATCAAAATCAGTCTGCCGGACGATCAGTTTCAAATCGGTCGGCAGGTTTTCGGGATCGATGTTTCTGACTTCGATATTGAACTCCGCAGGGTCGTTCGTCGGCAATCGATTGTTACTCCCTGAGACTGGAACAATATTCACGTTGGACGCAGTGTTGGTAGTCAGTTCGTAGTTTGAGATCGAGCCGATTGGCCCTGTATTGGAAAGCGAAAACGTAGTGGCACCAACTCCTCCGGGCGGGACGATAATTTCGAGAATCTCTGCCGACGGCGTGACATCACCGGCCGTCACGACCACATCAACCGCGACGGTTTCGATGGTTTCGCCCTCGGCATCCTTAACCAAGATCTCACTGTCGAATGTCTGGGGAGAGTCCTGCAGCTGTCGGTTAAAGGTACTTTGCTGCAAAGTCACAGTTACTTCGAGTGATCCGCCCGCGGCGATTGAACCGGAGGCGGGAGAAACGGTGTAATCCGAAGACGCATTTGATAGGGAAACATTGACCGGTTCGTCGCCCTGATTGGTGATGACGATCTTGTCCGTCATCGTTGCCTCACCGCCTTTGGGAACGTCAAATGACAGGCTGGAGACATCGACCGAAATTCCAGTGTTCGAATTATCGAGATTCTCTCGAATGGTCTCGAAGCTGTCGATGATCTGCTTCGCTATCGAAGGTTGATCACCATCGAGAGTTCCTATCGCGTCCCGCACGGCAGATCCTTGGCTTAGTAAATCATTGGCCGCCTTAGCGGCCGCTCCGTTCGTGGCAATTCTGCTAGGCAGTCCAGCTAACACTCCCTGTAAGATCATTTCCCGCGCAATGGTGTTGGAACTTTCTTCCGCGAACTTTGTCGATTCTTCGAATGTGCTTTGAGTCGCATCCCCGCGTGTGAGCAGCGCGTTGCTACCCTCCATTGCCTGAATGGCACTGGTACCGGCGAGCGAAACGCCGCTGAGGTAGTATAAGCTCAATGCTGAGATAGCCGCGACCGTTACTCCCGTGAGCAAAGAAGGCGCGACAACGAAAACGCCAATCGCAACGGCAGAAGCTGCCAACGGTGTTATGTCTCTCAAGATTTCCATCTTCGTCCTGAACTCCGCAACATTCGCGTTTGCCGATGGGCCAAACATACGCTCGACTTCGTCAAGGTCGTCGAGAGATTGTTCCGCGGAGGAACTATTTTGCTGAATTTGAATCGGAGCGAGCTGAAATGCCGAAAAAGTTTCAAGCGTTTGAATCTCGTTGGATTCGACGTTGGGCGTAACCCACGTGGCAACCACGCGATCAAACTGAGCAAGGCCCTCGATATCAAGGAACAGATCGATCGGTCCGCCCGCCGTTTGGATGCTACCCAGCTCGAGTCGGTCGATAGTGCCAGCAAGAAGTGAATTGACGCCATCAATGATGGTTTGATAGCTGGCGGTGACTTGTTGTATTTCTGCTACAACTGAATTGACATTGACGGTGTTTTCCGAAGCTGTCGCGATTTCTCGCAGATCGAATATGGCTTGACTAGACACCGAGACCAAAGAGCTAAAATAAGTACGAGTCAGCACACCAACCGGCAAATCCGGTTGTGGTAGGTCGTCGATCGTAATGGCGTTCTCAGCAAAAACCTTTGTTTGCTTTCCACTGGCGTCCGTCTGAGTGACGATGACTTCGACAGTCGCGGTTCTGAATTCGAGCGTGTCAAAATCCATCCAGATTGGAATCGGGGCCGTTACCGAAGTTGCTGTGACACTGGAAGCGTTGACCGTCACGCGATATCCGTCACTATCACGAAACGTCACGGTGGTTTCCCTGTCGGGATCAAATTCCGCTCGGGAAATCGTCACGGATGTGCCTGGAAGTCCGCCGCCGGTCGCCATCGGTTCCTGGCGGAAACCCGCGTTGAGCCGGTTGATCACGCGTAGTGCGTCCAGTGCGGTTACTTCACCGTCCTGTGTCACGTCGTAATAGAAACCTGGAAATGCAGCCGGGGCTACATTCGGGTCAACAAGGGTCGTCGAATCCCCAACGACGAACTGTTTGCGGTTGAGCTCGTTGATGATCACTAGAGCATCGAGTGCGGTAATGTCACCGGAGCCGTTCACGTCTGTCGGTTCCAGGGGATTGGTCCAGTTTTTTCCTAGCACGTCGAAGGGTGCAAAAAATGGAAAGACATCCGCAGACAACTCACCGATCCTGGTGGCGAGCCGCCCGTCCAACGCAAATGTGTTGCTGGTTCGATATAGATGCGACCTGAAATCCAAGTGGTCGTCGGGATCAAGATAGACTCGTAATGATTCGCTACTATGACTTGGCAGGTCGCGGATATCTTCCGCAGTCATCGAAATCGTATTGGGAACATTGTCATCGAGCCGGATCGCGTCGATGGCTTGAACGCTCCAAAGAAATTCCGACGTTAGGTCCAAGCCGGTTTCGGGGTTTTGGAGGCTCAGTGAGTCGAAGCCCTTGCCGCCGTCGATGTCGATCACGCCATCGAGTCCGGCCAGTTCTCCAGGCCATCGAAATTGATCGTCTCCATCGCTGCCGGTAAGGCCGACACGCACGATCGACTCCACTGGAGACCGGTAGACGACCTGTTCATCGACCAGAACTTCAAATTGTTTGTCATGTGTTGTCCAGCCGATGACTCCCGGTTGCCGCAGGGAAACTTGAACGCTACCCGAGTCGACGGACGAAATCATGACGGTGAGTTCTTCCGAGCCGTTGAGCCAGACCTCGTCTTCGTAGGTGGATGCCCATCGAAAAACAGCATCAGTCATGCCGATGGTGGCGCCAGCGGGAACATCAAACGTCAACAGGTTCAAACCGGCGCTGAGAGCAATCGAATCGAAGATCTTCTCATCGTCTTGATATTGCCCGTCCGCATCGAAGTCGATCCATGCCATCAACAATCCGGCGTGGACAGCGTAGGCCGTAATGGCTGCTGTTGTTGAGCTTGGGTTGGCAGCGTCGGCAGGGACCGAAACGACAGACGTCACAAAATGGTGCTGCTGGCCGTTTCTAACCTCAAATGTTTCCGAATCGACCACGATCACCGGAACCAAAAGGGGATTGCCGGACAGATCTTCGATCTCGGCCGTCTCAGAGATGCTCAAGCCGACACGGGCATTGAGAGCAGCAAGATCACCGCCAGCAACCGTGATGTCGTAATCATTTTCACCCACCAATTCGATATCGGTGATTTCAGCAGTCGTCCCCAACACGACAAAGTCATTTGCATCGATACCTGATACTTGTTCATTAAAGAAGACGCGAAACTTGAGTGAGTCGGAGTCTGTCAATGCATTAATGGGCTCGCTGCGATAGATCCTATCGACTGTGGGCGCGATTGTATCAACCGTGTTGTTGTCGACAGAGATTGAGACCTCTGCGGTGACGGTTTCCTGTCCGTCGCTGACGGTGTAGGAGAACGTCTCAACGCCGACGTATCCGGCCGCAGGGTTGTAGATCATTGAGCCGTCGAGTCCGATTTCGACAGTGCCCAATGCTGAAATTGCTGAAACCGATACGATTGACAGCGAGTCACCATCGACGTCAACATCATTGTCGAGCACGGCGAGCTGGTGAGGCCCGGCACCCTCGACCGTAAATACATCGTCCAAGGCGATCGGAGCGTCGTTGCGTCCGCTGATGGTGACCGTCAACTGGTTCGTAACGGCAGCAAGTCCGTCCGTGATGCTGAAGTCAAAGACGATGGTCTCTGATTGCCCGCTGCGCAGAACGCCGTAGGCGGCCGGGTCGATCAAAATCTCACTGGTTGCCGGACTCAATTCAATACCTCGCTGGTCCCCAAAAATTGGCTGAACAGACTGGATAAAGAGCGTATCACCATCGGGATCGGAAGCACGGTCGAGAAGATTGACGACTTCGTTCCGATTGTCTTCGGAAATAGTAAGTTCGATCGGACCGTCGACTACTGGCGGACGATTCGGTTGCGTGGTGGTGATGGTGACGGTGCTCAACTGGTCTAAGAGAATATCGGCCGAACTAACCCCAATGCCATCCAGACCACCAAACAACGCCGCCTCAAGACCGGATTCCGAAAACGTGAATGTCAATGCATCGGTGGCGTCTGTGATGCGCACTAAGAAGCTAAACGCGTCAAAAGGAACTGGGAGCACAGGCAAATCGAATGCGTGGGGCAGGCTCTCCTCGGGGACGAAGTTCGCAACTGTTGCAAACAGACTGCCAGTTACTGGATTGACACCCGCTCCAAAGAAAGGAGCATAGATCGACGTCCCAAATGGATCAGACGACGGGACACTTCGGCTGCGAAAGTCCACACTGTCAAACAGATTCGCGTTTGGATTGAATGAGCCATCTGGGAGGAAGGGTTCGGTACTGATCGTTTGGGTGTAAACGGGGATGTCGAGATCTGGCGTCAAGCGGACGTCGGGCAAATCGAGGCCCTCAAAATCGACCGAGTAATCAATTCTAAAAATGAAGTCGTCTGCGTCGAAGGGTCGCCCTTCGCCCTGGATCGCTCCACGGCGAAGCTGGTTGATTTGGAAATCATTTGGTTGCATTCCAAGCTGTATTAAGCCGCGAGCGATCTCGGCGATGGGGTCTTCCACGAAGTCGATCAAAGTCGAACTATACGCCCCAGGCTGCCCGACGCGCGAGCCGAAGATCGTGCCCGAAGTCGCGTTCTCGATCTCCTCTCCGACGATCAGAATCTGGGTCTCTGTCAGGACGGGCCGGAAAACCGCTGGGTCTGACGGAGTCATTGCGGTCGTCAGCAACTGGGCCCCGACCGCTTGCGAGTCCTGCCGTAGATCCCGGTAAGCGACTTCCAAATAAACTAGATCTCCGACGGCAACTTCGGCAACACGGTCAGCTTCGGAAGTCAATGCCCGATCGTGAACATCCCGAACGGACAGTTCCAACGCTAACAACTCTCCGGCGAGGCACTGCCGAGACTCCAATCGCTCAAAGAATGAGCGTCGCCTGCGTAAATTCGCTGGTCGCCTTCGACTTTTGAACATCGTTTTGCACCCAAAAGTTGTGATTAGATCGAGAAATCACTCTGAGTAGTTTCTGATACTCGCAGCAGGGTCTCCGAAGTTGCCGAATATATCCGAAAAGTTTTAGGTGAGGGCCGTGTACTGGAGAGTTTTCGTTTTTTGGGGAACCAGGGATGCTGAAATCGTCAACTGGCCTGCTAGGCGGATTTGGACCGACGAGGCGGGATCGCCGTTGCGACCAACAGCTTGGGCGCGGTTGATTTGAATTTGGTTGCTGTGGGTCCGCTGGCAAACAAGACGAATACCGCCGTCGGTCTTTCCGGCAACATGGTTGCTCGGTTTCCCATCGTCTCGCGGTTCGCCGATCTGATCTGGCGTTTCCAGCAGTTCACGAATGACTGTGTCATTCGTGCCACATACCGAAGCGACTTCTCACGATTCTGTTCGACGCTCCGGTGGCCGACTTCGGTGAGGCAGCGCCCATCCAACCGCTGCGAGAATTCGAGGGACTTCTGGATCGCCCGGCTCCATCTATCAGTACCAGACGCTAGGTGGAACCTGCTAGAATCTGGTTCGCAAGAGATGCCGAATTATCGAAAGTTCATCGAAGTAGAGTTTTTCGGTCGTTTCTGCTAGCAGTACACGCAGTTGGCCCAAGCGTCTGTCTTGGAAAGAGACCGCGGCGATCTTTGGAACAAGCTGGGACACCGTTTACCGGGCCATCGACTGGGTCGTCCGCTGGGGCCTGGTTCACCGGGAAATTGGCCCAATCGAGGCGATTGGCGTCGATGAAATCGCTTACCGCCGCGGGCACAAATACCTGACGCTCGTCTACCAGATCGACTCGGATTGCCGGCGTCTGCTCTACGTCGCCCGCGATCGCACCGAGGAGAGCCTTCGGGGCTTCTTCAGCACGATTCCCGCCTCGTCGATCGAAACCTTGAAGTTCGTTTGCACGGACATGTGGAAGCAATACATGAACGTGATCGCCGAGCAGGCATCCGGGGCGGTGCATATCCTTGATCGGTATCATGTGATGAAGAAGTTCGGCGACAAGATCAATCAGGTTCGTGCCGAGGAGGCACGTCAGATGAAGCAAGACGGCTATGAGCCGGTGCTGAAGAATTCGCGGTGGTGTTTGTTGAAACGTCGGGAGAATCTGACGACGAAGCAGACGGTCAAGCTGAGCGAATTGTTGCAATACACACAATAGAATGCAAAATGCTCTAGAACTCCGGAAACAAATCGTCGCCTTCCCCTCCTTTCTTATTATCGTCCGGTCGAGGAAACGCTCGAGACTTCGGCTCTGCATTTAGAAAGGCATCGACTTGAGCGCGAGAAAACCTAAGCTGTCTTCGCACTTCTCCCTTTCCGACATTCCGCCCTTCCAATTCCCCACGATCAAACGCTGACCTTACAGCATCTCGGGAAATCCGCAGATACCTGGATGCGGCGGCGACATCGAAGACTTCAGGCCACAGAACGCCCCCCTCCTTCGCCAACTCAACTGCCTCATTGAACAACTCCGTTTTAACCTCTTCAATCGCCAAGTACCTCTTTGCTTCGCTAAGCCAGTCAGCCGCGTCCTGTACGCGATACATACCTGCAGCCGACTGCACATGAAGATAGCCTTCCGCTAGGAACTCTACCTTGGGATGATCTTCCTCCATCAATTTGCGAAGATAATCCGCGATTTCGTCGATCATGCGGGAGTACCGGGAGTGGTAGTCTTGTTCGCCCTGACACTTCAGCCGGCCTTCGGTATCCAGACCATTTGCCAACCTCGCAAGAGCATATGCATCGAAGAAGCAGTCAATCACTGAATCAAACTGCTCAAGCTGATCTGTAGTCATCACAATCATTTGAGCCTCACATTACAAGCCGGCTTCGGGCCGTTCACTTAGAATCCACATTCGCACATGATCGCAGGCTTTGACGACACGCTCCCTTTCGATGAATTCGCGGTAGTGTGCAGACATTCCGCTGTCCAGATGCCCCATGACGTGATCGACGGCAATCTGATCCCCACATCCCGAAGCAATGGTTGCGAACGTATGCCTGAGAGAATAGAAGCCCACATTCTTTTGATAGCAGCCAACAGTTCTCGCTAACAATCGAAATTGTTCGCCTATTGAATCTCGATTCGTACCATTGCGATCCACCCAGAGCTTCCCTGTTCGGGTCAGAAACACATGATCGCCCGCGGTTCTGTTTTTAAATGCGTGAGATTGCCCATCGAGTACAGCCCTGATCGCAGCGATTGTTTCTGGCCACAACCATGCAGCCCTATCTTTTCCGGTCTTTCCACGTGGACGTGAAAGCCAACACTCATCCCAGTCAATCCAACTTTCACGAAGCTCTGAACAATCGTCATTTCCGTAAGCTGCGTTTAGCCCCAGCCAGATCATCGCGTGCATCTGCGGGCGAGCTTCCTGCAGTAGCGACCAAATCTGATCTGCTGAAAACAGTTTCTTCGGCTTGTCAGCCTTCTCATTGCGCATCGCACGCTTCGTCGGCACGGAGAAAAGCTGGCCGTATTTTGGCGGTTCTGACAACAGATCATTTTGCCACGCCCATTTAAAAATGGAGCGGATCCCCAAAATGTGATTCCTACGGCTTCGCAATGTCCACGCCTCAGGAAAGCTTGCCTTGATCGCAGCAAAGTCTTCCTTTCGGATAGTCGCAATCTCTCTCCTGGCACCGAAATGCTTTAGCAGATAAACACAGTAGCCTCGCACCTCTCGCGCGTGAGCCGGCGATACGTCCCCCATACTCGCCCGCCTGTTTTGCTCCTTCTGGTACCGATTGCACATCACTTTGACTGTGATACTCTCGGGCAAATGGGCCGGCTCGCCGCGTTCTAGCCTTGCCTTAATTTCGAGCCAATTCCGCTCAGCCGCCGCCGGATCGCCCCATGGGCCGCAATTGTACTTTTTGCCACCAAAGCTCTTGCACCAGTAGCCTCGGGCGTGTGCGTAAAGTGGAAAGTCAGGGCGAGGCTTCTCTGGTTTCTTCGACTGTTGTTTCGCGACCATAGTCCCGTTGCAATAAAGCGTCAGCAAATAACTGCAATGCGTCGGGCGTCTTCCTCGGTCACACGCGTAGCGTGATCATTTCCAGACCGAGACTTGACTACATGCGAAGAATCCCGAGCAACGATCCTGCCAGGATAAAGGACACCAAAAGAGAGCGTCAACCAAGTCGCCACCGGGGTGCCGGAGGGTGCCAACAACAGCTGGCCACCAAAAACCGCGATTTTCGAAGGAAAAACAACCGTTTATTAAGCTACCCCGCTAGGACTCGAACCTAGAATGACTGAACCAAAATCAGTAGTGTTGCCGATTACACCACGGGGTATCGGGGGGAGCGGTTGAGCTCCCTGACGATGAGGCGAAGTTTAGCAGTCGAATGCGGGTTGCTGAAGAGGAGATTGTGCGGATTCTGGCCGGTAGAGTGAAAATTTTCTGGCATCGTGGCCGGGGACTGGGTTTCAGATCCGGTCGGGGATGTTGGGCTGGGCGATTTTGCTGGTCGGCACGCGTTTCCGCTGAACGGGACCAGCCCATTGGGTCGAGCGAGACAAATTGCTGGGCCTTTGGCCCGAGGGAGTTTTGGGGTGGTTATTTGGTGACCCGCCCGCTGGGTTGCGATAGACGAATTGCGGGCCATTGGCCCGAGCGTTGTACTTGTGGCTGTTCAGAACCATCCCGTTGGGCTGGGCCAGATAAATCGTTGGGCCCTTAGCCCGAGGGTGTATTGGGATGGCGGGGTTGTTGGTTGGGAGAGGAAATCAGCGGAGCGGCGTCTTATCAAAATGGCGGCGATCCATCATGTTAGAGGTTGATGTTTTTTGCCGCTTTTTATTGCTTTCGTGACCATGGCTCTTTCGATCGTTCACTTTCCCCACCCGACACTTCGCCACCGGAGTCGCCCGATCGTCCGTGTTGACGCGCGGCTGCGTGAGATGGCGGCTGAGATGTTGGATTTGATGTATGAGCACGAAGGCGTGGGGCTGGCGGCCAACCAAGTTGACCTGCCGATTCGGATGTTTGTCGCTAACCCGAGTGGAAAACGTGGCGAGGGCGAAGAATGGATCGTGATCAATCCGGTCATCGATCGCCCGAAAGGCAACGAAGCGGGCCAAGAGGGATGCCTGAGCGTTCCGGGATTGTTTGCGCAGGTCAAACGCCCCAAGAAAGTTCGTTTGCAAGGCTATGATCTCAGTGGCAATGAAATCAACAAGGAACTCGACGGGTTTCTAGCTCGCGTCGTGCAGCACGAGGTCGACCACCTCGACGGCGTGATGTTCTTCGACCGAATCGGCGACGAAGCGAAGCGGGAGATCGAAGGCGGTTTGGCTGAGTTCCAAACGACGTTTGAATCGCTGCAGGACACCGGCAGCATTCCGGCCAACGAGAAACTCGCCGAACAGCTCGCCGTTTGGGAGAAGGCCTACACATGAGCGTTACCAAACGACGCATCGTGTTGATGGGCACCGGTCCGTTCGCGGTCCCGTCGTTCGAAGCGATCCGCGCCGCCGGTCACGACATCGTGGTGGTGATCACGCGGCCGTTGCCTCCGGTCAAGAGCCGGGGTGGTCCGCCTCCAACCCCGGTTCGGGATTGGGCGAGTGAACACGGGCTTCCGATTGAGGCTCCCGAGAGCATTAACTCCGACGAAACGGTCGAGCAACTCAACGCGATCGCGGCCGATTTGATGGTGGTCTGCGACTACGGCCAAATCCTGCGTCCACCGGCACTGGCGTCGACAAAATGGGGTGGGATTAACCTGCACGGTTCCTTGCTCCCCGCATACCGCGGCGCCGCTCCGGTGCAACGTGCGTTGTTGAGCGGTGATCAAGAAACGGGTGTTAGCGTGATTCACATGACACCCAAACTCGACGGCGGCCCAATCCTTGCAAGACGAACGACTCCGATCTCGCCAACGGAAACGGCGGGCAAGCTGGAAGAACGCTTGTCCCTGATTGGCGTGGACGCAACACTCGAGGCGATCAACATTCTCGAAGATGCGTTCACAAAGCTAGACGCCGGGCAACCGCTGGGTGATTTTGGCGAACAACAGGACGCGTCAAAGGTCTCCAAGGCTCCTCGTCTCAGCAAGGCGGAAGCGGAGATCGATTGGTCTCGATCGGCGAAGCACATCGATTGCCTCGTTCGCGGGATGCAACCGTGGCCGGTCGCATTCACGTTTGCAGAAACGAAGCCCGGCAAGCCGCCACTTCGTTTGGCGATCCGAAAGGTGACACCGATCGTTGACAAGGAAGCTGGAGCCGACCAAATCGGTCGGCTTCTTGAGTCTCAGTCCAAAGGAGAGATGGCGATCGGATGTGGGGATGGCCAGATCATCGTCGAGCGTCTGCAACCGGCGGGCAAGAATGAAATGAACGCGTCGGAATTCATCCGCGGACACCGATTGGAACCAGGGTTTCGGTTCGGAAAGCCCGCTGCTGAATAGCCGATCGCTCACGGCGTGCAAACGGCAGGGGCCACGGTAGCGCGGCGACGTAAGAACGCCCACGAAGATCACGCACGTGCAGAAAAATAGGCGAGGTAGGCAGCCGACTTGCCTGGCCGCGGCGTTCCCTGCTGCGGCGCAAAGATTGATTATTCGGTCGCCTGCCGCAGTCGGGTCAACAGTACTTCATCTTTCGGCGGATTGGAGAGCAGAATCCACTCGGCCGCGTTTCTCGCGTCCTGCAGTTCGCCCGCGCGAGCCTGACAGATGACGCTTTCGACTTTTGCCCTGTGGTGCGGGTAACCACCGGGAGGAAGACCGCTGGCGAGTTCGTCCCAAATCGCTGCGGCTTGTTTGAGGTCTTGCTTTCGGGATGATCCCGCACACATCGTTGCCGCGTCGGCGAGCAATTCGGCGGGTTGCACGGCGTCACCGAGTTGCCGTTTCAGTTCCGCAAGGGCACGCTGCGTCTGTTGGCCCGCGATCAGCCACGAGATTCGGTGACTCGCTTGGACGTTGTCGTTGATACCGAATGCATCTCGATTCGTTTCGTCATCGGTAAACTCGAGCAGAAACTTGGCCGTCGGTTGACGCGGCACCGCACCGGCGAGCAGATCGCGGTGCAAACGCCAGACGATCGCTGGTCTAGAAAATTCGTCCAAACGCAGCGGAGAGGCACGCCACTTCCCCAACAGTCCGGCAGGTCCACGCTGCGACGTCGTCGAACCGACCGGGCCCGCCAAACGCAGTTCGGCGAGCGAACGAACAAAAGGGTCAGAGATCTTTTCGAGAACACCGGACACGACTTCACGGCCAGCGGAATCATGCGTTAGTGAATCGAGTAGAACGGCACAGGCATGGTGGGTTTGAACAGCGAGCGGGCAGGCAGCCACGCCGGCGAACTCTTGTCGCATGCGTGCGAGGGTTGATTGGATCGCTTGGTTTCTCTTCTGATGACACGTGTCGTCGTACCAAGGGCAGGACGGCGGCCGGGCATCGTGAGCAAGCACGGCTCGCTGCCATTGCCGGCGGCAGCGTTTTGCGGTGTCGATGTTCCAATGCTCGACCGGCATTTGGGTCGCGCGTGCGGCCGCCTCCGTGTAGTCCTGACGTTCGTTTGCGAATTCGATGAGGGTGCTTCTCGCCGAGGCTGCCGATGCCGAGCCGGGCCACTTTGAAATCAGGTCGTTCAAAATGGATTCCGCATCGAGGCCGCGTGAAGCATCGGGATTGTCGACCTGGCTCGCCAAGGACGCCGCCTGCAGCATTATCGCCGGGGCCATCGCGTGATGCGTGTGTCGATTCGCGATTTGCCGCAGCAACTCGACCGAGGCGAGTCGTTTGCCGGTGTCATCCAAGATAGCGGCGGATCGAATTGCAGAGTCGATACTGCGATCCGCATTTGTGTCCTGAATGGCGGCTCTCGCGAAGGTGACCGCGGCGGGCAACGTTTTCTCGACACGCAGATAGTAACGTGCGTCGGCGCGCAAGACTCTCGGGTCTTGTTGCTTCGAAGGCGAGCCTTCATCGCCGGTGTTTTGGCCGACATCGGTATCTCCGCCGGACGCATGAACGTACTCGCGATAGCGGGCGACCATCGTTTCGGCGGCCCGGCGTGCGGTGGCACCTTCGCGTTTCTCTAAGACGTCGAGCCAATTCCCTATGGCCCGCGTTTTGTCGTCGGCGGTCGGCTTCATCAGCAAAAATTGCAACCGCGCGAGATCCATCGCGAGGCTGCGGGTGGCCATGGAAGGCGAGCGGCCGTAGAACTGGTTCAGTTTTTCCTGTGCGGCGTTCCAGTCTTTCTTTGAAAGGTCGACGCGAATGACGAAGGCGAGTTCAGCCGGTGTCCGGATGACGAGTTCATCGGATGATTCCGCCGAACCGATGTCGCCCGATGCGTTTTCGGCGGTGGCGCGGGTGGCGTGAAGTGTCGTGCGGATCGCCGCGTCGGAATCACCGGCCCGGAGTTGGGCTTCGGCGAGCAGTCGCAACAGTTCGGCTCGCACGACGCCGTCGTTGGGAAAACTCGCCAACGCTTCTTGCATCCGACTAATGGACTGCTCGGCCAGTGCGACGCCGTCGGGCGAACGTTCTGCAAACATTTCCGTTGCCAGGGATGCCAGCTCGACGCGTGCGAGCCACAGCAGGCTCTGTTGTTTCCGCAGCTCTTCACGCCGCGGCGTGACCTTGGGATCAAAACCGTCACGTTCGATCTCGGCGAGTTCCTGTCGGTTGGACGCCAGTTGACTTTCGAGCAACCCGTCGATGCGACGTTGACGGTTCAAGAGTCCTGTGGTTGCTTCAGGGCTGGCACCGTGAGTGATGGCCGTTAGCAGGTCGCCTCGCAACACCTCGACTTGACTGTCGGTGGTGGGCTGCTCGGTTAATTCCAGTGGAGGCTTCGCTGCGGGTTGAGCGAACGCGTCACCAGTATTGATTGCCATCGCCATCAATACCATGACCAACGCATGCCGCGTTGATACGGATCTCGGCCACACACGCCGCACCAGCGCCAGTATGGCCGGTCGAAATTGCCGCAGTGGTGTTACGGTTTTTGCCATGGTTGATCTTCGCGTCCGAGCAACCGGTTGACGTCACGCGAGACGACAAACAACCAATCGCTGAGCCGGTTGAGGTAAACGATCACCTCATCACCGATCGGGGTTTCGGATTGGACGGAGTCGGCGAGGGTGATTACACGTCGCTCGCTACGGCGACACACAGCGCGGGCGAAATGTATTTGCGATGCCGTTGGACTGCCCCCAGGCAATATAAACTGTTTCAGTGGCGGCAAACGCTGTTCGGTTTCGTCGATCCATTTTTCCAGTCGGTCGATGTGATCGGCGCCAATCACTCGCAGATCAAACTGGTCGGGATGAGGCGATGCAAGTTCGGCGCCGAGGGAGAACAACTCGTGCTGGACCTGAACGATCCGGTCGTCGAGTTGAGCCAGTAGTTCGCGGCGGTCAGACTCCAGCGAGTCGTTTTGCAACGCCGAGGCGAGTTCGCAGCGGACACAGCCGAGGACCGCGTTGAGTTCATCGACGGTGCCATAGGCTTCGATCCGAGTATCGTCTTTGGCAACACGTGGGCCGCCAAACAGCCCTGTCGTGCCACTGTCTCCGGTTCGTGTATAAATCTTCATGCCGTCACCTGCCCGAACTGCGTGGGGACGAATCGGATTGTCAGTGGTAGTCGGATCATCGAGGTTTTGAGTGTCCAAGAAAAAGAAAACGAAAGACGGCATTGTCCGCGCAGCGGGAGTCCTGCTGATGACAGAAACAGCCAATCCTCAGTTCTTGCTGATGCGGCACCCGGATCGTTGGGATCTGCCGAAAGGACATTGTGACGGGAAGGAAACCTACCTGGAAACGGCGGTTCGCGAAATGCGAGAGGAAACGGGAATCTCGCCTGAAAATTGCCGTATCGAGGACGATTTTCGCTTCGACATCCAATACGAGGTGACTTACCGGAAACAACCGGGGATCATTTTTCAAAAGAACGTCAGGTACTTTTTGGGTTGGTTGCCTGAGGTCGTTAAAATTGAGGTGACCGAACACGAAGCCTACGAATGGTTCGACTGGCAACCGAGAAGGCCGATTCAGGCCCAAACGATCGACCCGCTCTTGGACGCGGTGGAAGAATTCCTCAACGATCGGTCGTGAAGCTCGACGCGGATCCCGCTTCGAGCCGAGTTGAGTTTTGATGAACCGGACCGGATACCTCTTACCGTCACGCCTTGCTGGCCTCATGCGACAAGCTGCCCTCATGCGACAAATGCTTTTCCCCATCCGCTCAATCGCCGTCTGGACGACTCTCGTGTTTTTGATCGTGACGCTCGGTGCCGGTGAAACCGCCGCGCAGCAACAGCGGGCTCGGCCGCCCGTTTTCGATCAGCAAACAACATCGCGGGTCTTCTTTCCCGATCTCTCGTCGGCGCTGCGGGGAGAGCGACCATCGTTGTCGAGTTTGCAGAAGAGTGACGCGGAGGCGGCACAAGCTCAAGCAAACATGGCGAAGGAAAGTGGATCAAATTCAACTGAGAAAAAATGGAACGAGTTGATCTCGGCCGTTTCTCTCGAAGACGAAATCAAACGCGTCAAATTGAAATTCGACGGTGTGATCACGACGCCGGGTGCGTTCAACGGCGGCGGCTACCAGGACGCGCGTTTGCATCTATCGGTATTGGCATCGCTGTTCGCAGTCATCTCGGAATATTCGGGGGACGTGCGTTGGAAATCCGACGCAAAGACGGCTCGCGACATCACAGCAAAAACAGCGTTAAACTGTGCCGCGGGATCGACGCCGGTCTACAACGAAGCCCGTTTGCGGAAGGCGGATCTGCAGGACCTCGTTTCCGGAGCGGGGCTGTCCGTGGCCAAAGCGGGCGAAGATGAGAACGACTGGTCGATGATTGCGGACCGATCGCCGTTGATGGAGTACGCGGAGTTGGTGCTCGACGATTTGAGCGACGTCACGAACGATACCGATTCCGCAAAGGACAACATTGACGTGGTGCGTCGCAACGCTGAGTTACTCGCGGTCCTTGGCGAGATCTTGATTCAGGAAGGAATGGATGACTCGGAGGATGACGACTACAAAGCGTTGAGCAGTGCGATGACGGAAGCGTCGCGTTCAGTGGTGATGGCACTCGAACGCCAAGATTTTGACGGCGTACGCGAATCGGTGGGTGCGATCACACAGAGTTGCTCGGCATGCCACGAAGAGTATCGATAGGTGCCGTTGCGATTTGGGGTTGGATGTCAGAGAGTTGTTGCAAGGCGGATGGGTTGCGGACGATCGACCACGAGACCGCTACTTTGATTGGGTGATCCCTTGCATTGATTTGCGTTTGCAGCAGCGTTTGAATTTCTCGCCGCTGCCGCATGGGCAGGGTGAATTCCGTCCGACACGTTTTCGGCGGCGTCGTGGCCCGCTGCCGAGTATCCGCTTCGGATTCTGGTGATACATCGCCTTCATCATCTGGTAGAGACGAGGGTTCTTCTTCTCAAGGATGGCGGGCGCCTCGAAGAAGTACTCACTGAGGACTGCGAAATATTCGGCTTCGTTTGTATAGGCATAGTCATCGATGTGCTCGCCATTGCCGACGTCGCGCCGCAACTCTTCGCCGACCCAACGAACCCATGGGTCATAGGTTTCTGTATCGACGGTGGGGGGCACGCCATCGATCACACCGTCCTCCTTATCCACCAGGTGAGCGAACTCATGGATGCCGACGTTGCGTTTGTCAGACGCATTCGAGAAACCTTTCACGAGCGATGGTTTTGACAAAATCATTACGCCACTGAGGTGACTGACGCCGACCATGCCCAAAGTCCTGGCATTAGCAGGGTCGCTGGTTTGATAATGCTCATTAAACGATCCGGGATAGATCAGGACTTCGCCGAGTCCGGAGTACTCAAAGTCATCGAACCCGAGAATGGGGATCACCGCACTGGCAGCAACCAATGCTCGGATTGACTCGTCAACCTCGGTTCGAATTCCCGTGATCGCGACCTCATCAAGGAAAACCTTCATGAGATTGCGAAAGCGCTCCTGTCGCTCGGGCGAAAGCTTTCGAAAGTACTCGACCTGCGACTGCAAGGTCGCTTCCCAAACGTCAGGAAAAGGCTGAGCAAGAACGTGGAAACGCCGACGCGTCTTTCGACGCACGAAGTAGAAGACACCAGCCGCGATCGGCAGCAAGACCAACCACCACAGCGAAAGTGTCGCCAACAAACAGCCAACGATCGCAATCAACGCGGCAACCGCAAATGCCCATTTGCGATTGTGGGCATTGTCGGCGGCAGTAACTAGCATGCGACCGGCTCCCCTGCGGAAACCGTACAGCGATCGTTCGTCAATGAAGCCAGACTAATATTCATCAAACGACATTACGCCTTTCGCACCCGGTTGACTTCACCGCTGCGGCAAATCACTTCGCCTGTTTCGGTTTGAACCCGCAATTCCCCTCGGTCGTTGATCCCTTCGCAACGTCCTTCGATGGAACTGCCATCGACGGAACAACGGATCATTTCACCGGTCAACGCGCATCGACGCCGAAAGCCGTCCAAGACTTCATCGGGTTGCGAATCGCATTGTTCAACTTGGTGAATCAGTCCGGGGATGAGTTCTTCGAGCAACGTTGCCCGGCCTACCAACTTCCCGGTGGCTTCGGCGATCGAGATTGCGTTGGCGTCTGTTAGCGTTGGACTCGAACTGACGTTGATCCCGATACCGATCACCGCAACCGGCGCCGCGTGCTCAGGATCGATGACCGACGATTCAAATCTCTCGATCAACGTTCCCGCCACTTTGACTCCGCTCATCCAGACATCATTGGGCCATTTCAACCCGCATCGCACCGGTGCGGCGACGTGCTCGATCGCTTCGGCGACAGCGACTCCGACTGCGATCGAAAGCAATTCGTGACACCCTTTAACGATCAATGAGAACGCGAGCCCGTCGGTCTTTGCCTCCCACGATCTGCCCAATCTGCCTCGCCCTTGGGTTTGGTGATCGGCAATAACGAGACGAGGCAGCCCCGCCTGATTTGACGAAACCTGCGACGACGGATCCTGTTCACTATGAGACTGGACCCACTGTCCGGCGATCGTGTTGGTTGACGTCATCTCCCGCTGATAGTCACTCGACGCGATCAAGCCGTCCGCCTTCCATCGGTCGATCAGGCGGCGGATGGAATGATCTACGTCTGCTGCGTCATTGTTTGTCATGGACGGATCCGAATCGTAGCGACCATGCGACTCATGCTTTGCCGGTCATGTTGCCGTGCAAACGCGACAGGCTTCCCGCACTCGCAATTGGCGTCAGGTTTATTGAAGAGAGTGAGGGGATGGTACGCGAGGACCGGCAAGAAGCCAACCGATGCAGGTATCCGTTAGCCTGATGCGTCACGACATGCAGATTTCGGACGCACTTCAAAATGACTTAGCCGAGATGCCAGACTTCGTTGGCATTCAAATCCGGTGCGTGAAATCCGGCGGTCTGAATTCTGGTGAATCTAGCGACTGGGGTCGGACACGTCGAATTTCAGAATGCTCTCGCGTTTCCGCCAAGCTTGTTTCAGTCTCAGAGAGAGTGAACGACGTGGTTAATCCCGATTGGTTCGTGTGCTTTGGCAGCGTCACTGTATCCCATCGCTGTCCCCAATCACTGCATCCAACTACTGCGGCCGCGGTATGTCGGTGGCTCGGCGTGGGTTAGTTTTCGGAAGAGGAGCCTCAGGGTCTGGAAGAGGCTCTCCAAAGATAACGAACATCTCTTTCATTTGTCCCATCAGTGCTTGGTAAGCGTCTTCGTGTCCGGGACGAGGCGGCGCGAACTCCATTCCGTTGCGTGTCATCCAAGCGATCAGGGTCGCAGCGTTCTCACCATCCCTGAGTGGATCGAAGTACTGACCACGGGTCATGGCGTTCAACGTGCCACGGTCGCGAATCGCCTCGACCTCTTCGCTGAGTTGAACGAGATGCCGTTCGGCGCCGATCAGTTCGAGAACACGTTCGGTTGGCATGTTTTGCCATGGCGGCGGGAACACGCTGTAGAACTCGACACCGAGTTGCCGCATCGCGTCATCAAACGCGTTGATCGCTTCGATCGGCAGTTGCGGGTTCTGTTCGCTGAGCGACAGCAACTGATCGCGTGCGGCCTGCACGTTTCGGATCGCGGCCTGGAACGTTTTTTCGCGGAATACGGGTGGCCACCAATCGAGTTTAAGAGGCACCGGATCGCTGAGTGAAAATACGAGTTGTCCCCCTTTGCTCTTAGGACTCTTCACCCGCAGCGACTCGAACATTTCCGGGCTGAGGTCCCATCGCGAGTGACTGGGGTTGGACGCAAAGTACTCTTCCAACCCGACGCCATATCCGATCGGTGTGTTGGAAAAACCGACCAGGAGTTCGTTCATCACGCTCTCTGGTTTGCCCGCGTAACGAGGGTTCGAATAAATTTGGCTGAGCACGCGGCGTTGGTTGTTGCGGCGGATCCGGATCATTTGATCGGCCTTTTCTTGATAGGCATCCTTCTCCCTCATGATGCCTTTGAGGTTTATGATCCGTCGGTTGAAATAGTCATCTACCGCTTGCTTCCAAACATTCAATTCCATCTCGGTTGCGATGGAGTTGCGAACCCGAAAGCCGGTGAAGTCGCCGTGCCACGATCGCGAGGAACGATACATCTCGGCCAACGCGTAGATGCGATTCGCTTTCATCGCACGGTCGTTGAGATCGATTTCTGAGTCGACGAGCATGGTTTCGATCGCTTCGTTCGTGATCGGAACATCGAGGAAACCAGGCAGCACCGCCGCGTCTTCGTCTGGAGCAGCGTCGCCGGCGGGAGGGGCTGCGATGGGCATTCCGGGCAACGCCGGGAGACCAGGCAATTCCTGGGCGGACAACGATGCGACGGAAAGATGAGAAACCAGAATTGCTCCACAGAGCGACGGTGCAACAACACGCCATCGCCGGAATTCCTGTGCCAGTGCGGGATGGCGAAGGTTCTGAAGGTTCATGGCGAACAATCCTCTGATTCGAAATTGTTTTACGGCGAACTGGTATTCGTAGTTTGGTTTGCTACCCATGGTAATGACGGACTGGCCATCAATTGAGACAAAACTTCGATCGAAATCCAATCAAACGTCAGATCATCGTCCGAAACGAGACTCTCGACCCGCTGTCGTTGCTGCTCGTCTAGCTGTGTCGGCATCGAATAGAGCCCGGCAAGGCGGCCTCGGCGGTCCAGAATCACACCGCCGGAGAAGTCCAACTCGCCGTTGGATTCACCCCTGATCTTCGCTACGCTGATCGGGGGCATGTCGGTTGTCAGGCGGGGCAACAGGAAGAGTGCCTGGACCTGCTTTTCCCGAATGGTCAGTGGCGATTCAGGCTCGAGGTAGGGATCCTCAGCCGGCTCGAACGCGCCAATCAGTCGGTGCGTTGCCATCGGGCGAGGTGACTTGGAGGGCGTCGCGACCCACTCGAGCGCCGAGACGGCACCCGCATTTTGTTTACCGGTCGCGTCAGCCTGCAAAGCGGAAAGGCATCTCGGCAGCGGCTCCTCCGATCGAATCACACCGACGTCGTAGGCACGAGCGAGCATGCGCGCGGCGAGCGCGGATCGAAAAACAGTATCACGCTGTTTGAGCAATTCTTTTGATTCGGGGTCGTCGCTTTGGGCCAACTCATCCATTTGTTCGCGATACTGCTTCAGCCATTCGATGTACTGTTGTTCCAGTCGCCGCGTTTCCATCCACTTCGGATGCATCGCGGAGGCCTCGAGCACGATCACATCATCGCCCGCGAGATGCTGGCAAGCGGGTACAATCGACGCGTCCAACTCTTGCAGGTTCTCGACGATGTTCCCGGTCGTTAACAGTCGGTGCGAATCGATCGCCAAAGCGAGCCCCAACGCGAACCGGTTGCCCTCGGAATCGGCGACGACCTGGTACAAGCAGTCACGGATCGCCGATTCAATGTTGGCGGTTGCGGACGAATTTGAACCGGATGCAGATGAACCGGATGAACTCGCGGTGGCGGAGACTGAGCCACTTTGGCTCTTAGAAGGAGACGACGGAGGATCGGACGTGGGCTCGCCGGAATTGTTGCTTTGATTCGTGGTGCCGAGATTCGCGCCAGCCTGCCCGTCGCCGAGATCGGCTCCGCCCTCGGGGGAAAGCTCGTTCGGATCGTTCCCGATGATCGCGTTGTCGCCCGGAGATCCGCTTGCTACCGATTCGGCATCGCCCCCGCGAAACGCCCACATCCCTAAAACGAGCAACAGCACCGCGGCGGCGATCAGAGAATAGGAAATTGCCGGAGGAGTCGAACGCCACAATTGGCGAGCGGTTTCCATGGGCGTTGGCTGGCGAGCGGATGTCGTCGTTTCGCCGAACGAACGTGCCCCGGATTTCGGCCGAGGCTTGGTATCGGTGTCGCCGGACGGGGGCGCCAGATCGCTGTCGGAGGCCCCCGAACCTGCCGCTACCGCTACGGGTTTTGCCACCACGTTTCGTCGAAGGCTGCTGAGAGTCTCAGCGACGCTGCCGAATCGGATCACGTCTTCGGCGGTGACGCGAGCGGCGGAGTTGATCGGCTCGCTATCGTCCAGACTGACGCCGTTGGTGCTGTTGAGGTCGCGGACGACCCACACGTCGTTTGGATCACGAAGAAGAACGGCGTGCTGCGCCGACACACTCGCGTCATCGATCACGACATCGTTTGCATCGGAACGTCCGATCCGCAATTGCTCTTTGGCGAGTGATTCGTCCGGCCAAGGCATCACCACGCTATCGGCCAGCATCACTTTCGTGCCCGGATCGATCGCGGTCCGCGTCACGATTCTCTTCTTGCCGACGAAGGTCCCGTTGCGGCTGGCGAGATCCTCGATGAAGTACCGCCCGCCATGGAGCGATAACCGACAGTGTCGTCTCGAAACCACACTCTCGCGCACCAGCACGTCCACGTCACGATCGCAGCCGATTATCCATTGTCGATCGTTCATTCGGACCTCACCGCGAGAAAAGACGTAGCAATCGCAAGTTTATCCCACCGATTGGATGCGAGCAAACTGCCCAACCGGCACCACGGGTGGTATGGCGCAAGGTCACCGCATTGCGGTCAATCAGGGTGATCCCCCCTACCGGGAGCAGGATTATTTCCGCAAAAAACCGACAATCCGTCAAAGTCGATCAAGACGCTTCGGTGGTAATGCCGAATTTCATGATGGTAGGACGCCTTCGCAACCGTTTGGGCGATCCATTGAAACAGAAACGAGAGCCGTGAAACTGGCGGAAACGCCGCGGCCTCGACGCAGTCGACTATTGCTCGACATTTCACCCGCATTCAACGAAGTGTGAAACATGGACGACACACGAATCAATCATCAAGATCTTCGATCCGATCGCGGAGACCGATCCGCCGTTGCCCGGCGTGCGATTCGTCGACAACTGATCGCTACCATGCTGATCGGCGGCAGCGTTACGCTATCATCGGTCGGCTGTGCCGGTCGTTCGATGTCACTCGCTTCGATGAACCCGTTCAGCGCCAAGACAGCGGAAACGACGACCGAAAGCGAAACACCGAGCAAGCTGGTCTCCACGACCACGAAGGTGACCTCGGGCACGGTCGAAGCCTCCAAAAGCATGGTCGCCAAGACCACCAGCACGATCGGCGGTTGGTTCGGTCGTGGGAAGGATAGCGATGGGGCCGATGAAGACCCGCTATCGCTCGAGAACCAACCCGACAAACTCGACCCGCAAGTCTTCGTTGCCAACGGACAACTGTGGGAGTCGACGGGCAACCTGACCAAGGCAATGGAGAGCTACTCCAAGGCACTCGAAACCGAACCGAACAACGGTCCGGCGTTGACCAGCATCGCTCGTTTGCAC
>NZ_ANOH01000347.1 GCF_000346505.1 Aporhodopirellula sallentina SM41
GCACCGCACGCTCACCGTCGAGCGTTGGGAACGTACTGACACGGACTTCCGCGGATTCTCCTGGGTCGGCAACTCGGCCTTCTTGGGGAATGTCATTTTGGTACGTCAGCAAATTCGACAGTACCTTCAAACGCGAGATGATCGATGCGTTTGCCCCTTCTGCGTAGACGCCGATCGGATGCAAGACGCCGTCATGACGAAAACGGATGTCGAGCCCGCTCGGTGTGGGCTGCAGATGCATATCACTCGTGCCGACCAGTGCCGCAAACTCTAGAAGGCGATTGACGACCTCGGTCGGATACGCCGGCGACTTGTTGGGCAACGCACGGATCTCGTGGTCCAACTGATCGACCATTTGAAGCAGATCGTTGGCCGTTTCCGCTGAATTGGCCGTCGCGGTCTCTTGGTCGCTACCAAGTATCGTCGCGGTGCGCTGTTTCGGTGATCTTAACATAGTGAAGTGCCACGCAGGCTTTTGTAAAAACGTCGATCGAGCCATCGATAGGTTCAATATTGAAGTTAGAAACCGGCGTCGCCCCGCATCACGTCCGAAGCACGATTGCCCAGTCCGTCAACGTACATCGAAAAGACCCGGAAGATGATCGTGATCAACGCTGCGGCAATCAGAAACCAAATCAACGCAGACGCCACATACGTCAACTGCGCCATCGACTTGCGGACTTTCGATTTGAGATGATTGAAGTGTTTGTCGAGCGACTCGGCTAGCTTTCCGGATGCTTCCCCTAGCTCGATTACCTCAAGTGTTTCTTCGCCAAACAGGTGGGTATCCGCCAAAACGGTATGCATGTCTTGGCCTTGCATGATCGCATGCTTGCACGGTTCCGCCTTGGACGTGAACAGCGAAGTCCCAGCGCTGCGAAACGCCAGACTGACCGCGGCCGCTGCATCGACCCCCGACTCGATCGTGATTGCAAGCGTTTGAACAAAACGAGCCTCCGCAAACACTCGGAGGTTGTGGCCGATCCAAGGTAGCCGAGCGATCCACTCGGGAATGAAACGCAGAAATCCATTCGTTGCCAAAACGTAGAGCAAGAACACAGCCGCCGCACAAAGACTAACGATCGAAAGATAGATCATCAGTCCGCGTTCGCCGACCAGTCCGATGCCGATCAGGTCGTGGCGATCTGCGTCGGCGTCGGGCAACAACACGGAAGGCAGATAGATCAACGCGCCGACGACACAAATGGCAAGAACGAGTTGCACGATCGGCCACATAATCGACTGAAAGAAGATACTGCGGAACTCAGCGAGTTGTCGGTAGTATTCGCTGAGGCGGTCTAAGACCCGGTCGAGTTTTCCCGACCGTTCGCCGCCTTCGATCATCTCCGCAAAATGTGGCGGGAAGTAATTCCCTTGCGCTTTCACCGCATCGGAGAGTGCGGTGCCTTCACGAATTTGCTCGGCAACGCTACGCATGCGTCGACCATACGTCGTTGCCGACCCTTTGGCTTCCCGTTCGAAAACTCGGTGCGGGTCCAACCCAACTTCGAACGCCACGCCGACTCGTTCGCATAACGTACTGAGCGTTTCATTTTCGATACGAGTCCACAACATCCGAGGGTCCAATCGTTGTTTCTGATACGATAGAAAAAGCGAAACCGGTCGTCGTTTCGCATGGTACCGCGATGCTCACACGGTGTTTGATCGCGCGTCGTTGTCGCACACCAAAAACAGTCGATCGTTGACATCGACGTTGATGAGCTATCAGCGTTTCAAGAGTACAGCGGTTGATCTGTGGTGCACGCGATAACGCAGTGGATAAACTTTCATCTGCTGCTCGTCTCGAGCCAGGAGTCTATCGCTCAGGGATACAACCGACCACGTTAAGATCATGAGATGTTGGTTAAGAATGAATGAGCGATCGGCTATGCGCATCGCCTGCCTGCTCAAACTTAGCGGCCATGCTGAGAACGCTTGAATGATCAGCCCAGTGAGACGCTCAAAGTCGACGCCGCAAAGATTTAACTGCCTAGAAACTGATCGAGCTCAACACGGACTTGGGACAGCATCGGTTGCAAGGTCTCCAGAAGCTGCGGCACGTCATCCAAGCTATCGTCTCCCGTTGCCGATTCGATCTGCTGAGCGATTGCGATCGCGGGCTCGATCGAAAAGGCACTGAGAGAACTTTTTAACGTGTGGGCCGCCAGGTGAATGGATTTCGTATCGGAGGATTGAGCCCCTTTCTGCATTTCCGCGAACAGATCGATGGATTGATGCCGCAGAATCACGGCCAATTCACCCACAAAAGACTTTTCCCCACTGAACCTTCCCTGCACGTGGTCCCAATCGATGAAGCGGTTGTCGTCGACAACCGCTTCACGTTTTCTCTCTGGAGGAACGTTTTGAGTCGACGCATCGCTGGGAACGGAAACCCTTTGAGCGGATGGTGCGCCTGTGATTGTACGAACAGGGATTGTTTCGACAGCATCATACAACTCCTTCGGCACAACCGGTTTGCTGACGTAGCCGTTCATTCCGGCGCGGAGGCATTCTTCACGGTCGCCTTTCATCGCGTTTGCCGTCATTGCAATAATCGGCAGTGCCGCGACATGTTCATCGTCGCTCTCGCGAATCCGTTTGGTCGCTTCAAATCCATCGAGCGCCGGCATGTGAATGTCCATCAGCACCAAATCAAACGATTGGCTGGCAACGGCATCGAGCGCCTGCTTGCCGTCGGCAACGACATGCACGTGATGGCCTCGTTTGCGGAGGAAGTCTGTCGCGACCCGTTGATTGATCGGGTTGTCTTCAGCGAGCAGAATGGTTCGCGGCTGAGTTCGTTTCGATGTTTCCGTTTCGTCCTGGGAGGCCTGCGACCGATGCTCCAACGTGGCGAGAATTCCATTGAGCAATTCGGATTGTACGATCGGTTTGGGGAAACACCGCGCGATCTGTAGGCCCTCGCAATTCGCCAAATCGCCAGGCTTGATCGCCGAAGAAAGCATAATGATCGTGCACTGCTCAGCAGAACGATACTTGCGAACGTGTTTTGCAAATTGGAAGCCATCAATTTCCGGCATCATGCAATCGGTCAAGATTAACCGAATCTGTTGACTGTATTTTTTCAGCAGTTTGAAGCCCTCCCGTGCGCTAGCTGCTTGCACGACACGCATTCCCCACGATTCGCACATGCCTTTGAGGATCAAACGATTGGTTACGTTGTCGTCGACGATGAGCACCGGCAACTTGTGCAACCTGCCGATATCGACCGCCGCGTGAGAACGATCGTCGACGGTGAGTGGTATTTGAAACCAGAACGTTGCCCCCTTTCCGCTCTCGCTTTCGACGCCGATGATCCCATTCAACATCGAGACGAGTTGGGAACAGATTGCCAGCCCCAACCCGGTTCCGCCGTACTGTCTCGTCGTGGACGTGTCCGCTTGGCTGAACTCTTCGAAGATCAACGCTTGTTTGTCTGCGGGGATACCGATTCCGGTATCGGATACTGAAAACTTCAACCACTGACTGGTATCCATACTTCCTACCGAGGTCAATTCCGATCCCGCTTCGGAGTCGACAGGCACCGCATCCGATTGGGGAGGTTCCGTCGTTTCCACCACAACGACGACCTCGCCTTCGGTGGTGAACTTGATCGCGTTGCCGACTAAGTTCGAAATGATTTGACGAAGACGACCAGGGTCACCGATAACTCGCGTGGGGACATCTGGCGAAACCCGGCAAGCCAACTCCAGTCCCTTTTCAGATGCTTTGGTCGCAAGGGTGCGTGCCGTGCTTTCGGTGCAATCGCGGAGGCAGAATGAAACCGATTCCAACTCCAATTTGCCTGCTTCGATTTTGGAAAAATCGAGAATGTCATTAAGCAAACGCAGCAACGCGTCGGCGGACTGGCGGATCATATTGAGATAGTCACGTTGATCTCGTTGGAGACGTGTGGCCGACAACAATTCACCCATGCCGATGATCCCGTTCATTGGCGTCCGGATCTCATGGCTCATGTTCGCAAGGAAATGACTCTTTTGCCGGGACGCTTCCTGGGCCTCACGCATAGCGTGTTCGCGTTGCTCGATCGCGTGTTGCAGCAGCCTTCCGACCGGCTCAAAAAGGAACACATAGGAGAGAAAGATTGTCACGACGATGAGGCCAAGGATCAGGTTTTCACGTGCCTGCAATTCATCGAGCCTCGCCATCGTCACCGTTTTGAGATACATAAACGCGTCAGAGTGACCAGCCTCATGCCCCTTAGCGAGCTTGAGAAAATTCTCGAGTTCAGTTCGTTGCTGGTTGCTCGTGTAACCGTTGGCGAGGATCAACGCGACCGCGATCAAGAAAGCAATCGCATAGCGAAACCGGAGCTTTTCAGTCCAATTGACGGTAGGCTTGGAGGCGTTTTTGCGTTCAAACATGAGTGGTTCGGATTCGTCCGAAGTTCAGCCTTGCTGCAAGACGCCATTTCCATCGCTACGAAGGCGTTCGTGAAACCACTGAAATTTGCGTAAATGTTATCGAACGTGTGCTGCGGTAGGACAACACGATTGCCTCGAAGCCGAACGTTGTCGATGAAGAGCCAGTCCACGAAAAGCGGCGGCTTTCAAAGCTGACGGTCCATCGCGCGTGCGGTCGCGAGATCCGATTTCACGTCGAGCAATAGTTCCAAGAACTCAATAAAACCTGCAAGGGTTGCCGTCACGAGGACGGTGCCGGAAATCATCAGAATAGAGTATGTGAAAAATCCCGGAAGCTCGGTCGCAAAATCTTCATCAGAAGAAAACGCGAGGGCAATAAAACGCAGCGTGAGGTAAATCAAAATCGACGCGAGGGCAACCACCGAAAACGCCCGAGTCCATTGTTTCAGGCGTGGAATTCTGGCGAACGAGCGAGGCAAATTTGTCGAATCGGATGGTGTGGCGACGGACACGTCGGGGCACGATTGTTCGTCATCTCCGTTTGGAGACACCACATCGGATAATGGGGACACAGCGGACAGCGACACCGCCGGATCAACATCGAAAAGTGCAATGTGAGGGTTTTTCCAACTGATGTTCGCACGCTTCATCCAAACCCTGTCACCTCCCGTTGAGGCCGATTGCGTCGATGGGCGGACGTGCGAATGACGTGGCTTCGCCGAAATCGGGCGAAGTTGAATATCGTCGTCAGGATTCGTCCCGCTGTTCACACGTCTATCGGGATTGGCAAGTTCGTTTTCGACCAGGAGACGTTACATTGATCATGGAGCGATACCTGGCCGGTCAGAAAGGGTGTTTGGTCAACCATCTGGTGCGGTCGTGCTCGGTGAGCTTTATTGAACGCTAAGTTCGAGCGATTCGTTTGAATCTTCGAGTTTGTCCGCAGGAGTCTGGCGATGTTTAATCAGCGTCAGTTTATTGCCTGTTTCGTTGAAAATCACCGTATCCATGATGCTCTCAATCAGCAGAATCCCGCGATGCAGGTCCGTGTCCGTCCGATCTGATTCACGGCGATATCGTTCGTGATCGAAACCGTTCCCATCGTCCTCGATAATGATCCGCATGTTTTCGAGCGAGATGGTGATGTCGACAACCACACGCCGTTGTTCATATTCCGAATCTTTGCGTCTCTCTTGCACATTGGGAATCGGCAAACCGGCCCGCATCAGATTTCTCGCTGCCTGCATCCCATCGATCGGCAGTTCGAGGTTGCCGTGATACATGGCATTGAACAGGGCTTCGTTGATTGCCACCCCCAATCTTCCCCGCGTGCCATGGTCGCAGAGTCGTTCGGCAAATGCGATCTGCTGGATAAACTCGACCAACGGATCGATTAGCGAGAAATCGTTTTCGAGCACGTAGGTGTACTTGCAATAGGTCAACCGTTCGAGCAGTTTGACGTATTCCCGGTCCGCTCGCATCAGGTCAACGAGTTGGTCAACCGTTTCACTCAGTCGTTCCGGAAGACAGGACTTCGGAACGTAGCTCGATGCACCGCGATCAAGTGCTTCTGCGGCCGCCAATTCGCTACCTTCTGACGTAATCATGATCACGGGAATTTCAGGACGCTGTTTCTGAAGCTCAGTCAGCAGACTCATGCCGTCCATTTTTGGCATGTTCATATCCGTGACCACCAAATCTGGATTCTCCGAAACAACTGCCTCGAGACCTTTGGCACCATCTGACGCGTAGGTCAGCTCGTAGTGGTCGGTCAAAAGGTGTCCGGCGAGCACACGATCCATTTCGTTATCGTCGACGATAAGAATTTTGGTCATGGAGGTTTCCGTAGGCAGTTAGTGTTCGTTTGTCCGCGAGAATGTACCAACCGCAGTGCCGCAACGAATGAAGTTTGGGTGAAATCGGTGTTGCTGTTCGGTGCAGGGCGAGCGTCCGGTCGCATCCTGGCCGACATCGTCTTTCACGCAAACGATCTGGACACAATCAAGCGATACGAAAACAAAATCTCCGCCTCGGTGCGAAATCGAACCGGTTGGGTGACCGGTTCAATACGCGAATGAATTTCGGACCGCAGACCGACAAATCCTACGCTGGCCAGAGATCAAAAATAGCCACTCGCCTGCACGTCGATTCAATCCCCCACCGCTAGCCACGGGATTTTTCATTCAATCACTGAAACGTGAAAGGACGCTCGCGCGTCGCTAGGTTGCCTTGCCAATACACTGCCTCCGCGATTTTCAGGCACGTTGATTCAACTGTCGTTCTTCGTGTAAACGTCCACCCCCACCCTTCACGACACAACGGGATTGTCGACCTGGAAAAGATGCCTCCATTCTCGACTCACGCCGTATCGTCCTATCCGTCGGAAATAGCGAAGGTTCTTGCGCATCAATGGGAGGTCAAGGGGCACGACCTTGGGTTGCTGCCCGATGAGGGGTCGCTGACGACGATTCTGGACGTTTGCTACCAAGCCAGTTTGTTGCGGGAGGAAGATGATCCGGTTCGGTGCCGGATTATTTTCGCGACACCGGATCGGTTGATGACGTGTCTTTCCGATCGGACGCGGCCCCACATTCTCGCATTTTCGGAACCGACGACTCTGTCGGCACATAACCTTCGTAAACTCGCTGGAGCGGCGGACTTCTATCGGTCGCTGCTCGCGGTCGAGAAGGAGGAGAACGGTCGGTTGGTAATTTGGGGGATGGCGGTAACGGGGACCGAGTGGGTTAACCGCGTCGAGGGCAGTCGGTTCGAGGGCGTTCAGCTTCCTGAGAATTTGGTCGTCCAAGCGGTCCGTCCCGGCCACTTGGTTGCCGCGTCGGGCCACGCGCGGGTGCTCGAAACGATGCAGGGGCAACTGTTGACGGATGGGTTCGATCCGTTTCGGTCGGAATGGATTTCGGAGCGGTTCACGAACGTTCGCGAATCGCTGCTCGATGAACTTCACGCGTCATCGACCGAGTTGCCCACGACGCGGGTTTGCGAATCGTTTGTTCGTGATGTTGCCCAGGGCGTGGTCCGCCGTGTTCTGCGTCAGATGCGAAATCGCCGGCGAGGTGGGATGTTGGTTTTCCTGCCGGAGGGATCGCACCGGGACGGAACGACCGACGATTGGCTGCGGTTCCGCGTGGCGTTTCATCCAAACGAGTTGACGATGATCTATCGCGATCTGATCCTGCGTTTGATTTCGCGGGCGTTAGAAGTTGGCGGGCCGATCAACATGCCCGAACTGACGTGGAACCGCTATCAAGAGATACGCGATCCCGAGTTGAGGCGTTTCGACGATTACCTCATCGAGTTCGGGCATTTGCTCGCCGACATGATGAGCGTCGACGGCGCCTTGGTACTCGACCACAGTTTCCGCATGATCGGATTCGGTGGCGAGATCCTTGGCGACACCCCGGTGCACGAAATCCACCGGGCACTCGACATCGAGGCCACTCGTTCGGTCGCCGAGCGAGCCGATTCCGCGGGCACTCGTCACCGCTCGGCATACCGATTGGTCAACGGCCTCAACCAAGCGATCGCGGTCGTGGTCTCGCAAGACGGCGATGCCAGATTCGTCGCCCACCAAAACGGCAAATTGACTTACTGGCCCTATTTGCCGTAGGCGACATCTTTACCGTAAGCAACGTCGTTGTTTGCAGCCCCGCCGATCACCGACGCGCTGCGTAGTTAAACACCGTCGTATTCATGAACGGCTTTGGTGATGGTGGCTAAGTCTTCTTTTGATAGCACGACCGCACCGGCACCGGCGTTGTCGATCGCTTGTTGCGGCGTGCGTGCTCCGGCAAGGACGTGCGAGCAGCCTGGTTGGGCGAGGGTCCAGGCGATGGTGAGCTGCGCCAGACTGATGCCGTGATTTTCCGCGATGCCACGCATCGGTTCGAGCATCGCATGCACCTTCCGCACGTTGTCCGCTGCAAAGCGATCTTTGTATTTGCGTTGGTCGCCGTCGGGGTACTCGCGATCGGGATCAATTTTGCCAGTCAACAAACCTTGGCTGAGCGGACTGTAGGCGAGGAAGCCGATATGGTCGGAATCACACTTCTTGAGGTTGGTGTCCTCCATCGCTCGATCGAGCATCGAGTACTTTTCTTGGTCCGTGTCGACTTGGCCGAACTTTTGATACGCCTCGATATCTTCCACGGTCGCGTTGGAGACGCCGATCGCTCGGATCTTGCCTTCGCGTTTGAGTTCTTCGAGCGTGCTCATCTTTTCTTCGATGGCAACATCATCGCTCTGCCAGTGAGTTTGATACAGATCGATGACGTCGGTCTTGAGTCGTTTGAGGCTGGCTTCGACTTCTTCGCGAATGCCATCGGCACCTGCATAGATGTAGACGTCGAAGCTGTCATCGGATTCTTGACCGGGTTGGTCGAAGATGTCCTCGCTGGTCGAGAACTTTTTCTTGGCTCGTGACTTTTGCTGGTCACTGAGATCCCAACGCATCGAACACTTGGTCGCCAAGACGACTTGATCGCGGCGATCGGCGATGGCTTTGCCCACGATCTCTTCGCTGCGTCCGAATCCATAAATCGGTGCCGTGTCGATCAGTGTTCCGCCGGCGTCGAGAAACGCGTGAATGGCTTTGATCGATTCCTGTTCGTCGGTTCCGCCCCAGGTCCAACCGCCGATAGCCCAGGCTCCGAAGGCGACCGCGGAGGCGTCAATTTGTGATTTACCGAGTGGTCGAAGTTTCATTTCGTTGCTTTTCTGAGAGGTGAGGGGAACGGTGAAAGTGTCATTAAACGGACTAGGCAAGCGGTACGGATGGCGGGGAAGCAAACTTAAGCGAATTCGATGCCAAGGCTGCCTTCGTGGTGAGGGTTAGGCGTGCCGCTGCGGTAAAGTATGTGCGGCAGAGTATCCCTCAGCATGCGACGCTCGCACCAGCACGGGTGGCGGATCGATTCGCCGGAAACGGTCAGAGTGGGCTCGCGGAAGTATCGCTCGATTGTGACCGCCGGTCCGATCGCGGTAAGGGCGTTGATCGCGTCGTTGCCCCAAAAAACGAGGGATTCTCTCGCCGTGGAAACACAATTAGATTGTGGGCACGGCATGCCCCCGCAATTGAACGTGCGATTTCTGTCCCGCAGCCGACGTTTCGCGATACCCCACTTTTGCCCCGAGCAAAGCATGACTACCAGCACGACCACGCCCTCGACGCTATCGAGCGATCGCCCATCGACCACCACAAACGCGATCGATTTCGTCGACGGATTTGCCCGGCGTCACATCGGGCCGTCCGACCGCGACCAAGCCGCAATGCTCGGCACACTGGGGTTTGACTCCCTCGACGCGTTGTCCGATGCGACGGTGCCGGCCGACATTCGGTTGGACGAACCGCTCGACATTCCCGACCCACGCGGCGAACGCGAAACGTTGCAGGGACTGCGAACCATCGCGAGCAAGAACAAAGTCTACCGGTCGTGCATCGGGATGGGCTACACCGGCACGGTGACCCCGCCGGTCATCCTTCGCAACGTGCTTGAGAATCCCGGTTGGTACACGCAGTACACTCCCTACCAAGCCGAAATCGCGCAAGGTCGTTTGGAAGCGTTGTTGAACTTTCAAACGATGATCGCCGACCTGACCGGGTTGCCATTGGCCGGCGCGAGCCTTCTCGATGAAGCCACCGCCGCGGCCGAAGCGATGGGGATGTGTGTTTCGATCGCTCGCCATCAGAAGACTGGTTTTTGGGCGTCGGATGATTGCCATCCTCAAACGCTCGCGCTTCTTCAAACCCGGGCCGCGGGGCTCGGTGTTGATTTGAAAGTGGGGCCGATCAGCGAGATCGATTTCGACTACGGCGAAGGCGGCTTGTGCGGCGTGTTGGTTCAGTATCCGACCACCGACGGACGAATCAACGATTACAAAGCGTTGGCAGAACAGGCGAAGTCGAAACAATGCCTGACCGTTGCGGCGGCGGACCTGTTGTCGTTGACGTTGATCACACCACCGGGTGAATGGGGAGCCGACATTTGCGTCGGCAGTGCGCAGCGATTCGGCGTTCCAATGGGGCTCGGCGGACCACACGCGGCGTTCATTTCGACCCACGACAAGCACGCCCGCAAGTTACCCGGCCGTATCATTGGTGTCTCGAAAGACAGCCACGGCAACCCGGCGTTGCGGATGGCGATGCAAACTCGCGAACAACACATTCGCCGCGACAAAGCGACCAGCAACATCTGCACCGCACAGGCGTTGCTCGCGATCATCAACTCCTTCTACGCGGTCTACCACGGCGCCGACGGATTGGTCCACATCGCACGTCGCGTTCAAGGCTTCACCGCCGCACTCGCCAAGGGGCTCGAACGTCTCGGTCACAAAGCGACACATGACGGTCCGGTCTTTGACACGATTCGCATTCAATTGGGCAAAGGCCGCACGCACGCGGCTCGCCAAGTCGCCGATGCGGCTCGCGAGCGGCAGATTAACTTGCGTGAATACGACGACGGAACGCTCGGCGTGACACTCGACGAGACGACCGACCGTGGGTTAGTCGCCGATTTGCTCGCCGCGTTTAACTTTGGCCACTACACCGGTTTCGACATCGACGAACTGCTCGCCGATGCCCAGGCCGATGGGTTGTGCGACTTGACCGGATTCGCTCGCGAGAGTGAATTTTTGACGCACGAAGTGTTTCATCAGTATCGCAGCGAAACGAAATTGCTGCGTTACATTTTCAAACTGATGAACCGCGACCTCTCGCTCGCTCATTCAATGATCCCGCTCGGGTCGTGCACAATGAAGCTGAACGGCACGAGTGAAATGATCCCGGTGACTTGGCCGGAATTCGCCGACATTCACCCGTTCGCGCCGGACATTCAGTGGCGTGGTTACACGTACATGTTCCGTGAACTCGAGGCGTGGTTGTGCAGTGTCACGGGATTCGCCGCGGTCAGTCTGCAGCCCAACGCGGGTGCCCAAGGCGAGTACGCGGGGTTATTGGTGATTCGTGCTTACCATGAACATGAGGCAGCGAAGAAGGGCGAGAAGAACGAACGAACCGTGTGTTTGATTCCAACGTCCGCCCACGGCACCAACCCGGCGTCGGCTGTGATGGCGGGAATGAAAGTGGTTCCGGTCAAATGCAATTCACGCGGCGATATTGACGTGGATGATTTGAAAGCGAAAGCGGAACAACACAGTGACAAGCTCTCATGTTTGATGATCACGTATCCGTCAACGCACGGCGTGTTCGAAACGACGATCCGTTCGGTGTGTGATTTGATTCACGAACACGGCGGTCAAGTTTACATGGACGGTGCGAACATGAACGCTCAGGTCGGGCTGACCAGTCCGGGTACATGTGGCGCCGACGTTTGTCACCTCAACCTACACAAAACGTTCTGCATCCCGCACGGTGGCGGCGGACCGGGCATGGGCCCGATCGGCGTTGCCCCGCAGCTCGCTCCGTTCCTTCCCGAACACCCGGTTCAACGGCCGGACACCGCCGGCGAGTTTTCGATCGGTCCGGTTTCGGCGGCACCGTATGGCAGCGCGAGTATCCTGGCGATCAGCTATGTCTACATCGCGATGATGGGGGCATCGGGTCTGAAGAAAGCAACCCAGGTCGCGATATTGAACGCCAACTACATGGCGAAACGGTTGAGCGAACACTTTAACATTCTTTATACCGACAGCAACGGCTACGTCGCTCACGAGTTCATTGTGGATTGCCGCGGGTTCGAAAAATCCGCCGGTGTGCAAATCGATGACATCGCGAAGCGTTTGATGGACTACGGGTTCCACGGTCCGACGATGTCATGGCCGGTGCCGGGAACGTTGATGATCGAGCCGACTGAGAGCGAAAGCAAGGATGAACTCGATCGATTCTGCGATGCAATGATCGCGATCCGTGAAGAGATCCAAAGCATCCAAGACGGCAAACTCGACGCGAAAGACAATCCGCTCAAGAACGCTCCGCATACCGTTGGCGAAATCGGCAGCGATGACTGGAGTCACCCGTACACGCGAGAGCAAGCGGCGTGGCCGAAAGCCTGGCTGCGGGATGCCAAGTTCTGGCCTACGGTAGGACGTATCGACAACACCTACGGCGACCGCAACCTCGTCTGCAGTTGCCCACCGATGGAAGACTATTCGTAGTCGTCCCGGACTGAGGTGCGTCAGCCCGTTGCCCTTGAGGCGGGGTAAGATTCGGGCATTGTTGGCGATGCCGCCCGGCAAGCTGTTGATTTTCCAGCCCGCTGCGCAGGCGGGGGATCACATAAAACCACTCGCTTGCGCATCGGACGACTACCCGATCGTGAGCCTCAAGGTTTCCCACTAAATCCACAAACCGCGGAGTCCTTCCTGCGGGACTTTCCGGGGGTTCTGTTTCTCCACCAGGCATGTCGCAGATTAACAGCCTCGCGTCGCATTGGGGGCTTCACTCGGGCGCGACGGCGCATCATCTTAGGTCAATCCTGCTACCTTAGATCGGCCCCTAGGGTTCGCCCCGCCTCCCGTCTTTCGCCCCGCCCGGAACCTCTCCACCCATGCATTCGCATCGCCTGTCGATCCTCACGCTCGTTTCTATTCAGGTCTTGCTCGCGGCGTCCGCCGTCGTTGCGACGGAGTCGACCAAGCCCAATATCATCGTCATCTATACTGACGATCAGGGTTACGGCGACGTCAGTGCGCTCAATCCTGACGCCAAGTTCGAAACACCCAACCTCGATCGATTGGCGAAGGAAGGCATCGCGTTCACTAACGCACACAGCCCCGATTCGGTTTGCACTCCGTCGCGTTACGGATTGTTGACCGGACGTTACTCTTGGCGAACCAAGATGAAACGCAATGTCCTCGGTGCGGAAGCCGAGTGCTTGATCGCCGACGGTCGTGTCACGATCCCGTCGATGCTGCGAGATCAGGGATACCAAACGGCGATGGTCGGGAAGTGGCACCTCGGGATGGATTTTCCCGGCGTCGCGGGGAATCGCGATTGGTCGCAACCCGTCCAAGACATGCCACTCGACAAAGGATTTGAATACTTTTTTGGCATCCCCGCCTCACTGAACTACGGCGTGTTGGCGTGGTTTGAAGGCCGCTATGCCAAAGTGCCTCCGACGTTGCTGACGAGTAAGAAGAAAAACCCTCGGCACGTTGACTACCGGATCATGCCACCCTATCAACCGATTCCGGAACTCGAGGGGAAGAACGCTCGACTGCGTGGGTTGGAGGTCGCTCCCGATTTCATCGACAACCAATGTCTGACCCGCTTTACCGACAAGGCAATCGAATGGATGGGAACCAAAGTCGAATCAGCCAAACAGGGACAGCCGTTCTTTTTGTACCTGCCGTTCACGTCGCCTCATTATCCGGTCTGCCCGCTGCCGGAATTTCATGGCAAAGGCGACGCCGGGGCGTATGGTGAGTTTGTCATTGAGACCGACCACCGCGTTGGGCAAATCCTGCAGTTTCTTGCCGACAATGATCTCGACGAGAACACGCTGATTGTTTTCACGAGCGACAACGGGCCCGAGAAGTCCTGGTCGGGACGGATCGACAAGTACGGTCACGACAGTCGAGGTGGATACCGACAAGGCAAACGTTCCGTCTACGAGGGCGGTCACCGCGTTCCATTCATAGTCCGCTGGCCCGCGGGAATCACGCAGCCCGGTCGGACATGGGACAAACTCGTCGGACAGGTCGACGTGCTCGCGACGCTCGCGGAAATCGTGGACGCGGAATTGCCTGCCGACGCCGCCGAAGACAGTCAGAGCTTCGCCTCGGTGCTGGACGATCCCGATTCTCAATATGACCGCCTGCCACTGATTAACCACGGTAACGGAGGCGGCAATTTTCGATACTCGATCACCGACGGAGATTGGAAACTGGTGCTCAAGAGTGCCAAGTTCAACACCGAGCTATATCATCTCGGATCGGATCCGAGCGAGAAAGAGAACTTGGTGGCGACGCATCCCGAGGAAGTCGAGCGGCTGACTCAACAGATCAACGACATCATCACGTCCGGCCGCACCACACCCGGTCCCGCTCAGCCGAACGACTCCGGGTATTGGGAGGACCTCGTTTGGATGACCGAGGAACAGTACACCGATTTGGCGGAGGCACAGAAATGATTTCGTTACTTTGCACGCATGATTCTCAACGAACAAACGAGTCATCGTTCACGATGAAGTTTTCGCGGTCGCCGGTTCGGTTGTTCGCGCTAGTGGCGGCCGTTTTCGCGGTTATTTTCTACGCAGAGGACTGCAGCGCGTTCGAGCCAGATGAACGCGTTACCTACAAAACCGTCGGTGACGTGGAATTGCAACTGCATGTCTTTCGCCCCGCCGACCCGCAGCCGAACGGTGAGGCACCGGCGATTGTGTTCTTCTTCGGCGGTGGATGGAACGGTGGCACGCCGGCTCAGTTTTACGAGCAGGCACGTCGAATGGCTGATCGCGGCATGGTCGCATTCTCGGCCGACTATCGTGTCCGCAGCCGTCAGAAGACGACTCCGTTTGAGTGCGTGAGCGACGGCAAATCCGCGGTTCGATGGATCCGAGAACACGCAGCAACGTATGGCATCGATCCACAGAAGATTGTCGCTTCCGGTGGCTCGGCGGGCGGTCACGTTGCGGCGTGCACCGGAGTAATCGAAACATTGGATGAGCCCTCCGAAAACGCTGCGATCAGTTCGATTCCCAACGCCATGGTGTTGTACAACCCGGTGATCGATACAACCGCCAAAGGATACGGACTGAAACGTGTTGGCGAAGATCGGGAAACGGAGATCTCCCCATGCCATCATGTCCGCGAAGGTCTGCCCCCGACGCTGATTCTGCACGGTACCAAGGACACAACGGTGCCGTTCGAGAACGCGGAGCGATTCAACCGTTTGATGAACGAAGCGGGCAATCGTTGTGAACTCGTTTCGTTCGCCGGACAAGGACACGGGTTCTTCAACAGCAAGAGTTTCCGTCCAAAGACAAAAGACATTTCGCACTATGAACGTGCGATGAAATCGACCGAGCAATTCCTGGAATCACTCGGCTACCTCGACGAGGTTGCCACCGAATAGAAGTCCTTTCCCGTTCCGGTTCCTACGCTTTCCAAGGCTTTCTCATGCGTTCCCCACACCGTGTGATCCTGTTCGGCATTGTGTTGTTGACCGTTGTCGCGTCCGGTAGGTTTGCTCAGGCGAGTGAAGCTGAAAAACCTCATGCGGTGATCGTCGTCGGCACGTTGCATTATTCGCCCGAACTGACGATGCCGCTGTTCGCCGAAGAACTCAAACGGTTCGGTTTTCGCGTCACGCTCGTTCAGGGCAGCGGTAATCCAGAGAAGAAAACAACCGATGTTTTGCCAGGGATTGAGTCGCTCGACGACGCAGATCTGGCGATCTTCTTCATGCGTTTTTTAAAGCTGCCCGATTCGGAATGGCAACCGATCGAGGACTACATCCGGTCGGGCAAACCAGTGATCGGTCTGCGAACGGCGAACCACAGCTTTCGATACCCGAAAGGTCATCCACGATTCAGTTGGAACGACGACTTTGGTCGGCGTGTGCTCGGAACCCCATACGTCGTGCATCAATCCGGTTCGACCGAAATCAATGTGATCGACGAGGCAAAATCGCATCCGATTCTGTCCAACGTTACCAAGTCGAGTTGGACGTCGCCCGGGACGTTGTACCTGACTCAACTCCAAGACAGTTGTGTGCCGTTGGTGCGTGGCAGCGGAAAGGGGCGAGAACGTTTGCTCAAGAAGGCGTTCGGCACCATCGAAGTCAAGAAGCACGAAACCGACATCGTCGCGTGGGCGTGGGAAAACGAGTGGGGCGGCAAAGCGTTCTACACGTCGTTCGGCCACCCCGGTGATTTCGCCGAAGAGTCCGTCGTTCGCATGTTGCTCAACGCCTGCTGTTGGTCCACCGAACAACCTTTGCCTGCCGCCGATGCCGAGATCACAACGTGGACAGTCGAACGCGTTGACAAGTGATTCGTCCGATTCCTTGACACTCTCATTACGCTCCAACGCCAACCGGTTCCCTTCCGACGCTCACCGAAAGATGTAACGCATGAGATCCATCTATCCTGTTTTCGCGGTGCTGCTACTGTTCGCAACGACATCGCCGTTGTTGGCGGATTCACCGATTCGTCCCGGCGACCGCATCGCCGTCGTTGGCAATACGTTTGCCGACCAACTCCGCATTCATGGATATTTGGAAACACTGCTGCTGCAACGGACCGCCGAGCGTCCGGTATCGATACGCAATCTCGGTTGGGGCGGCGACATGCTCACCGCCCGTGATCGGCCGACGAACTTTCCCTCGGAAGCCGAAACGCTGCGGCAACATCAAACCGACGTGATCATCGCTTGCTTTGGAATGGGAGAATCCTTCGCCGGAGAAGGCGGCCTCGAGAATTTCGAAGCGGATGTCGCGGCATGGATTTCCTCGCACCGAGGCAGATCGTACAACGGGAACTCGGACGTGCGATTGATTTTGGTGTCGCCGATCGCGTGTGAGGACCACGGTTCGCTGACACCCAAGCGCGACGCACGCAACGATGATTTGCAAAGCTATTCGAACGCGATGCGGGAGGTCGCCCGTGAATCCGACGTGTTGTTCGTTGACCTTTTTGAAACGTCGCGATATTTGATGGACGAATCATTGGGACCGAACCTGACTATCAACGGAGTCCATCTGAACGAATACGGTTACTGGGCGATCAGCCACACGTTCGCGAATCAATTGTTTCCCGATCAAGACGTGTTGGAACCGTGGCGAATTCGGTTGGACGTTGGCGATTTGTCCGCGTCCGCGTCCGGCGTGAGCGTTTCAAGCGTGTCCGCCGACGAAAAGGGAATACGGTTCGACGTGAAGGAGGACACGTTCCCGCGATTGCCGCCGCCGGTGGATAGCCCATTGCCGCCACAATTGGAGTTTCGACGTGACACTCTCGCGGTCGAGAACCTGTCACCGGGAACCTATGAGTTGACGGTAGATGGAGCGTTCGTCGTGTCCGCGACAGCGACAGAATGGGCCAAAGGCGTTGCGATCGACTCAACGCCCGCTCATCGCGATGCCCTGTCAGTGAGAGCGGCGGTGAATGACAAGAACCTGCAGTTCACGTATTCGTGGAAAGCCCTCAATCAGGTCCACATCGTCGGCGAAAGACGTTCGTCACCGAGCGGTAAGGCGTTGCCCGCCGAAGTGATTCGCTTTCGTGAAATCGCCGACCAACGCGATTTAGTTCTTTCCAAAGCGCTAAAGCGATCGACTCGCCGTTGGCGTTTGGCCCGTGTCGAGGATGAGTGATTGTGCGAACAGACACACGTTCTGTTCTCGTTTGTCATGCCTGTAGCAGAGTTCGCCAAGTTTCAGGGCGTCAGAAATCATGACCCTAGAAATCAAGACCAGGACGTCTGGCGATATCAGCTACGTCAGTTTTTTAGACACTCTCGCGACCTTGTTACCGGACCACATGAGCCCATGTTTTCAATTCGTTCGGTCGCGAAGTGTCTTGGTTTGGAACCGTTTCGTTCGCGTGTCCCCTTTATTCAAACAGAAGCACCTATGTTTTCACGCAACCTTTTGCCACATCGCTTGCTGACGTGGTTTGCCATTCTTGCATGCGTTGTTTCGGTTTCGAACCTATCGGCCGAAGAACTGGCCAAGATCAAAGCGGCCAATCAGCGGGGCGCGAACCTCGATCTGATGAACGACCACGACCCGGCTTCGGAACTAGCGAACTTCGAGTTGTTGCCGGGCTATGAAGCGAACCTGTTTGCGTCCGATCCGATGCTGGCCAATCCGGTTCACATGCACTGGGATTCGCGTGGGCGTCTTTGGGTGGCGTGTTCCTGGGCGTACCCGCAATTGAAACCGGGCGAGGTTGCCAACGACAAAATCATCATCCTGGAGGACACCGATGGGGATGGCGAGGCGGACAAATCAACGGTCTTCGCAGACGGCCTGTATCTGCCCACCGGGATCGAGTTCGCCAACGGAGGTTGCTATGTGGCCCAGTCACCGGACATCTTTTTCCTGAAGGATACCGACGGCGATGACGTCGCCGACACGAAAGAGCTCGTTCTGACCGGATTCGGAATCGAAGACAGCCATCACTCGATCAGCGCGTGGCGACGCGGTCCAGGTGGCTGGATCTATTTCCAAGAAGGCATCTTCCTGCACTCACAGGTCGAAACGCAGTACGGAGTGGTGAGGAATTTCAACGGCGGCGTCTATCAAATGAATCCCCGCACTCACGAACTGCGAGTGTTCTGCACCGGTACCGGTGGAAACCCGTGGGGCCACGTGTTTGATCGATGGGGGCAATCGTTCATGGTGAACAACCCGCGGATCATGTATCTCTCGCCGTGGACGGGCAACAGCGGCAATAAACTGCGCGTCACTCCGCTGATCAGCACCGAGAAACAATGTGGCGGCGACTTGGCGACCGGTTCCCATGTCAGCGATGATTTGCGGGGCCAGTTGTTGACGTGTCGATTCAAAAGTCGCGCGGTGGTCCGATACGAGTTGATCGAAAACGGGGCCGGGTTCAGTGCCAACATCTTGCCGCCGTTGATGTCATCGAAGCATCCCAACTTTCGTCCCGTCGACACAAAGATCGGCCCCGACGGCGCGATCTACGTGGCGGATTGGTACAACTCGATCATCAGTCACGCCAGCCATGACTTCCGCGATCCGCGACGCGATCATGAACACGGTCGGATTTGGCGGATCACGCACAAAGAACGTCCTCTCGTTGCGCCCACCGAACTCACCGGCCTCCCGATCGAGGAACTCGTCGATCAACTGCGAAGCCCTGAGGATTTCGTTCGTCATCAAGCCCGGTACGAACTCAGCCTTCGCGATCCCGATGTGGTTGTCTCGACGGTCGAGGCGTGGTGCGATGCATTGAATCCGGAATCAGCGGACCATGATCACCATCTCGTCGAAGCCATGTGGGCGATTCAAAACGTTGGCCGAGCGAGCGAAAAGGTTTTGAAACGCGTGCTATCGGCCGAGGACGGGCATGCTCGTTCGGCCGGCGCTCGTGTGCTGCGTTATTGGCACGAAGACCTTTCCGACCCAATCGGAATGCTCACCAAAGCCGCAGGCGATCCGTTCCCAAGGACTCGCATGGAAGCCGTCTTATCGGCAGGTTTTGTTCCTCGCGCGGAGGCGTTGGTCGCCGCACTTCATTCGCTCGATCATCCCGGCGACCGGTTCCTCGACGAAGCGTTGCCGCAAACGATGGCCGCGTTGGAGCCGTATTGGCGGCCAGCAATGGAAGCGGGCCGACTGTCGTTTGCTCGCCCGAACCATCGTGAATTTGTCGAACAGGGAATCGGCATCGGGCTCGAAGAACGTCTCGCTCGCTTCCTTGAAACCGACTCCGCCGATGAGCGGGAGATTGCGAGCGTGCAATCACAGCTTCTTAAAAAGGCAACCGACGCCGACATTCGCACGATCGCCGGTGCGATGACTCGCGGAAACGGCCTGGCATCCACAGCGAGCACGATCGCGATGCTGGAAAGCTTGGAAGAGTTGGCCGGCCAGCGGTGGCCCAAACGGACGGCCCGCGCGGTGCGTCGGCTCAGCCCGATGGTTGGTCATCCAAACGAAGCCGTCGGGATCGCCGCTGCCCGAACGATGGGAGCTTGGAAGGTCGCCGGCCGGAGCGAATTAAACATGCTGCGTGACGCAAACCAAACCCCTGGCCTACGCCGGGCACTCGCGGTGGCATTCGCCGAAACGAATGCTCAGTACACAACGCAGTTGATCGAACTGACCGAGAGCGGCGACCGGGCGGGACGTTTGGCCGCGGTCGTGGGACTCGCCCACGTTGATCTCAAACGCAGCATCGACATCGCAGCAAATGTCATGACGGAAGATCCGGGCGACGAAGACATCGTGCCGGTCGTCGAAGCGATCGTTCGTCAGAGGTCGGGCACCAGTTTGATCGCAGACGCGTTGGCGGCGGAGGTTGTTCACCCGAAGGTCGCCCAGCGGCTGAGAACATACCACCGCGAGACCGGATCACTGCCCAGCGAAGTCGTGGAGGCTCTTCCGCGAGATTCAACGGAATCGTTGACGGCGAGTTTGCTAGCCGAGGATCCCGAGCAACTCGCTGCGGATGTGGCCGAGCACGGTGACGCGGCTCGAGGCGAGATGATCTATCGTCGCAAGTCGCTCGCGTGCACGAATTGCCATGCGATCGGTCCGGCCGGACCTCAGATCGGTCCAAACCTCGTCGCGGTCGGGGCGGCGGCCAAACCGAATCATGTGATCGAGTCCATCCTAAAACCCAATGCCTCGATCGCAGAACACTACGACAACAAGCTCTTCCTCATGTCGGACGGTTCGGTGAAAATCGGGATCGTGACCTTCAAGAACGAAGACGAGATCGTTGTCCGAGACGCCGCCGACGGCGGAAAGGAAGTGCGTCTGGATGTCGAGGAAATCGAGTTCGAGCGACCACAACCTTCGGCGATGCCGGAAGGGCTCGCCGATCAACTGCGCAGCCGCGATGAGTTCTTGGACTTGGCCAAATTCCTGTCCGCTCTCGGCACCCCCGGACCGTATGCCAACAACGAAACCCCGGTGATTCGGAAGTGGCGAGTCACCGCAACATCTGGAGACGCGATTCCCGCGGAGGATTCAGGATGGGAAACGGCGTACAGCAAAGTCGATGGCGTATTGCCGCGTGAGGATCTCCCGTCGGCAGAAAACGTGTTCGCACGCGGCTACTTCAACGTGCTCGTTGCCGGCGAGATCAAACTGCTAACAAATTTGGAGAAAGGGAGCGAGATCTGGGTCGATGGTAAAAAGCTGGGTGTCCCTGTTTCCAACGTTCGTATGGAGCAAGGCCGTCACCGGGTGACGGTACGATTGAACCAAGCGAACCGAGAAAAGGGCGTTCGCGTGGAGCTCGCCCCAGCCGACGACATGGTGCGTTTCCAAGCCGAAGGCGGCGTGTAGTTTTTCGGCACGAGAGTTTGGGGCGTTTTCTACTTTGACGAGTCTGATCCCGCCACTGGATTCACCAGAATTCAGATCCCCGAAGTCTGACGACATCCTCCTTGGAGAAACGCAATTGGAGTGAAGGCCGTAGCGAAAGTCGCCAAGACATTTGGTGATTCACGGGCCCCGCCGAAACTCTTGGCGGGCTGTTCATTTATTCGCTTAACGGCAATACCGTTCAATTTTCGTTTAACCCGTGCCCGAAGGGTAGGTTGTGTTCCGTCAAGCGTCGCCTACGGCTACCGGTTAAACGACAACAGGTTGACTCTTGATGAAATCGACAAACCGTTGGCGACTTTCGCTACCGGAGCCGATCACAAAACTCGACGGGTCCGATCCTGTGGTTGGATTCGCAACCGCGGCAAACGCCGATCGGCTGACTTGTGACCGAATCGGCTCGAAACATGCCTCCCACTCCGAACGCTTGATTGCGATATCACGCGCGGGCCAAGAATTCGCCCGTTCGCGTGTCGATCTTCAAACGCTCGCCTTCTTTGATGTACTCGGGGACTTGGACGACCAGACCGGTTTCCAATGTCGCCGGTTTGGTCCGCGACGTTGCCGAGTTGCCTTTGACTCCCGGATCGCACTGCGTGATTGTCAATTCGACCGCGGTAGGCAATTCCAATCCAACACAACCGTCGTTGTAGATCATCGCTCGGATGCCTTCCAAACCTTCGGTGATGTAGGGCAGTTCCTCCTCCACGTCATCGATCGGAATTTCGTACTGTTGGAAATTCTCTTTGTCCATCACAAACAGGTGTGTCGGATCGCTGTAGAGCATCTGCACCTCTCGCCGGGCAAAGTCGGCTTCGTCGAGGTTATCGGTACCCTTCATCGTGATGTCGACTTTGTTCCGCGTCAGCAAATTGCGGGCGCGGAATTTATACAACGTCGCGGCGCCACGGGCCGACGGGGTGTTCACGGTGATGCCCTTGATCACGCACGGGTTGCCTTCGTGAACCACGACGGTTCCCGTTTTCACATCTTTGGCGAGCATTTTGTCTTTCGAGTGGGGAGGTAGAATCCGCCGAGGCAGACACCTCAGCTCAACGGCCGAACGACCGACGTGCTACGGTAATAATCCATCAGGGTCTCGGGCGAAAGGACACCTCCACCGACGCCGCTCTTGTTAACGCCGCCATAGGGAACGCCTTGCGCGAACACGTTGTGTGCGTTGATCCAACTGTTGCCCGCGACCATGGCCTCGGCGACGCGGTTGGCACGCTCTTCGTCCTTCGTCCAAACGCTGTTGGCGAGCCCGTAGTCGGTGTCGTTCGCCATCGCGATCGCTTCCTCTTCGGATTCGAAAGTCGCGATGTAGGCGACCGGGCCGAAGATTTCTTCACGGGCGGCAACGTTGTCGAGCGTGCCGGACAGCAGCGCCGGTTGCACGTAGTTGCCTTGCAATCCGTCCACGCTCGCTTCCCCGCCGCCACACAGACACTTCGCACCTTCAGATTGCCCTTTCTCGAGATACCCGAGCACGCGAGAGCGTTGGTTCGCGTTGACGACTGGCCCCATTTGGCTGTTCGGATCGAGTGGGTGTCCGACCTGCACGGCTTCCATCCGTTTGACGCATTCTTTGGTGAACTCGTCATAGATGTCCCGGTGCACGAGCCAACGGGTCGCGTCACAGCAAACCTGGCCGGTATGGAACGTGATCGCACCGACCAACTTCTCCGCCGTTTCGGCGACGTCAACGTCATCAAAGACCACGGCAGCACCTTTGCCGCCGAGTTCGAGTTTAACGGGAACGAGGTTTCGACCGCAGGCTTCACCGACCAATCGGCCGACTTCCGGCGAACCGGTGAACGACATGCGTTTGATCTGATCGTTGGCCGACAACGCGGCACCGGCAGCGGCTCCGCGGCCGGTGACAACGTTGATCACACCGTCCGGCACGCCAACTTCCTTCGCCAAACGAGCCAAGTAGATCGCCGACAAAGAAGTGTCTTCGGCGGGTTTGATGATGACGGTGTTGCCTGCGGCGAGCGCCGGCGAAATTCCCCATCCGATCAACAAGAAAGGGAAATTCCACGGGAAGATGAACGCACAGGCCCCCCAAGGTTGTCGATACTTCCACGCTTCGAAACCGGGCGAGTCGATCTTCTCTCGCGTTTCAACGTTGGACGCCAAATCGACGAAGTACCGCAGCGTGTCGACGAGGTTCTGCACATCGCCTTGGGCCTGGGCTTCGATTTTGCCGGCATCGAGTGCTTCGATTTGGGCGATGATCGGTTTGTGTTTTTCGACCGCGTCAGCGAGTTTGAGCAGAATCGACGCCCGCTCCTCTTTCGACATTCCCGACCAAGCCGGAAACGCGTCCGAAGCGGCTTGGACCGCCTGATCGATCTCCTCGGCACTCAAATCATGGATCTCGGCAATGGTTTCCCCCGAACCCGGATCGATCGTTTTGACGGTCTGGCCGCTGGCGGCGGGGAAGTTTTTGCCCGCGACGAAACTCGGGAACGGGCTTTGGCTCAAAAACGCTTCGACTTCGGGAAGCAATTCAGTCGTGGCGACAACGCTCATGTTTTCGTCTTTCTGAGAGTGAGGAATGGTTCGCTAGCGAAAACCTAAAGTATACAGATTCCGTTGACCGGAGAAGAGTCACGGGGGTGCGGAATCAGCGATCGGCCGACACATCGAGCGGCTCTGTTGAGGCGACCGCCGCGGCTCGTCCCGTGCTGAACGCGGCCTGGAAATTATACCCGCCGATCCACCCGTCCACGTCGAGCACCTCGCCGGCGATGTACAGATCGTTGGCCAGGCGACTGTGCATCGTCTTGCGATCGACGTCCTTGAGCGATACTCCTCCGGCGGTCACTTCGGCTTTGGCGAATCCTCGCGTGTCGTAAACCGGCAGAACCCAACGTTTGAGATGTTCGACGAGCAGGTTTAACGACGCGGCGGAAAACTCCGCGATCGGTTTATCACCATCGTCGGTTCGTGCCCCGCAAGCGACAACGACTTCGTTGACCAAACGTGACGGCAACCACTCGGCGACGACCGAGGCAACGGTTCGCTTTCCCGAATCGCCGGACCGACGCGAGAACAGTTCGCGCAGTTCGGATTCGCTAACGTCAGGAACCAAGTCCAATTGCAAACGCCGGTCGCGGATCGATTCGCAAGCCGTCATCACACCGCTGACATCCATCGCCGCAGGTCCGGAGAAACCGAAATGCGTGAACAACCAGGACGCACGACGACGAATGAGCGGCCGTTTTGACGAAGGACTCGCCGCGTCGTGAACCTCCGCCACCACGTCATCGAGTGTCAATCCGGACAACCCGCGTGTGGCTTCGGTTCCGCCCACCAACGGCACGAGGGCCGGACGCGTTCGAACGATCGTGTGCCCGAGACTCGCGAGCCATTCATAAGCGTCTCCGGTCGTGCCACACCCCGGCCAACTGCGACCGCCCGCGGTCACGATCACTCGGTCAGCAAACAATTCCTGTTCCCCTTGAGTGGTGTCCGTGGAAACCATCCACCCGCCGTTCTCGGCCGGACGAACCGATTGCACGGGCGACTGCAGAAACAATCGCGCACCGGCCTGAATCATGTCACGATGCAACGCGTCACGAACATCGAGGGCACGATTGCTCTGCGGGAAGATCTTTCCGGTCGCTTCACGTTTGGTGGGCACGTCGAGACGCGAGAAGTGGTCAATCACATCGGCGGGAGGAAACTTGCCAACACTCGGCTGCAGAAACCTCTTGGCGTGACCGAACGCTTCGGTGATGCCTCTCGCGTCGGTATCGTGCGTCACGTTGCACCGCGTGCCACCGGACATCAGGATCTTCACGCCGGTCTTGCGATTTTTCTCGAGCAGGATCACCTCGCATTTTCGTTTTGCGGCTTCGGCAGCCGCCATCATTCCAGCCGCACCGGCACCGATGACAACGATTCGAGGAAGGCGGGTAGAGTCAGGCACGAGCGGCGATGGGAAAAGGTGTGGCGACAAAGGACGATTTTACGCGGGAACACGCGGGTAAACGCGACGCCCATAATTTCAATCGTATGAACCGTATTACCGGACCAAACGGCGCGATTGAACGCGAATTCTGAA
>NZ_ANOH01000348.1 GCF_000346505.1 Aporhodopirellula sallentina SM41
GGATTCCCTGCACGAGATCGGTACTGCACGCGACAAGTCCCGCAATCGTGATTTGCACATGGACCAGTACGGCGTGCTAGTTCTTATGTGGATGTTCAATCCGATCCTGACTTCGCTTCGTGGACTACAGCAAGCCAGCACACTCAAAGATGTCCAGAAGAAGTTCGGCGTCGGGCGAGCTTCGCTGGGATCGCTCTCCGAGTCGGTGAGCATCTTTGACCCCGAGCCGCTCAAGAAGATCGCCGCGGAGCTTGCTACCGAAGTGCCCTCGGCCGACCCATCGAAGTTTGATGTGATCGGACATCAACTCACCGCCGTCGATGGCAGCGTCTTCAAGACGGCCGTGCGTGTGGCATCTTTGGCTTGGCTGCCTGATAAGGCAGGCGGAACGACCAAAGGTAGGTCGGTTGATGGATACCGCATGCACACTCATTTCGAGATCCTTCGCGGAATCCCCGAGCGAATCGATGCCACGCCAGCCAAGCCCAAGGGGAAAGATGACGAAAAGGCAGTCCTGGCTTCCGTCTTGCAACCAGATCGCTGCTATGTGATTGATCGTGGGTATGCCAAGTTTGAATTGTTCAACCAAATCAACGCCGCCCGAAGCAGCTACATTTGCCGAGCCCGCGACAACAGCACGCCGAAGATCCTTTGTGAGCGAGACCTAACCGCAGCAGATCGCGACGCCGGTGTCCGCATCGACCGAGAAGTCGTTTTGGGAGCTCACACCAGCAACCGCAAAACGGTCGCGAGCGATCATCCGGTTCGCTACATCGAAATCGAAGTCCCGACGCATGTCCGCACTGGCAGCAAAGGCTCTCACTGCGATGGTCGACTGCGATTGGTCACGAACTTGATGGACGTTCCGGCGGAACTGATTGCCGAAGCCTACCGGCTTCGCTGGCTCATCGAACTGTTCTTCCGAATGATCAAACAGCTTCTGGGCTGTCGGCATCTACTGAGCACCAAGCCGGCAGGCGTCGAGATTCAAATGTACTTAGCCATCATCGCTTGCCTGCTGATCCTGATCTACACCGGGGGTCAACCAAACAAACGGACCTACGAGATGATCTGCTTTTATTTGCTCGGCTGGGCGAGCTTGGAGGAACTGGAAGCTCATATCGAAAACTTGAAACCAAAGGCTCTGTAGGAGCAATGCGCACCGACCGAAGTGAAGTCACCTGGGGGGGGGGCACTGCTGCGCGGTCGACTCGTGTTCGCGTTGCCAAACCCTTCGTCGCATTCGCGGCGTCGCACTACCTCCCACGCAAATACCGCCCAAACCGCATCAGTGCATAAGGCGAGCCGAACAGTATTGGGTC
>NZ_ANOH01000349.1 GCF_000346505.1 Aporhodopirellula sallentina SM41
ATCACGCCCATCAGTGGACTGCATCATCCTCACGCTCTCGGCCATCACCATGGCTGTCAAAACATCTGGTTGACCGGTGGCAAGATCGGCCCCACCGAACGCAATTCGATATCGGTCGACCAACTCATCGCGAGTAAAACCTCGCTCGAAACGCGGTTCTCCTCCCTCGTCCTCAGCAACACCGGTCGGTCGCTGTCCTATAACGCGGATGGAATCCCGGTACCGGCCGAGATCAAACCGGCCGAGGTTTTCAAACGTCTCTTCCGTGCTCCCGAAGGCGGCATCGAACAGGAGCGTCGAGCACTCCAACAAACCGGCAGCGTTCTCGACCTCGTGCTCGAGGAATCGCGATCACTGCAACGCAAGATCGGCAGCGACGACAGGACGCGTTTGGACCAATACCTGTCCTCGGTTCGTGAAGTCGAACGGCGAACCCAACGAGCGGATCACTGGCTCGATGTACCACGGCCCAACATCGATCCGCAAAGCTCGCAACGACTCACGAAAGTCATCTCCCAACAACACGTCGGCGAGTACTTCCGCACGATGTACGACTTGATGGTACTGGCATTTCAAACCGACATGACTCGCGTCATCACGTTTAGCAGCGGCGACGAAGGCAAAGGCCTTCCCATACCGGAAATTTCAATCAACCAAACGCGGCACTCGCTGTCGCATCACAATGGAGACCCCGAACAACTCCGTCGACTCACGCAAAGCGACGCGTTCAATTTCGAACAGTTCGCTTATTTGCTTGATCGATTGTCCGAAGTCGAAGACTCCGACGGCGTCCTGCTCGACACCACGATGGTGCTCTACGGCAGCGGCATGTCCTACGGCCACAGTCATGGGAACGCCAACGTCCCAACCATCTTGGCGGGCGGAAGAAAGCTGGGCCTCAAACACGGACAACATGTCGATTACAACGTCGGCCATTTCGACGGTTACGATCTAGACGACGCGAAGAAGCACTACGGGATCTGTTCACGACCGGTCAACGAAAAGGGGCGACTGAGCAACGTGTTGCTCACAATGGCACAACGGATGGGCGTGGAAACGGGTACTTTCGCCGATAGTCTCGGCTCGCTCAGCGAGGTGGAAGCATGAGACAACTGACACACTGCGTCGCGTTTTGTTGTGGCCTCATCGCCACCATCGCCAGCGGTCAAGAGTCGGTTTCCATCGCAACCCCCGACCGCTTTCCTGATCCAAAAACGTCGCGATACATTTCGGGCGAACTGACGATGGTGGACCACGTCAACCGAATGGGAATCCTCCGAGGCGATCGACTCGATTCGCAAATCAAGTATCACCAAGATCTGCCGCTCAAGTTCAGCATGTTGCCGTATGGATCGATCTTCTATCGCGGTGCCCCCGCTTCGTTGGCCGACATCCCGATCGGCACGCACCTACACGGATGGTTCCATTTAGGAACGGGCGGCGAGTTTGAAGTCAAACTGAAAGAAACCGACTATGCGGCAACGGTAAGCAACCAACCAATCGACCGCTCGCCGGATTCGCCTTGGAACCAAGTCCTGAGGCTGGAAGACGATTTCACGTTCTACCTGCGACAACAGGTGGGATGGGAAATCCAATCAATCGACGAGTCGCAAAAGCAACTGGTTGCTCGGCGAGTCCCAATTCCAGAAAACACCCAACTCTCTGAACTCGCCGGTTATCCGACAGCCGAAGGGCTACACGGCGAACAGACCTTCGACTACACCGTCGCCACACGGGTTTGGAAACAAAACCAGATCGCCAGCACCGAAGATTTGCAGGTCGGACAAGTCGTTCGATACAACCTAACCTGGGCGACGATGTACGGCCCTGGGCGGCTCACTGACATCTGGATCGATCCGGAAAGCCGAGCCACGGCGTCCCTACAACAACGTCAACAATTCGAACAGTTCACCATGGACCGTGGATTCCCAGGCATGGTCACCGACATCGAATACCAAACGAAAGGTGAGGGTGTGGTTACCGTCCATCTCTACGCCGGTTTCGATTCGAAACACCTGCCTCTTTTCCCCATCAAACGTAACGCCCGAGTGATCGTCGCCGAGTCGACGCTTCGTACCTATGACGCGAGCAACGACGGCCAATTCGTTCACGTCACTCAATGGATCGACAACAATGCGAGCAACGCCAATCATCCGCTCGCACCGGGAAGCAGCGGGTGGGTTATACGATTTCAAATGAAGCAACTACTCGAAGGGATTCGCCCAGGCAGAACGGTGCGGCTGAAATCAAATGAATGGACTCGGCACGCGTTACCCCGTGAGGAAAAACTCTCGCCTTTCGACCTCCGCCCCATCGTGTTACTACCGCCGACCGAGTAACGATCCCATCCCACCGACGTGCTCATTCGGCTCAGCCGTTCTCCTGCAGCAGAAAGCAAAGGTGGAGAAAGCATCTCACCCCGACACCTTTGCATCTCTCAACCTCCCGAACAAAGTTGGCGAGGGTCGGCCCCAAGCGTCCAGCGAGAATCCCAGGGAGCCCCCCACCCCTGATATACACAGGATCCCCTCGCCCCGCCTCGGGGAGATGGTCCGGGGGAGACGGGCAAACCCAATGGCTTTGGGTGCTGGAAAACCCAAGCATCGAT